>JBJMWF010000177.1:0-13128 GCA_045810265.1 Vitreoscilla sp. | reverse complement strand
CAGGCGGAAGCGATCGGAGTGGGCGCTGATCCAGGCGCGGAAGGTGGCGAGCATGCGCACGTGCTGCTCGATGCCGTCGGCCCCGTAGCCGACGTTGACCATCAGCACATGCGTGCCGGCGGCGCGATGGCGTTCCAGCTCCGGCAGGAACGACAGGTCGTGCGGACGCAGCGGCAGGCAGCCGTGGTTGTCCCAGATGAGCATGGCGTGGTCGCTCATGGCTGGCGGTCCTGCGGGGCTTCGGACATTGGTCGGCGAGAGAGGCGGCGGTGATCGTGCATGCGCGAGTCCATGTCGGGTCAGTGAGGCTAGTGTCAATCAAATAGAAAAGTTTTCCAATAGGGAGAAAACGAACCTAGGGTTAGACCTGCCAGAGACGTGACTTGACGACTGCCGCGCGGCTGCACGTACGAGGGGTGCGCGCTGTCGGGCTGTCCTCGGCTGCCAGCCCTTCGTACGCCATGCTTGGCGGTAGATCGCGGCCACTTCATCTCGGCTATGGTGATCGTTTCCACCTACAAGACATCACTTGTCTGATTTGGATCTTTAGTTTCTACTTGGTATAAATTCAAAGGAGCACGAGCATGAAGCTGATCCAACGGAGCCGTCCCATGAAGCCAGCCACCAGGTTGCATGCGCCAAGCGTCGGCGCGACCCTCGTGTCCGCGGTGCTGGCGTCGATGAGCCTGGCGGCGCAGGCGCAGGATGCGGCCAGGCCCGCCGCTCGCGCGGCCTCGCAACCGGCGCAGGCCGACACGCAAGTCGTGACCGTCACCGCCAGTCGCCGCCGCGAGCCGGCGCGCGACGTGCCCGTGCAGGTGAACTCGCTGTCCGCAGAAAGCCTCGAGCACGCCGGGGCGTCGACGCTCAGCGACTACGTCGGCGGCCTGCCGGGGGTGGACGTCAAGACCACCAACGGCCCGGGGCTAGGCCAGGTGAGCATCCGCGGGGTGACGACCGGCGACCAGACCATCGCCACCGTCGGCATCTACGTCGACGACGTGCCCTTCGGCTCGAGCAGCGCGTTCGCCGCCGGCTCGACGATGGCGCTCGACATGGCGTTGCTGGACCTGAACCACATCGAGGTCCTGCGCGGCCCGCAGGGCACGCTGTACGGCGCCGGCGCGATGGGCGGCCTGCTCAAGTACGTCACCAACGAGCCCGACACGACGGAGCTGTCCGGCAAGATCACGCTGGGCGCGAACGCGATCAAGAGCGGCGGCGTGGGCAGCGTCGAGAGCGGCGTTATCAACGTGCCGCTCAAGGAAGGCGTCGCCGCCATGCGCGTGGCGCTGTTCCACGAACACCAGGGCGGCTATGTCGACGCGGTCGGGCCGGCCGGCGGCAAGAACATCGACAGAGGGGACACCAGCGGCGGGCGCTTCTCGCTGCTGGTCGAGCCGACCTCCAAGCTGCACCTGCGCCTGACCGCGCTCGACCAGACGATCAACATGCGCGGCAACAGCATCGTCGACTACGACATCGCGACCGGCAAACCCACCGAGGGCGACCTCAAGCGCCAGCTTGCCATCCGCGAACCCTATCTCGTCAACATCGGCCTGCTCTCGGCAGACATCGAGTACGACATGGGCTGGGCGCGCATCAACTCGGTGACGTCGGTGCAGCAGGAGAAGTCGCGCAATCGCCTCGATGCCTCGTTCTACAACGGCCCGCTGACGGCCGCGGTCGGCGCGCCCGTCACCGATTCGCGGCTCGACAGCTATCCCGGCGTGCGCAAGCACACGCAGGAGTTCCGCCTGACGTCGGCGCCCGGCGCGCTGGAATGGCTGGGCGGCCTCTACTTCGACAGCGAAACCGGCCGCGGCTCGCAGTTGCTGGCCGGCACGCTGGAGTCGGACGGTTCGCAGATCGACGTCGTCACCGACTCGCAGCCCTCCACCTACAAGGAACTGGCAGCCTACGGCGACGTGACGTGGAACATGGCCAAGGACTGGTCGCTGACGGGCGGCCTGCGCGTCGCCCGCAACCGGCAGGCCTACGACGTCGTCACCAACGACGTCCCCGGACCGCCCGGCAGCTCGGCCGAGACGTCCAGGACCTACCTCGCCACGGTGCGCTACGCGCTCACGCCGGTCAGCAACGTCTACTTCCGCGCAGCCAGCGGCTATCGTCCGGGCGGCCCGAACCCGCCTGCACTGGACGCGGGCGGCAACATCATCCCCGGCTCGCCGCTGAGCTTCAAGTCCGACTCGCTCTGGAGTTATGAGCTTGGCTACAAGGGCGACCTGCTGGACAAGCGCCTGTCCATCGAGACCGCGCTCTACGACATCGAGTGGAAGGGCATCCAGCAGCCGCTGGCGATCGGCTCGGGCACCATCATCGCCAACGCTGGACGTGCGCGCGTCAGGGGCGCCGAGGTGTTCACGCGCTATCGGGTGACGCCCGCCTGGACGCTCGATGCCAGCCTGTCCGCGATCGACGCCAAGCTGACCGAGGACGCACCGGCCCTGGGCCCGTCGGGGTCGCGGCTGCCGAACTCCGCGCGCTTTTCGGGCACCGTGGGCGCGACCGGCAACTTCGCGCTGGCGGCGCATCCAGCCTACGCGGGTGTCAGCCTGCGCTACGTCGGCGAGCGCAACTCGGGCTTCGACAGCGCCGAGTCCTCGCAGCCGAACTTCAAGATGCCCAGCTACACGCTGACCGACCTGCAGGGCGGCGTGACGCTGGGCAAGGTCGACCTCGGCCTGTACGTGCGCAACGTGTTCGACAAGCGCGCGATCCTGGGCGCCGACTCCGCGCTCGTCGCGTTCGGCAGCCCGCTGCACGCCACGGTGGCCCAGCCGCGCACCATCGGCGCGACGCTGTCGACGTCGTTCTGAGCGTGACCGCCTCGGCCTCGACCGCCGCGCCCCGCGCGGGCTTGCGCCACGCAGCCATCCTGCTGGTCACGCTGGCGGTGCTCTCGGGTTCCGCGGCGCGCTACGTGCTCAGTCCGATGCAGGAGCTGGTCAAGGCCGACCTCGGCCTGGACGACAACCACGTCGCGCTGCTGCAGGGCATGGCGATCGCGTTGCCGACGACCTTGATGTCGATCCCGCTCGGCCGCCTGGTCGACCGCACCAATCGCGCGGGGCTGCTGGTCGTGCTTGCGCTGGCCTGTGCCCTGGGCAGCGTCATGATGGCCTTCGCGCCCGGCTTCGCGGCGGCCTTCGTCGCACGCATGCTGGTCGGGGCGGCCGTCATCGCGGCGCAGCCGACCGCGTTGTCGCTGGTGGCGGACCTGACCGAGGCAAGCGAGCGCGGCCGCATGATCACGCTCGTCTCGGTCGGACAGGCGCTCGGCGGCAGCCTGGGCTACGCGATGGCCGGCCCGTTGCTCAAATGGCTGCCGGCCGGACTGGCGTCGGTTGGCGTGGTCTCCTCGATGGCGCCATGGCGTCTGGTCCTGTCAGCGGCCGCGGCCGTGGTGCTCGCGGCGACCGTGCCGCTGCTGTTCCTGCGCGAGCCCGACCGTCGCGAGGTTGGCGCCGCATCGAACAGCAGCCTGCGTGCGGCCCTGCGCGAGCTGTCGTCGTATCGACGGTTCCTGCTGCCGCTGGCCGGCGGGATGGTCACGGTGGGCATGGCCGATGCCGCCGCCGCGATCTGGGCGGTGCCAGTGCTGACGCGCAACTTCCACCAGAAGCCGGAGGACTTCGGCGCCTGGCTCGGCCTGCTGAACCTGGTCGCCAACATCCTGGGCGCCGTGCTCGGCGGCTGGATGGCGGACTGGGGCCAGCGCCGCGGCGGCCGCGCCGGCGCGCTGCTGGGCGCGTTGATGGGCGCCGCGCTGGCCGTTCCGGCCGCGTTCTATCCGGTCATGCCCAACGTGGCCATGTTCGCGTGGGCGATGGGATTGTTCCTGACCTGCGGCGCCTGGGTCAGCATCGCGGCGATCTCGTCGGTGATGGTGGTGCTGCCCAACGAGTTGCGCGGCACCTTCGTCTGCGTGCTGGTCGCGGCCATCGGCATGACGGCGTACGGCATCGCACCGCTGCTGGTGAGCTTCGGCGCGCACGCCGGCGACGGCCATGCGGACATCGCGCTTTCGCTGACAGTGGTCGGCCTGGCCACCAGCGTGCTGGGGACGCTGTCCTTCGTCGCGGCGCTGCGCGCCGCCCGCGAGCGCATCTGAGGGCGGCATGAAGATCTTCATTGCCCAGCTGGTCACCGAGACCAACACGTTCTGCACCTTCCCGACCGGGCGCGGCGGCTTCGAGCAGTACGGCATCTACCACGGCGACGCCAGCACGCGCGATCCGCAGCAGTCGGGCGCCATCCTGAAGATGATGCGCGACATGATGGAAAAGGACGGCCACCAGGTCGTCGAAAGTCTCTGCGCCTTCGCGCAACCCGCTGGCCGCACCGTGCGCGCCGTGCACGAGGCCTTGCGCGACGAGATCGTCGCCGACCTGCGCGCGGCGCTGCCGGTCGATGCCGTCCAACTGATGCTGCACGGCGCGATGGTGGCCGAAGGTTGCGACGACTGCGAGGGCGACCTGCTGGCGCGCCTGCGCGAGGTGGTCGGTCCGGGCGTGCCCATCGGCGTCGAACTCGACCTGCACTGCCACTTCACGGAGCTGATGCGGACCTCGGCCGACCTCATCATCTGCTTCAAGGAATACCCGCACGTCGATGGCGAGGCGCGTGCGATCGAGCTGTGGAAGCTTCTGCAGGACACCGTCGCCGGCCGCATCCGGCCGGTGACGGTGGCGGTCGACTGCCGCATGGTCGGCATCTGGCACACCACGCGCGAGCCGATGCGCGGCTTCGTCGAGCGCATGCAATCCTTCGAGGGCCGCGACGGCGTGCTGTCCGTCTCGCTCGGCCACGGCTTTCCGTGGGCCGACGTGGCCGACGGCGGCGCCAGGCTGTGGGTCATCGCCGATGGCGACGAGGCCAAGGCACTTTCGCTCGCCCAGCAACTGGCCAGGGAATTCTGGGGCTTGCGCGAGCAGACGCGCACGCCGCACCTGGACATCGCTGCCGCGCTCGACCGCGTCCAGCACGGCACCGGCGCGCCGGTGGTGATCGGGGACGTGGCCGACAACCCCGGCGGCGGCGCGCCCGGCGACAGCACGTTCATCCTGCGCGCGATCCTGCAGCGCGGCATCGGCGATGTGGCGATCGGCGCGTTCTGGGACCTGGGCGCGATCCAGATCTGCCGCGACGCCGGCGTCGGCGCGGTCATCGATCTGCGGGTGGGCGGCAAGTGCAGCCCGAGCTCCGGCGATCCGGTGGACGTGCGTGTGACGGTGCGCGCGGTCAAGGACGAGCACGGCCAGAACGCGATGGGCGGCCGGGAATCGCTGGGCGCCTGCGTCTGGGTCGAAGCGGCCAACGGCGTGCACCTGCTGCTGGCCTCGCTGCGCAGCCAGGTCTACGGCACCGACGCCTTCACCGGCATCGGCATCACCTTGCAGGACAAGCGCGCCGTCATCGTCAAGTCCACGCAGCACTTCCACGCGCAGTTCGCGCCGCTCGCCTCGGAAGTGCTGTACGTGTCGACGCCCGGCGCGCTGTCGCTGGACTTCGCGACCTTCGACTACCGGGTGCGCTCGCTCGAATACTGGCCGCGAGTGCCGGATCCGTACGGGGCCGGCTAGCGTCCTCAGCGCGTCGACAACTGCTCGAGCAAGCCCTGCGCTGGTGCGCCGTCGGGTTGCGCGAGCCAGTTCAGGACGTTGCCGTTCGGGCATGCGGTGCCATCCACGATCGACGTGAGCGCATTCAACGCCGTTGCGATGCTGCGCTTGTAGCAGCTGCCGATGCTGTCCGTATAGCTCAGGGACTGCGTGCCCTGCTGGTTGACATGCTGCGTCGGCGCGCCGGTGTTGCTGAAGACGAGGCCGGATTGCGAGCTGAGGGCGTCCTCGAAGGAACTCGAGAACACGCCCTGTCCATTGACCGTTCGCGACACGACGTTGGTGAAATCCTGGGCGACGGTGCTGTTCTGGGTGTTGGCGTCGTTGTCGAAGACATAGCCCAGGTCGAGCGGGTAGCTGAGCGAGACCGTGTCGATCGTCTTGTCGCTTCCGCGGGTGGTCGACACGGTGACGGTCGACTTGGTCTTCTGCGCCACGGTCTGCGAATACACGGCGCTGGTGATCTGGAATGTCTGCAGGTTGCTGAACGACAGGTCCTGCTGCACCGTCGTCGTCACGCGCCCTTTGGATGTGTCGACATAGCCGGTGATCGCATAGCTGCGCGTCGCCGTCACGCCCAGGGGACCGCTCGCGCTGCCGTCCGCAGCCACGACGACGGCGTTGGTCGTCACGGGCGCGGTCAGGGCGGCGCCCGTCAAGGTATTGCTGCTGACGGCACCGGTTGTCGTGGCGGCTCCGATGTCCCGGTACACCAGCAGGTTGCCGACGACGGCGAAATGATCCTGCGCACCTTCGACCGAGATCGCCACCGTGTGCGACGCGCCGTCGCTCAGCGCGCCCGCGAACGGCGTGAGGTCGATCCGCGAAGGATTGAAGGCAAGCGTCTCGGCCCCCGGGGTCGGACGCCACAGGCCGGGGTCGATGCCTCCCGTGTACACACGCGGGACGACGGGAGCCAGGCCGGCCGGCTGGCCGTCGATCGAGACCAGCACCTCGCGGAAGCTGCCGCCTGCGCAGCTCTGCAGCGCGCTGGCCTGGTCATCGGGTACGCAGGTGTACCAGAACTCGTCGCCGCCCTGGCTCTCCGCCAGCACGTCCAGATAGAGGCGCACGATGTTCCTGGGCAGCGCCAGCGAGCGTTGCAATGAATCGGTGGACGTCGCCAGGTTGGCCGGATCTCCGGTCGCCAGGTCGCCCGCGAACGGAATCACGACGTCGGCCACGCGCGAAGTGGCGGCATCGGCCGGCGTCGCGGCCGGGTAGAACACGAGCTTGGCCGAGCCGTGCAGCAGGCCGGTATAGGTGCTGTCGACGACGTTGTCCAGTCGCACGTAGCCGGTGGCCGCCGCGGTCAGCGCATTGGCGTAGTCGGTCACATCGCGCTCGACGTGCCAACTCGGTGCCACGGTGGCGGAAGGCTCCTGCGTGGTGCCGAAATAGAGATTGACGCCGCCGATCGAGATCAGCGCGGTACGGTCGAACTGACGACCCGCGTCGACCGAGAAATCGGCCTCGAGCACCACCTTGGCGAACTGGCCCGGGCACGCGGCCGAGCCTGCATAGGTGAACGGATGGGCGTCGAAACCGCTGTACGACATGCCGCTGTACAGCGCAATGGTGCACGGCGCCGTCGTGGGCCGGGGCAGGGGCGCATCGGCCACCACCACGCCGGTCGCACCGGCGGAAGCCGCCAGTGCCGCCACGGGAGCCAATGCGCCTGGCTGGGCAGGCCTGTCGTCGCCTCCGCATCCGCTGATGACCAATGCGGCGGCGCATGCCGTGAGCGCCCTTGCAAGCGATGAACGGGGTGTCGGGCGGATGGAGTGGTTGAGCATTGGCAGGCTTGTCGGGTTGAGGAAGGAGCGCGTTGCGTGAGCCAGAACTTCTCGCAAGAGGTATGCCAATGCATCGCCAGATGTGGACATGACGCGCACGACAGGCGCGTGGCGACATGGGCCGCAATCGCTCGCTACGAGGCTACGAAACCGACGACGGCTCGTCATGACCGAGTCATCACCAAGCCACGATCAATCGAATATCCGGTCACGAATTCGCGATCGAGCCTCAAGTTGCTTCCGACCGGCTGGTCCGGGGATTTCCGGCCAGCGCGCGCGTGTTCGTCGATGTGCCTCGGCACCGGGGGTTAGCCCGATGTTCGAACAAATTCATCGTCTATGGAATGGTTTGTGCGCCGGACGAGAACACTGCCCATGTGTGTGTCTCGTTCGCCGCGAGCCGTCGCAGAACGGCCGCTGCGTGCTGTTCCACAACCATCCACTCATCTGGAGACATATGCGTTCACTTCACCACAAACTCTGCGCGGCTGTCCTGCTCCCGCTGGCGCTCGCCACCACGAGCGCGCAGGCCGCAACCTGGGCCGCCAGTTCGCCGGCCACGTCGTCGTGCTCGGCCTCCAACCTGTTCGCGACCTGGAGCTTCGGCAGCTACGGGTTCAACAACGACGTCTGGGCGCCTTGCAGCAACACGGCAGTCGGTCCCCAGACGATCTGGGCCAACTCGAATACCGACTGGGGTGTGTGGTCCGACCAGCCCAACACCGGCGGCATCAAGTCGTATCCGCACATCGGCTATACCGTCAATCGCACCATCAGCTCGCTGACCACGCTGTCGACGACCGGGACGGCCACCACGCCGTCGGGCGGGGCGTGGGAGTCGACCTTCGACGTCTGGGTGGGCAACAACGCGCACGAGATCATGCTCTGGCTGAACTACACGGGCACGTCGGCCGGCTGCGGCAACGTCAAGCCGATCTCGTACAACTGGACGTCGGGCGGCTGCGCCATCCCCGTGTACACCGGCGTGAGCGTGGGTGGCGGCACGTGGAACGTCTACCGGGGCAACAACGGCAGCAACATGGTGTACTCGTTCCTGCGCACCTCCAAGACCAACAGCACGGCGGTCGACGTGCTGGCGATCCTCAAGTACCTGAAGGGCCTGGGCTGGGTTGGCGATCTCGAGGTCGGTGACGTGCAGTACGGCTACGAGATCACCTCGTCGTCGGGCGGCCTGAACTTCAGCTCGTCGAATTTCAAGGTGACGGCAAAATGATGCGGGCGCCAGCGCTTTTCGCCTGGCGCTGGCGTCTTCATCCGGGGTCGCTGCATTCGCAACTGCGCCACGCGCGAGGATCGTTCCCATGCCTGTGCGCCGTCTCCGACAAGGCTCGGTTCTTCTGCTGATGAGTTCGATGTCGTTGTTCGCCCAAGCTGGGTCGCCGCAGGTCGACATGGTCGCGAGCTGGCCGGTCGACAGCACGGCACTGGTGGCCAGGCCGGTCGGCCGGGTCGAGCGACTGCCGGGGGAGGCGGGCTGGCGCTATCAATGGCCCGGCACGTATTTCGAGGCGCGTTTCTCCGGTGCGAAGGTCTATGTCGACCTGGGCTCCGGCGAGAAGCACGCCCGCGTCTGGGTCGACAGCCGCGAGGTGGCCGACCTTCTGCGGCCCGGGATGCGCACCCTCCGCGTCCGGGGGCTGGGGCCGGGCGAGCACCGGGTGCGCGTGGACATCGTCAGCGAGAGCCGCGACGGCGTGCAGGACTTCGGGGGCTTTGCCGTACCGGATCCTGCCGACGCATTGGCGCCTCGGCCGCGCGCTCGGGCGATCGAATTCATCGGCGACTCCTACACGGTGGGGTATGGCGCCGCCTCGAACGGGCGCACCTGTGGCGAGGACGAGGTCTGGCGCACGACGGACAACTCGCTGGCCTTCGGCCCGCAGGTGGCACGGCACTTCGACGCCGACTACCGCGTCATGGCGCTCTCGGGACGCGGCATGGTGCGCAACTACGCCAATGCCGCGGGCCAGACACTGCCGGCCGCCTACGCACGCCAGTTGCCGGACGGCGCGCAAGCCGGCCCCGCGTCCGACGAATCCGACTGGACGCCCCAGCTCATCGTCGTGGGCCTGGGCACCAACGACTTCTCGACGCCCGTGGCCGCCGGCGAGCCGTGGAAGGATGCCGACGCCCTGTCCGCGGCCTTCGAGGCGAGGTATGTCGACTTCGTGCAGTCCCTGCACGCACGCCATCCCGCGGCCCGTTTCCTGCTGCTCGCCTCGGATGCCGGCGACGGCGCCGCGGAGCAGGCGATCCGGCGGGTGCGTGAGCAACTGGTGGCCCGGGGGATGCCGGTCGCGGAGGTCTTCGCCTTGGGCCAGCTCGCGCTGGAAGCCTGCGACTGGCACCCGTCCAGGGCCGACCACGAGATGATCGCGCGGCGCCTTGCCGTGGCGATCGAGGCCTTTCTGCCGGCCTGGCGGCAAGCGGCTGACTGAAGGGTGTCGAGGCCTGCGCTTCTCAAGTGGTCGCGTCGTCCCGCTCGGCGTGCGGGAAAGGCGCGAACCAGGCGAGCAGCAGCGGCGGGATCGACGCCACCAGCACGAATGCGAAGTAGGGCGCATAGCGGTGGTCGAATGCGGCGTAGACCCAGCCGCTGACCGAGCCGGTGGCCCACTTGGTGAGCGCCATCACGCCGGTGGCGAACGCGTAGTGCGTCATCTTGAACGGGCCCGGCGCGATCTGCTGCATCATGTAGAGCATCTGCCCGACCGAGCCCATGCCGAAGCCGAATTTCTCGATCGCGACGATGGCGCCGATCCAGTAGATGTTGTCGGGCAGTGCGTGACTGAGGTAGAAGTAGGTCACGTGCGGCAGGTTCAGGACGAGCGCCAGCAGGAACAGCGAACGCCGCAGCGTCATGCGGGCGATGACGAAGCCGCCGAGGAAGGCGCCGACGATGAAGGCGATGGTTCCGACCGTGCCGTTGATGGCGCCGAGTGCCTGGTTGTCCAGCCCCAGGCCGCCGGCATCGCGGGGATCGAGCATGAACAGCGGCCCGAACTTCTCGATGAATCCCTCGCCGAAGCGGTAGAAGAACACCACGGCCAGCATGGTCCAGATGTGCGGCTTGCGAAAGAAGGTGACCCAGGATTCGCGCAGCGCCGGCCAGGCGGCGCGCGTGCCCTGGCCCTGCAGCGCCGACGGCGCGCCCGGCGGCAGCACCCGCAGGTGCCACAGGCCGAAGCCGCCCATCACCAGCGCGGTGCCGCCCATCACGGCCATCCAGCAATGCACCCACGACCAGCCCGCGTCCTTGTGCAGCCAGCCGGTGAGCGAGACCAGCAGGCCCGAGGCGATCACCGCGCCCAGGTTCCAGCACATGCCCTGCAAGCCGGCGTAGCGTGCCTGGTCGCGCAGCGGCATCGTGGTCATGAAGACGCCGTCGGCGACGATGTCCTGCGTGGCGGAGGCGAAGCCGGTGATCCAGAAGAACGCCAGCGAGGCGGCGAAGAAGCCGGGCAGCGGCAGGCAGAACGCCACCAGGCCGAGCGAGGCCATCATGACGAACTCCATCGAGATCACCCACCAGCGCTTGGTGCGGAACGGCTCCAGCAGGGGCGACCACAGCGGCTTGAGCACCCAGGGCAGGTACATCTGGGAGGTATAGAGCGCGATGTCCTCGTTGGAGACGCCCAGGTTCTTGAAGATGATGGCGGCGACCACGCCCACCGTCACGTTGGGCAGGCCCATCGCGAGGTACAGCGAGGGAACCCAGGTCAGGGGAGAGCGCAAGGACGAAGGCGTGGACACGTTGGCGGGCCGGGTGGGTTCAGGATGGAAGTCCGCGGTACGCGAAATCGCGCAGGCGGGCGCGGCCGGAGCCGGCGCAGTGCAGGGCGATCTTCAGGCTGAGGAATCCGCCGAAGACGTTGTGGTGCATGCCCGAGGTCTCCATCTGCCAGGGGTGCTGCACCCACGGGCCGTCGTCGGCCGCGTAGTGGAAGGTGACGACGTGGTCGCGGTTGGTCACGCGCACCCGCACGCGCCGCGCGGGGATCGGCTGGCGCATCCAGCGCTGCTCCTGGCCGTAGCCGTAGGTGAACATCGTGCTGCCGTCGAAGCCCAGCCCGCAGTACATGCGCTCGCTGTAGAACAGGGTCAGGCCGGCCTGTGCGCCGCCGTCCGGTTCCAAGGTCACCTCGGCTTCGTAGCGACGGTCGCCGACAAGCATCGTCAATGGCGACGCGTCGGCGGGTGTCGTGCCCTTGGCCGCGATGACCAGTGCATGCGGCTCGTGGCGCACGCGGTCCATCTCGCCCGGGCCGGGGCTGAAGAACGTCCATTGCGTGCCGAAGCGATCGGCCGAGAAATCGTCGGACAGCGCCATGCCCGCCGGCGCCGTCGATCGTGGCACCGGCTTGCGCAGCGGCGTGGACAGCGTGCCGCCCGCCGCGCGCGGCCAGCCGTCAGGCGTCCAGTCCAGCGGCTCCAGCAGGGTCTGGCGGCCGAGGGTGCGAAAGCCGTTCTCGTAGCCGTGGTAGACCAGCCACCAGTCGCCGGCCGGACCTTCGATCGCCGTCGCATGGCCGCGCGACCACCAGGGCTCGTCGGCGCTGCGCGTGCGCACGATGGGATTGCGCGGGCAGTCTTGCCAGGGGCCGTGGATGGAGCGCGAGCGCGCCACGATCACCATGTGGCTGGTCGGCGGCCCCGAGGTGCCGCCCACGGCCGCCATCAGGTAGAACCAGTCGCCGCGGCGAAAGATCTTCGGCCCTTCGGGCGCGAACATCTCCACCACCCAGTCGGCGGGATAGCGCCACGGGTCGTACACGTGCGCGAGCTCGCCCACCGTGGCCAGGCCGTCGTCCGTCAGGCCGATGCGGCGCACGCCGTTGAAGAACAGGTAGCGCTTGCCGTCCTCGCCCACGGCGTGGCCCGGGTCGATGCAGCCTTGGACGTGCAGGTCCACCGGATCGCTCCAGGGCCCACGGATGTCGTCGGCGTGGATGACGAAGATCGACTGCCGGTCGCCCGGATTGGCGGGGATGTAGATGAAGTAGCGGCCGCCGTGCTTGACCAGGTCCATCGCCCAGACCGTGCCCAGCGGCTTGTCCAGGGCCGGTCCGATCGGCGTCCAGTTGACGAGGTCGCGCGAATGCCAGATCACGATGCCGGGGTAGGAGAAGAACGACGAGAACGTCATGTAGTAGTCGTCGCCGTCCTTGAGCACCGTCGGATCCGGATGGTCGCCGGGCACGATCGGATTGACGAACGTGCCGTCGCCGCGGTCGGCGCGGCGCTGGCCTTCGATGCCATGGCCGGATGCGGGCGCCGCGCTCGCCGCGGTGGCGGGCGTGCCGCCGCCGGTTGCCAGCGTGCCGGCCAGCAGGGTCTTGAACGCGTCGCGGCGCGTCGGGAAGTTCACGCGAGGGCCTTCAGACCGTGCCGCGGCGCGCTTCGAGGCGCGTGCGGATGTCGTGCATGCGCCGCTCCGTCAGCGGGAAGCGCAGCACGACCAGCAGGGCGATGAACAGGCCCAGCACGGGGATGCCGGTGAGCAGGATGCGGATCATGAAGATCGCGTGTTCGCTCTGCGCCGGCAGCTTCGAGTCGAAGCCGGTGAACTGCAGGATCCAGCCCGAGGAGCCGACGCCCAGCGCGATGCCGACCTTGGTGATCCACGACTGGCAGGCCGCGAACGAGCCCTCGCGGCGTTGACCGGT
>JBJMWF010000176.1:0-10202 GCA_045810265.1 Vitreoscilla sp. | reverse complement strand
CGAGCAGCGCATCAAGCGCCTGGTCAGACGCATCTGCGACAATATTTTGCCCTGGGTGTGGGTCTAACGCCCTGCTTTTCGGGGGAATCGCAGGGTTCCCCAAGGATCACAATCAATCATGACCAACAAAAAAGTAGCCCTCATCACCGGCGTCACGGGGCAAGACGGCGCCTACCTGGCGGAGTTCCTGCTGAAGAAGGGCTATGAAGTCCACGGCATCAAGCGCCGGGCTTCGTCCTTCAACACCGATCGCATCGACCACCTCTACCAGGACCCGCACGTCAACAACCGTGACTTCGTCCTGCACTATGGCGACCTGACCGATTCGACCAACCTGACGCGCATCGTGCAGAAGGTGCAGCCGGACGAGATCTACAACCTCGCGGCGCAGAGCCACGTGGCGGTCAGCTTCGAGGAGCCCGAATACACCGCCAACGCCGACGGCCTGGGCGCGCTGCGCCTGCTCGAGGCCATCCGCATCCTGGGCCTGGAAAAGAAGACGCGCTTCTACCAGGCGTCGACGTCCGAGCTGTACGGCCTGGTGCAGGAGATCCCGCAGAAGGAGACGACCCCGTTCTACCCGCGCAGCCCCTACGCGGTCGCCAAGCTGTACGCGTACTGGATCACGGTCAACTACCGCGAGGCCTACGGCATGTACGCCTGCAACGGCGTGCTGTTCAACCACGAGAGCCCGCTGCGCGGCGAGACCTTCGTCACGCGCAAGATCACGCGCGCCGTCGCCCGCATCGCGCTGGGCCTGCAGGACTCGCTGTACCTGGGCAACATGAGCGCACTGCGTGACTGGGGCCATGCGCGCGACTACGTGCAGATGCAGTGGCTGATGCTGCAGCAGGAGCAGGCCGAGGACTTCGTCATCGCCACCGGCGTGCAATACAGCGTGCGCGACTTCGTGCGCATGTCGGCCGAGCGCCTGGGCATGACGGTCCGCTTCGAGGGCCAGGGCGCCGACGAGGTCGGCATCGTCGAGGCCGTCACCGGCGACAAGGCCAAGTGCAAGCCGGGCCAGGTCATCGTGCGCGTCGATCCGCGCTACTACCGTCCGACCGAGGTCGAGACGCTGCTGGGCGATCCGACCAAGGCCAAGGAAAAGCTGGGCTGGACGCCGACGACGACGCTGCCCGAGCTGGTCGCCGAGATGATCGACGCCGACTACGTGACCGCGCGACGCGATGCGATGGTCAGCATGGCCGGGTTCCAGACCTTCAGCCACCATGAGTGAGAAGGCCAAGGTGCCCGGCAAGGCCGAGGCCATCCTGGTTGCCGGCGCCCGCGGCATGGTGGGCTCGGCGCTGGTGCGGCGGCTGACGTCGGCCGGCTACACCCGCGTGCTCGCCCCGCTGCGCGCGGAACTCGACCTGCAGGACGGCGCCCTGACGCGCGCCTACCTGCAGCGCACCCAGCCTGCGTACATCTTCATCGCGGCGGCCAAGGTGGGCGGCATCCACGCCAACAACACCTATCGCGCGCAGTTCCTGCACGAGAACCTTGTCATCGCCGACAACCTCATCGCCGGTGCCCACGAGGCCGGCGTGCAGCGCCTGATGTTCCTGGGCTCCAGCTGCATCTATCCCAAGCTGGCGTCGCAGCCGATCCGCGAGGATTCCCTGCTCACCGGCCCGCTGGAGCCCACCAACGAGCCGTACGCCATCGCCAAGATCGCCGGCGTGAAGATGTGCGAGGCCTACAACGACCAGTACGGCCGCCAGTACGTCAGCGCGATGCCCACGAACCTGTACGGGCCCAACGACAACTACGACCTGCAGACCAGCCATGTGCTGCCGGCCCTGATCCGCAAGGCGCACGAGGCCAAGCTGCGCGGCGACGCCGAGTACGTGGTCTGGGGTTCGGGCACGCCGATGCGCGAGTTCCTCTACGTCGACGACCTCGCCGACGCCTGCGTCCACATGATGGAGCAGGGCTACGACGGGCCCCTGGTCAACATCGGCACCGGCCAGGACGTGACGATCCGCGAGCTCGCCGAGACGGTGATGGACGTGATCGGCTTCAAGGGCCGCATCGTCTTCGATGCCAGCAAGCCGGATGGCACGCCGCGCAAGCTGCTGGATGTCGGCCGCCTGCACGCCCTGGGCTGGAAGCACCGCGTCGACCTCAGGCAGGGAATCGCGCTCGCCTACGCCGACTTCCGGGCCCGCTTCGGCCAATAGCGGCCAAGGCGCCGTCCAATCGGCACTTTCTCACGATCCGCACGCTGCCGCCGCGCGTTTATGCACGCGGGGCGGCCGTCGCGAGATTGACGCAGGTTAGTCTCTACAATCGTCCGTTTCGCCGCACTGCGGCGGGGTGGGCGTGTCTGCGAGCGCCCGTCAAGAATCCGGGCCGCACAGGCCGTGAGAGGGCTTTCGTCGATGATGTGTTCTGAAACAATGACCAGCCGCGTCCGTGTCGGCGCCGTCGCCCTGGCGGCCGCGGCCGCCACCTTGCTGGTCGCCTGCGGGCAGAAGAAGGATCTCGCGCCAGCCGATGCCACCGGCAGCGAGGTGGTCGCCAAGGTCAACGGCGACGAGCTGACCGCCGCCCAACTGGCGATCGCGCTCCTGAAGCAGCGCGGCATGCGTCCGGACGCCGGAGACGCGGCGGCCAAGCAGGTGCTCGACCAGCTGATCGACGAGCAGATCGTCGCCCAGAAGGCGGTCGCCGCCAAGCTTGACAAGGATCCGAAGGTCATCGCGCAGATCGACTCGGCGCGCCGCGACATCCTCGCGCGCCGCTTTCTCGAATCGGCCGCCGAGACGGCCGCCAAGCCCGCCGATGACGCGGTGCAGAAGTTCTACGACAGCCGCCCGGCGCTGTTCGCGCAGCGCAAGGTCTACACGCTGCAGCGCCTGGACATCCAGGCACCGGACGAGCGCCGTACCGAGATCGACGCGCACGTGCAGTCGCTCAAGACCTCGGCCGAACTCACCGACTGGCTCAAGTCGCAGAAGCTCGCCTACACCACCAAGCAGGAGCAGGACGCCGCGGAACAACTGCCGCCCGTCATTCTCGAAAAGGTGGCCGCGATGAAGGAAGGCCAGTCCATCGTGGTGCCGTCGCAGTCCGGCGTCTCGGCGCTCACGCTGGTCTCGGCCGCGTCGGCGCCCAAGACGCTGGCCGACGCCCGTCCCGCGATCGAGCAGTTCCTGGCCAACCAGGGGCGCCGCGAAGTCATCATGAACCTTCAGAAGACCGTGCGGGATGGCGCCAAGGTGGAATACCAGGGACGCTTCGCGGCACTGGCCACTGCCGCCGGTGACGGTTCGATGCCGCATCCGGCCTCCGCCCCCGTTCTTCCCGCCGCTCCCGCGGCCAGCAACGCCGCCTCGTCGGCTTCGCAGAACCCTTCGACTCAAAAATGAAAATTCGCTCGGCTCTCAAGTTGTCGGCGACGCTCGCTTGCGTCGCGCTCCTGCTGACCGCATGCGGCAGGAAGTCCGAGGACACCTCGGCGACGGTGGCAACGGTCAACGGCGAGAAGATCACGCAGGACCAGCTTGACTTCACGACGAAGCAGGTGATGGCGGCTCGCCCGGGTGCATCGGCGCCCGAGCCGTCCCAGGTGCTGCAAGGATTGGTCGAACAGCGCCTGGCCGTGCAGAAGGCGGAGAAGGACAAGCTCGATCGCAATCCAGGCGTGCTGCAGGCGATGGAGGCGGCCCGCAAGGATGCGCTCGCCCGCTACTACGTGGAGCAGCTGGCGGCCAAGGTGCCCAAGCCCTCGGCCGACGAGATCAAGCAGTACTACGACGGCCATCCGGCCAACTTCGCGCAGCGCAACGCCTACGTGATCCAGAAGGTCGACGCCCGCGTCACGCCCGACCAGGCCGGCCCGCTCGCGGCCAGCGCCCAGGCGGCCGGCGGCGCGGCGGCGGTCGCCGACCTGCTCAGGGCCAAGGCCACGGCGGTCAATGTGACCGAGACGACCCAGGCCGCCGAATCGCTGGGCCCGTTGTTGCCGAAGATTTCGACAATGACCGCCGGCCAGACGATCGCGATTCCGCAGCCGCAGGGCCTGACCGCGCTGACGCTGGTCGAAATCCGGCCGCAACCGGTCACGCTGGCGCAGGCCCAGCCGGCCATCGAGCAGTTCCTCTGGAACCAGAAGAAGCGCGAGGCGCTGGTGGCTGAAACCAAGGCGCTGCGCGCGCAGGCACGCATCGACTACCTGGGCAAGTTCGCCCCAGGCACGACGCCTGCCCCTGCGGCGTCCGCTGCTCTGCCGGACGCCGCGATGACCTTGCCGTCTTCGCCCGCGTCCGCGGCTTCGGCTGGCGGCTAACTTTTTATTCGCGTTCAGGTTCATGAAAATCACAGTCATCGGCACGGGCTACGTTGGCCTGGTCTCCGGCGCATGTCTGGCGGAAATGGGCAACCATGTCCTCTGCCTGGACCTCGACCCGCGCAAGATCGACGTGCTCAATAACGGCGGCATCCCGATCCATGAGCCGGGCCTGGACAGCGTGGTCGCGCGCAACGTCGCCGCCGGCCGCCTGCAGTTCACCACCGACGTCGGCGCCGCCGTGGCCCATGGCACGCTGCAGTTCATCGCCGTGGGCACGCCGCCCGACGAAGACGGCTCCGCCGACCTGCAGTACGTCCTGGCCGCCGCGCGCAACATCGGCCGCCTGATGACCGACTACAAGCTGGTCATCGACAAGAGCACCGTGCCCGTGGGCACGGCCGACAAGGTCAAGGCCGCCATCCAGGCGGAGCTCGATGCGCGCGGCGTCACGCTGGAATTCTCGGTCGCATCGAACCCCGAATTCCTCAAGGAAGGCGCGGCCGTCGAAGACTTCATGAAGCCCGACCGCATCGTCGTGGGCGCCGAAGGCGAGCGCGCGATCAGCCTGCTGCGCTCGGTCTACGCACCGTTCCAGCGCAATCGCGACAAGCTGGTGGTGATGGACGTGCGTTCGGCCGAACTGACCAAGTACGCCGCCAACGCGATGCTGGCCACGCGCATCTCGTTCATGAACGAGCTGGCGCTGCTGGCCGAGTCGCTGGGCGCGGACATCGAGCTGGTGCGCCAGGGCATCGGCTCGGATCCGCGCATCGGCTACCACTTCCTGTATGCCGGCTGCGGCTATGGCGGCTCCTGCTTCCCGAAGGACGTCAAGGCCCTGATCCGCACCGCCTCGGAAACCGGGCGCGACCTGAAGGTGCTGCAGGCGGTCGAGGCGGCCAACGACGCGCAGAAGCAGGTGCTGGTCGAAAAGATCGTGCGCCGATTCGGCGACGACCTGGCCGGCAAGCGTTTCGCGATCTGGGGCCTGGCGTTCAAGCCCAACACCGACGACATGCGCGAGGCCAGCGCCCGCGTGCTGATCGGCGAACTGCTCGCGCGCGGCGCGGCGGTCACGGCCTACGACCCGGTGGCGATGACGGAGGCGCGCCGCGTCTTCGGCGACGAGCCGCGAATCGACTACGCGGAGAACCCGGATGCGGCTCTGGTTGGTGCCGACGCGCTGGCGATCGTGACCGAATGGAAGGAGTTCCGCAGTCCCGACTTCGCCCGCATCGCGCGCACGTTGAAGACGCCGGTGATCTTCGACGGCCGCAATCTGTACGAACCGAAGCTGGTGCGCGACGCCGGCATCGACTACCAGCCGATCGGGCGGGTGTAGATCAGAGGACAGGCCTGACAGGGCCGGAAGAGGGGGTTTCATGACGAACAGGAACACGACGATGCGACGCACCACCTTGACAGCCACGGCCGTGGCTTCGGTGCTGCTGCTTGCCGCGTGCACGGGCCACAAGAAGGACGCCACGCAGTCGGCGGCCCGCGTGGACGGCACCGAGATCACCGTGCACCAGATCAACTACCGGCTGCAACGCGAGCGCGGCCTGCGCCCCGAGCAGCAGGATGCCGCCAGCCACAAGATCCTCGAGCAGCTGATCGACGAGCAACTGCTCGTGGAAAAGGCCGAGAAGGTCAAGATGGACAAGGAGCCGGGCGCCCAGCAGGCACTGGACGGCGCGCGCCGCGAGGTGCTGGCCAGGGCTTACGTCGAACAGGCCGCCCAGACCGTGCCGCTGCCCAACGATGCCGCGATACACGCCTACTTCGACGACAACGACGCGCTGTTCTCGCATCGCCGCATCTACACGTTGCAGGAGTACCTGGCCCAGTTGCCCGCGGACAAGATCCCCGCGCTGCGGGCGCTGGTCGACGGGGGCAAGTCGCCGGCCGACATCGAGGCCTGGTTCAAGGCGCAGGGCGTGCCGTTCCGCGCCCAGCAGACCTCGCAGCCGGCCGAACGCATCCCGCTCAATTCCCTGAAGGCGCTGGCCAACGTGCAGGACGGCCACGGTCTGATGGTCTCGGCCGGCAACCAGGTGCACGTCACCTATGTCGCCTCCAGCACGCAGGCGCCGGTCGCGTTCGACAAGGCCCGGCCGGCGATCGCCCAGTTCCTGATGGTCGATTCGCGCCGCAAGGTGACCGAGGCCAACATGGCGGCTCTGCACAGCTCCGCCAAGATCGAATACAGCGCGGCCTATCAGGCGCTGGCGGCCTCCGGCCCGGCGCTCGGAACGACCCGCGACATCGATGCCGCCGCGCAGTTGCAGGCGCCGAGCGGCACCCACGTGACCCTGCCGGCGGGCAACACCTCGTCGAGCGTGCAGGTCACGCTGCCGACCACCACGAGCTCCAGCGTACAAGTCTCGCTGCCCCAGACCCAGGGTGTGCGGGTCAGCCTGCCGTCAAACCCGGCCTCGTCGGTGCAAGTGCGCCTGCCGCCCCAGACCACCTCTGACACTTCTAGGAAGTAGGAAGGAAACAGCATGCCGAACGTTCTCTTGCTCAATGCCGCTCGTCGCTTCGTGCACGGCCTCGCGCTGGCGCTGTCCGCCGCCACGATGATCGCCATGCCGCTCGCCCAGGCGCAGGCCGCCTCGGCGGCGCCGGCCAAGCCCGGCGCCGCCAGGCCCGTCGATGTCGACCAGTCGCGCATCGGCGCGGGCGACACGATCCGGATCACGGTCTACCAGAGCCCTGACCTCAGCATGGAGACGCGCGTCAACGAAAGCGGCTCCATCAGCTATCCGCTGCTGGGACGCGTGCAGTTGGCCGGCCTCACGGTGACGGCGGCCGAACAGCACATCGCCTCCGAGCTCAAGCGCCGCGACTTCGTCAAGGATCCGCAGGTCATCATCGTGGTGACGCAGGTTCGGGCCAATCAGGTCAACGTGCTCGGCCAGGTCGGCAAGCCGGGCCGCTATCCGCTCGACCTGACAGGCATGCGCATCACCGAAGTGCTGTCGCTGGCAGGCGGGGTCATCACGGGCGCCGGCTCCGACACCATCGTCGTCACGGGTACCCGCGACGGCCGGCCGTTCCGCCGCGAGGTGGATTTGCCCCGCCTGTTCTCCTCGAGCGGCGCCTCCGAAGACATGGTCGTCGCCCCGGGCGACACCATCTGGGTCGACCGCGCCCCGCAGGTCTACCTGTACGGCGAGATCCAGCACCCCGGCGCGCTGCGCCTGGAGCGCGGCATGACGCTGATGCAGGCGGTGGCCGCCGGCGGCGGCGCGACCCCGCGCGGCACGCTCAAGGGCATCAAGGTGACCCGCCACACGGCCGACGGCAAGACCCAGTCGATCGAACCATCGATGGAAGACACGCTCAAGGATGGGGACGTCGTCTACATCCGCGAGAGCCTGTTCTGACAGCGGAGACCAGTCATGAATCTGTCCCATTTCCTGGCGGTGCTTCGAGCGCGCTGGCTCAGCGCCGTGATCGTGTTCGGGGTCGTGGTCGTCGCGACGATCCTGTACCTGGTGTTCGCGACACGGGTCTACACCGCCACGGCCTCGCTGCTGGTCGACTTCAAGCCTGATCCGGTCAGCTCGATGCTCTATGGCGGCGCCACGCCGTCGCAGATCAACACGCAGATCGAGATCCTGCGCAGTGATCGGGTCGCGCAGCGCGTTGCCCAGAACCTGAAGCTGGCCGACCTGGCCGACATGCGCTCGGCCTGGGCCAACGCCAAGAGCGGCCTGACGATCCAGGAGTGGCTGACGGAGTTCATCGAGGCCGGGCTGGATCCGAAGGTGATCACGCCGGGCAGCAACGTGATCAACATCTCCTACCGCTCGGCGGACCCCCGCTTCGCGGCCACCGTGGCCAATGCCTACGTGCAGGCCTACCTCGAGACCTCCATCGAGCTGCGCGTCGATCCGGCCAAGCAGTACAGCGGGTTCTTCACCGACCAGCAGAAGGAAGCGCGCACGGCGCTGGAGACGGCGCAGAACAAGCTCTCGGCGTTCCAGCGCGAGAAGGGCATCATCGGCAGCGACGACAAGTTCGATCTCGAGATGAGCCGCCTGACGGCCCTGACGCAGGAGCTCGTGGCGATCCAGACGGCGCGCGTCGATGCTTCCACGCGGCAGGGCGCGATCGGCAGCTCCGGACAACTGGGCGAGGTGCTGGCCAACGGCACGGTCAGCGGCCTGAAGAACGATCTCTCGCAGGCCGAGCTCAAGCTGCAGGAGCTTTCTTCGCGCTATGGCGACAGGCATCCCCAAGTGCAGGAAGCGCGCGCCGCGGTCTCGGCGCTGAGGGCCAAGCTGGCCCGCGCCACCAGCGACGTCACCGGCTCGATCGGCATCGATGCCCGCGTGGGCCGTGCCCGCGAGGCCGAGATCCAGAGCGCCGTGGATGCGCAGCGCGCCAAGGTGCTCGCGCTGAAGGAAACGCGCGACCAGGTCGCCGTGCTGCAGCGCGACGTCGACAACGCCCAGCGCTCGTACGACCTCGTCTACAACCGCGCCAGCCAGACCAACCTGGAGAGCCAGAACCGGCAGAGCAACGCGACGGTCATCAGCCAGGCGACGACGCCGTCGACGCCCTCGTCGCCCAAGCTGGTGCCGGTGCTGCTGATGGGGCTCATCGGCGCGCTGGGCCTCGGATTGGCGACCGCACTGCTGCTCGAGCAGATGGACAAGCGCATCCGCACGACGTCTGACGCGTTCGACTTCCTCGGCCTGCCGGTGATCGGCATCATGCCGAGCCCCAACATGAATCGTCGCCTGAAGGGCCAGATGGCCATGATCCAGGATCGTGTCGTCTCAGGACGCCGACTCCCGGCACCTGACAAAGGGCAAGCATGAACGCCAAGATGGAAACGGCTGACCTCTCGATCGGCGAGGGTCAGAGCAACGAGACCGGCACCAAGACCCGGGCGATCGGCGAGCTGATCCAGGACGCCCGCAACCTGTCGGCGGATGACCTGGACCGCATCGGCCGCTATCAGCGCGAGAACGATCTTCGTTTCGGCGAGGCCGCCATCGCGCTGGGCCTGGCCGATACCGAGGACGTGCTGCAGGCGCTGGCGCAGCAGTTCAAGTACGCCTATGCCGACGAGGAAACCCGCAAGGCAGCCCCGGAACTCGTGATGCTGAACCAGCCCTTCGGACACCAGGCCGAGGCCTTCCGCGCCATCCGCAGCCAGATCCTGATGCGCACGCAGAACGAAAACAAGGGCCAGCGCCGGCCCCTGGCGGTGTGCAGCCCGGATAGCGGCGACGGCAAGACCTTCTTCTGCGCCAACCTGGCGGTCGCGCTGGCCCAGCTGGGTGGCAAGGTCGTCGTGATCGATGCCGACATGCGCGGTGCGCGCATGGACCAGGTGTTCGGCGTGACCGGCGGCGCGGGCCTGTCGGGCGTGTTGTCCGGACGCGGCGGCAAGGGCATCGTCAAGACGGTGCCGGGCATTCCGAACCTGTACGTGATCCCCGTCGGCGTGCAGCCGCCCAACCCGCTGGAGCTGGTCGAAGGGCCGTCCTTCGGCATGCTGCTTCGCGAGGTGTCGATCAAGTTCGACCACGTCATCGTCGACACGCCCGCCTCGTGCTACGGCAGCGACGGGGTCGTGATCGCGTCGCGCTGCGGCTCGGCGCTCGTCGTCACGCGCAAGGACGCCAACAAGGTCGCCCGCCTGCAGGAACTCGTCGGTTCGCTGCAGGCCGGACAAGTGCGCCTCGCCGGCGTGATCATGAACGAGCTGTGACTCCGGCAATGAGCGTCGTTCAACGATTGACCGCGCCGCGGACGATCCCGTGGTGGATCTGCGCGCTCGGTCTGCTGGCGCTCTATGTTCCGACGATCTGGGACCTGGCAGTCAACATCTGGTCGACGCAGGAGCAGAGCCAGGGCGTGATCGTGCTGGTGATCTGCGTCT
>JBJMWF010000175.1:0-7226 GCA_045810265.1 Vitreoscilla sp. | reverse complement strand
GTCGGGCCTGCAGATCGCCTACAAGGCCTGGAAGATCTCGCTCGGCGGAAAGCCGTCGCCGGTGATCGACGGCCTGACCGGCGAGCAGCGCTTCTACTACGGCTTTTCGCAGGCCTGGCGCGAAAAGGATCGCGACGAGGCGATGCTCCATCTCGTCACGACCAATCCGCACTCGCCGCCGCAGTTCCGCGCGGACGGCGCCTCGATCAACAGCGATGGCTTCCACGAGGCGTTCGAGACCAAACCGGGTGACAAGATGTGGAAGGCACCTGCCGACCGCATTCGGCTGTGGTGAGCACGCTGGAGACGTTCTCCTTGAAACCCGCATGATCTTCCAAGGGGCTGCGCCGAATGCGCGGCCCTTTCTCATTCCGCACTGACTTCCTTCGTTGACCAACAAGGCACTTTCATGATCCATCCGAACCTCCGCCGCGCGACCCTTGCGGCCGCCGCGCTGCTGGCTTTGACCTCCGTCCACGCGCAGACAGCCGGCACCACGACCAAGACGGTCGAGACCACCACCACCGCGACGACCACCGCGACCCAGGAACTGGGCTCGGGTGTCGATCGCTACGGCATGGACCCGTCCGTGCGCCCGCAGGACGACCTGTACCTGGCCACCAACGGCACCTGGGTCAAGAACACCGAGATCCCGGCCGACAAGTCGGCCTGGGGCGCGTTCTACGAGCTGCGCGATCGCACCGACCACGAGGTGCGCGGGCTGATCGAGGCGCTGGACGCCACGCATCCGGCGGACGGCAGCAACGCGCAGAAGGTCAATGACTTCTTCCACAGCTACCTCGACGAGGCCGCGATCGACAAGGCCGGCCTGGCTCCGGTCACCGCCTCGCTCAAGGACGTCGACAGCGTCAAGGACACCGGGATGCTGGTCGGCCTGATGGGCCACTGGCAAGGCGTCGTGCGCACGCCGCTGGCCGTCGGCTCCAATCCCGATCTGGACGACCCCGGCGTCTACATCGCCGACCTGCACCAGGGCGGCCTGGGCCTGCCCGACCGCGACTACTACCTCAAGGCCGACGAACGCTTCGCCAAGGCGCGCGCGGCCTATTCGGACTACCTGACGAAGCTGTTCACGCTGTCCGGCGACACCGATGGCGCCGCGCACGCCGCCGCGGTGCTCGCCCTCGAGACGAAGATCGCCACCGTGCAATGGCCGCGCGACAAGATGCGCGACCCGAAGCTGGCCCACAACCCCAAGACGCCGGCCCAGCTCGAGGCGCTGGCGCCCGGCTTCGACTGGCCGACGTTCGAGGCGCAATCGCAACTGCGACCCGGCAAGATCATCGTGGTACGCCAGCCGGACTACGTGACGGCGCTGGCCGGGCTGGTGAAGTCGGAGCCGCTGGACACCTGGAAGCTGTACCTGAAGGCCTGTCGCCTGGACGAGGCCGCGATGATGCTGCCCGCGGCCTTCCGCGAGGCCAGCTACCAGTTCCACGACGTCGCCATCGCCGGCGTCAAGCAGCAGCAGCCGCGCTGGCAACTGGCCGTCGCGCGCACCAACGGGGCGCTGGGCGAAGCGGTCGGCCAGCTCTATGTTGGCAAGTATTTCCCGCCCGCGTACCGCGCGCGCATGCAGGCGCTCGTGGCCAACCTGCTCAAGACCTATTCGACGTCGATCGACGGCCTGACATGGATGTCGCCGGCGACCAAGAAGGAGGCGCACCTGAAGCTGTCCAAGTACGGCGTCAAGATCGGCTATCCCGATGTCTGGCGCGACTACTCGGCGCTGGTCGTGCGCCCGGGCGACGCATTGGGCAACGCGGATCGCGCCGATGCGTTCGACTACCACCGCGAGATCGTGCGCACCGGCGGCAAGGTCGACCGCGGCGAGTGGGGCATGACGCCGCAGACGATCAACGCGTACTACAGCGGCAACAAGAACGAGATCGTCTTCCCCGCCGCCATCCTGCAGCCGCCGTTCTTCAACGTGGCGGCCGACGACGCGGTCAACTACGGCGCCATCGGCGCGGTGATCGGCCACGAGATCAGCCACGGCTTCGACGACAAGGGCAGCCAGCTCGATGGCGACGGCCGCCTGCGCAACTGGTGGACGGACGAGGATCGCAAGGCCTTCGAGGCCGTCACCAGCCGCCTGGTGGCGCAATACGAGGCCTACTCGCCGATCCCGGGCCAGCACCTGAACGGCAAGCTGACGCTGGGCGAGAACATCGCCGACCTGTCGGGCCTGCAGATCGCCTACAAGGCCTGGAAGCTGTCGCTGAACGGCAAGCCGGCGCCGGTGATCGACGGCCTCACGGGCGAACAGCGCTTCATCTACGGCTTCGCGCAGGTGTGGCGCTCCAAGGTGCGGGATGAACGGGCGCTGCAGCTGCTGACGATCGATCCGCACTCGCCGGGCCAGTTCCGCGCGGACGGCGCGACCATCAACGCCGACGCGTACCACGACGCGTTCCACACCAAGCCGGGCGACAGGATGTGGAAAGCCCCCGCGGACCGCTTGCGCCTCTGGTGAGTACGATGCGGGGATGAGCGAATCCGCACTTCCCGCCTTGCCCGAACTCCCTGCGAGCGCCCGCATTCGCGCGCGCGAGCTGATCCAGCGCAGCGGCCGCGCGCTGCTGGGGCTGGTCGGCCCGCCGGGCGCCGGCAAGTCGACGCTGGCCGCGGCGCTGCAGGCGGAGTTCGCGGCCGTCGCCCAGGTGGTGCCGATGGACGGCTTTCACCTGGCCAACATCGAACTCGAGCGCCTGGGCCGGCGTGCGCGCAAGGGCGCGCCCGACACCTTCGACTCCGCGGGCTACGTCGCACTGCTGCGTCGCCTGCTAGTGCAAGCTGACGACGAAATCGTCTATGCGCCCGAGTTCCGGCGCGAGATCGAAGAGCCGATCGCCAACGCGATTCCCGTCCATGCGCGCACGCAGCTGGTCATCACCGAGGGCAATTACCTGCTGCTCGACGAAGGCCCGTGGGCGCAGGTCAAGGATCTGCTCGACGAGATCTGGTACGTCGATGTGGACGATTCCCTGCGCGTCGATCGCCTGACCCAGCGACACCAGCAATTCGGCCGCAGCGCCGAGGATGCGGCCTCGTGGGTGGCAAGCACCGACGAGCCGAATGCGCGGCTGATCGAGGCGTCGCGGGCGCGGGCGTCGTTCGTCTTTCGTTGGGACGACGCCTGAGCGCATGGGGGCCGAGGGGGCTGGCATCTCCTTCATCCGCGCCGAAGCGCCAATCAAAGAGCCGACGGGCATCGCGGATGAAGGCAATGCCAGACCCCGATCGCGAGCGAGTCCGGGGTCTGGCATTGCCTCGAATCGCGGCCAGCGGATCAGCCGTCGGCGGTGCGACAGTGCGATTCGAGGAGATGCCAGACCCCTCCGGCTGCGGTTCGGCGCGCGGATCTTCGGCCTTCAGCGCGCTCCGTTCGACTTCAACGCCCGGGCCACCAGCGGCTCCAGCGTCGGCATCAGCACCTTGAGCACGATCTCCCGGTAGCCCGCCTGCGTCGGGTGCAGGCCGTCGTCCGACAGCAGCGACTTCCAGTCCGGCCGCGCGCGCATCCAGGCGTCGACGTCGGCGACCGGTGCGTGCTGTCGTGCGGCCACCTTGCGCATCGTGGCCACATAGGGCGGCGCCGGCCAGTCCACGGTGATCGCGTTCGGTGTCTCGAAGACCGTGGGATGCAGGGCGGCCAGCTGCCGTTCGTACGTGGCCAGCGGCACATGCTCGTTGCTGTCGTTCAGCGCGTGGTTGACGACGATGATGTCGGCGTCGACCTCACGGGGCCAGGGCCGATTGCGTCCGTCGGTCCCCGCCAGCAGTTGTCCGCAGGTCGTGCCCGGAACGGCGCGCTCGGTGACGATCACCGCGCCGGCGCCGAAGCGGGCATCCATCGCCGACTGCAGCAGCGCCGCCGGAGGCTGCGGCACCGGCCGCTCCGTCTTGCCGTCGTAGCCCCACTGCGTCGAATCGCCGAACAGCTGGATGCGCACCGGCTTGGCAGGCGCACTCGACGCGGACGTCGAGGCAACGGCGAGGGTGGCGGCCAGCAGGGCGCAGCGCAGGAACGAAGCGTTGGACGGCGGTGTCATTCGCGGCTCATCGGAAGAGGGTGGGAGTCGCAAATTCTGCGGACGCGACGCCACGGCGGCAAGGCGCCGCGCCGTCGTTCGGATCCGCTATCCCGTCGTCCGTCTCATCCGGCTACCCTCCGCCTGACGGCTCCGGTGGCGAGCTCCCTTCGGGCGGCCGGGCGTACGCTCATGCCACGCTGATCGGGATCACTCGCCCGCGCTCCGCCGGCCCCGGCTTGGTCGCCGCATCGCCGCCGCGGCCGTGCCACTTGTCCAGCAGCACCCGCCACTGCGCGCGGCCCGTCGCCAGGTTGCCCAGCTTGACGTGGCCGTAGCCGCGGATGCGTTCGGGCACGCGGGCGATCTGCTGGGCCAGCACGTGCTTGTCGGCATCGAGCAGCGGCAGGATCTCGGTGCGCAGCATCGCCTCGTAGTCGTCGGCGAGCTGGCGTTCGAGCTTGCGTTCCTCGGTGTGGCCGAACGGGTCGGCCCAGGTGCCGCGCAGGCGCCTGAACTTGGCCAGCACGCGCAGCGTGGGCATCAGCCAGGGGCCGATGCGCATCTTCTTCGGGCGGCCGTTCGGGCCCGGGCGCGCGAGCAGCGGCGGGGCCATGTGGAATTCCAGCTTGCCGATCGAATCGAACTGCGCGGCCAGCGAGCGCTCGAAGCTGCCGTCGGTGTACAGGCGTGCCACCTCGTATTCGTCCTTGATCGCGAGCAGCCGCGAGAACTGCTGCGCGACGATGGTGGTCAGCGGCGCGCCGGCCGTGCCCAGCGCCTGTTCGCGCGCGTGCACCGCCTCGACCAGCGACCGGAAGCGCGCGGCCAGCGCGGCGTCCTGGTAGGCGGTGAGGAACTCGACGCGGCGCTCGACGAGGCCGCCCGGGCCGAACAGCGACAGCGCGGCTGAGGTGTCCTGCGCCGGCTGGTCGACGCCCATGATCCGCTTGAACGCGCTCGGGTCGGTGACGGCCAGGCGGCCGATGGCGAAGGCCGTCTTGTTGTTGTCGACCGCCACGCTGTTCAGCTCGATCGCCCGCATCAGCGCGGCGTGCGAGACGGGCACCAGGCCGCGCTGCCAGCACGCGCCCAGCATGATGATGTTGGACGGCATCGTGTCGCCCATCAGCTCCTGCGCGAGGGCCTGCGCGTCGACCAGCTGCACGCGGTCGGCGCCGGCCGCGTGGCGCAGCTTGTCGATCAGCGCAGGGGCATGCATCGTGGCGTCGGGGTTGCGCACGAAGGCGGCGGTGGCAATCTCGTGCGTGTTCGCGAGGATCGCGGTGCGCCCGTTCTTGACCGTGGCCAGCGCGTCGTCGGAGGCGCCCACCACCATGTCGCACGCCAGCAGCACATCGGCCTGCTGCGTGTCGATGCGCACCTGGTTGAGCTGGTCGGCGGTCGGCGCCACGCGCACGAACGACAGCACCGCGCCGCCCTTCTGCGCGAAGCCCATGAAGTCCAGCACCGAGGCCTGCTTGCCTTCGAGGTGGGCGGCCATCGTGATCAATGCACCCACCGTGACGACGCCGGTGCCACCGACGCCGGTCACGAGCATGTCGAACGGGCCGGTCCACTGCCACCGCGCGGGGTGGCCGATCTTGTCGATCTCGGCGGCCAGGCGCGTGGCGTCGAAGCCGGCGCCGACGCGCTTCTTGAGCGTTGCGCCGGTCACCGTGACGAAGCTCGGGCAGAAGCCGTTGAGGCAGGAATAGTCCTTGTTGCAGGAGCTCTGCTCGATATGGCGCTTGCGCCCCCAGTCGGTCTCGACCGGAATCACGCTGAGGCAGTTGGACGCCTGGCCGCAGTCGCCGCAGCCCTCGCACACGGCCTCGTTGATGAAGACGCGCTGCGGCGGATCCGGATATTCCTGCTTCTTGCGCCGGCGGCGCTTTTCGGCGGCGCAGGTCTGGTCGTAGATGAGGATGGTGACACCCTCGACCTCGCGCAGCTCGCGTTGCACCGCGTCGAGCTCCTCGCGCGGATGGAAGGTGGTGCCGGCCGGGAACAGGTTGGCGTGCTCGCGGTGCGGCGTGATGTCGTCGCTGACGATCACCACGCGCTTGGCGCCCTCGGCCTCGACCTGGCGCGCGATCTCGGGCACCGACAGCGACCCGTCCACCGGCTGGCCACCGGTCATCGCGACCGCGTCGTTGTAGAGGATCTTGTAGGTGATCGTCGCCTTGGCCGCGATCGCCTGGCGGATCGCCAGATACCCCGAGTGGTAGTAGGTGCCGTCGCCCAGGTTCTGGAACACGTGCTTCTCGTTGGTGAAGCGCGAGTGCGCGGCCCAGTCGACGCCCTCGGCACCCATCTGGATCAGGCCGCTGGTCTCGCGTTCCATCCAGCTGGCCATGAAGTGGCAGCCGATGCCGGCCAGCGCGCGCGAGCCCTCGGGCACCTTCGTGGACGTGTTGTGCGGGCAGCCCGAGCAGAAGTAGGGCTGGCGCTTGGTGGCGTCGGCCTCATTGTGCAGCAGGCAGGGCATCGTGAAGTCGGTGACCAGGTGCGTGCGATCGAGCGCCGGATTCAGGCGCGCCAACCAGCCGGCCACCACCTCCATGATGCGTGACGGCCGCAGCTCGCCCAGCGACGACAGCAGCGGCGCGCCGTCGGGCGTGGTCTTGCCGGCGATGCGCGGGCGCTGCAGGTCGGGCAGGCCGTACAGCAGTTCCTTGAGCTGGCGCTCGACGACCGGCGCCTTCTCCTCGATCACCAGGATCTCTTCGAGACCTTGCGCGAATTCCGCCATGCGCGTGGGCTCGAGCGGGAACACCAGGCCGACCTTGTAGATGCGCACGCCGGCCGCGGCCAGCGCGTTGGGGTCGAGCTCGAGGCGGCGCAGCACCTCGAGGAAATCGAAGTGCGCCTTGCCCACGGTCACGATGCCAAGCGTCGCGTTGGGGCTCGCCACGATGTGCTTGTCGACCGAGTTGACCTTGGCGAAGGCACGCACCGCGGCCAGCTTCTCGGCCAGGCGCGATTCGAGCACCAGCGAGGGCAGGTCCACCGCACGCACGTGCAGGTCCTGCGAGGGCCTGAAGTCCACCGGCTGCGTGAAGTCCAGCGGCACCGCGTCCAGATCGACCGTCATGCCCGACTCGACGACTTCGGAGAGCGCCTTGAAGCCCACCCACGCGCCGGAGAAGCGCGACAGCGCCCAGCCGT
>JBJMWF010000174.1:0-7452 GCA_045810265.1 Vitreoscilla sp. | reverse complement strand
GACAGGCACCAGGTGCGTGGACGTGCGGCGCCGGGCCGGCGAGGGCCTGCGACGCACCGCCGGCCCTGCGTGGCGGCATCGCCGCCCACGGCCGCGCTGCCGGTTGTCCGACACGACGTTGCTCCGCTCTCCGGGGCGAGGCGGCGCGGCGATTGGCAGAAAATCCCGCTTGTCCCGACCCCGTCATTGCCTGGCCGCGGACCAGCCCCGGAGAACCCGCTTGAACATCGTGTGGCCCCCGTCCCCTGCATTGCGCGATCAGGTCGCCCCCGGCCGGCGGCGTGCCCGGCCGCGGCCGGGCGCTTGCATGCTTGCTGCGCCATTTTCAGAAAAGCGCATCGCATGAAGCGGCCGGCGACGTCGGACGATTTCCTGCAGGGCGGTGGCCAGGTGGGCGCCCTGATGCGAAGCCACGACTGGTCGCGCTCGCCACTGGGTTCGCCGCAGTCCTGGCCCCGGTCGCTGCAGACGGTCGTCTCGCTGCTGCTGCAGTCCTCGTTCCCGATGTTCGTGGCCTGGGGCGACGAGCTGGGCTTCCTGTACAACGATGCGTACGCCGAGATCCTGGGCAGCAAGCATCCGGCCGCGCTCGGTGGCCGGTTCCAGGAGATCTGGGCCGAGATCTGGCCGGACATCCGTCCGCTGGTCGACGCCGCGCTTGGCGGCGCCACGACCTATCGCGAGGACCTGCCGTTGGTCATGAACCGCCGCGGCTACGACGAGCAGGCGTGGTTCACCTTCTCGTACTCGCCGGTGCGCGACGACGACGCCAGGGTCGTGGGCATGTTCTGCGCGGTGTCCGAGACGACACGGCGCGTGCTGGCGGAGCGCCAGTTGCGCGAGCTCAACGAAACGCTGGAACGCCGCGTCGTAGCGGCGGTGGCGGAACACAAGGTGCTGGTCGATGTCGTCGAAGGCACGGACGCCTTCGTCCAGGTCGTCGACCAGAGCTACCGTTGGCTGGCGATCAACCGGGCGGCCGCGGATGAATTCGAACGCATCTTCGGCCCGCGGCCGCGCGTCGGCGACAACATGCTGGAGCTGCTGGCCGACCAGCCGGATCACCTGGCCGCCGTCAGGGCGGTCTGGGCGCGCGCGCTGGCTGGCGAGGAGTTTGTCGAGGTCGCCGAGTTCGGCGACCCCCAGCGCGACCGCCGCTTCTACGAGATGCGCTACAGCGTGCTGCGGGATGCCGCCGGGCGGCTCATCGGCGCCTACCAGTTCGTCTACGACGTGACGGCGCGGGTCGACGACCAGGAGCGCCTGCAGCGCGCGCAGGAGGCGCTGCGCCAGGCGCAGAAGATGGAATCGCTCGGGCAGCTGACGGGCGGAGTCGCGCATGATTTCAACAACCTGCTGGCCGTGTTCTCCAACGGCGTGCAGGTGCTCGAGCGCAGCAGCGTGCCCGAGCAGCGGGCGCGCGTGCTGGCCAGCATGCGGCGCGCGGTCGAACGGGGCAGCGGCCTGACCCAGCAGCTGCTGTCCTTCGCGCGCCGCCGCCCGGTCAACCCGCAGGCCGTCGATCTGGCCGCCTGCCTCGATGAGATGCGCGAGTTGTTTGCGCGCGCCGGGCGCGGCGACGTGCAGATCCGCACGTCGCTGATGCCCGGCCTGTGGCCCGTGGTCATCGACACCGGCGAGTTCGAGCTGGCCATGCTCAACCTGTGCGTGAATGCACGCGATGCGATGCCGCAAGGCGGGACGATCACCATCGAGGCGCGCAACGTGCTCGAACCCGCGGACGACGGCTCGCCCGCGGAGTTCGTGCGGCTGTCGGTGCGCGATACGGGCAGCGGCATGCCGCCGGATGTGCTGGCGCGCGTGCTCGAGCCCTTCTTCACGACCAAGGGCGTGGGCAAGGGCTCGGGCCTGGGCCTGCCGCTGGTGTATGGCTTCGCGCAGCAGTCCGGCGGCCGCCTCGTCCTTGAGAGCGAGGTCGGCATCGGCACCGTCGTCACGCTGCTGCTGCCCCGATCGGCGATCGAGCCGGCATCGGCGACCGTCGATGCGCAGGAACCGGCCACGCGCGCCGCGTTGCCGCCGCATGGCCAGGTGCTGCTCGTGGAGGACGATGCCGAGGTGGCCGCGCTGACGCTGGAGATGCTGACCGAGCTGGGGTTTTCCGTGCTGCATGCCGCCACGCCCGCCGCGGCGCTGGGCGCGTTGGCGAATGCGCGGGCGGTCGACTTCGTGGTGTCGGACGTGATGATGCCCGGCGGGATGAACGGGCTGGAGCTGGCGCGCGAGATGCGGCGCCGGCAGCCCCGCCTGCCCATCGTGCTGACCACCGGCTATTCGGAGGCCCTGCAGGGCATGGTGCCCGGCGAGTTCAAGCTGCTGATGAAGCCGTACGGCCTGGACGGCCTGTATGCGGCGCTGGCAGCCCAGCGGCAGGACACGGGCTGAGCGCGCTTGCAGTGACCGGTCAGTCGCGGAAGTTGTCGTACTTGAGCGGCTGATCCGGAAATTCCTTGCGCAGCAGGGCGATGCCCACCTGCAGGTCGTCGCGGTTCTTGCCGTTGACCCGCACGGTATCGCCCTGGATGCTGCCCTGCACCTTGAGCTTGGCTTCCTTGATCGCATTGACGATCTTCTTGGCCAGCGTGGAGTCGATCCCGGCCTTGATCTTGTAGGTCTGGCGCACCTTGTCGCCGCCGATCTTCTCGATCTTGGAATCCATGTCCAGGAAGCTGACCAGCACGTTCTGCTTGGTCAGCTTGCCCAGCAGCACAGTGCTGATCTGCTCGATCTGGAAGTCGCCGTCGCCGACCAGCTGGATCTCCTTTTCCTTCTCCTTGAGCTCGACGGCGGCGCTGGTGCCCTTGAAGTCGAAGCGCGTGCCGATCTCCTTCTTGGTGTTTTCGACCGCGTTCTTGATGGCGGGCATCTCGGGTTCGAGGAGGACGTCGAAGCTGGGCATGGAGGGGATCCGGAGGGCTGGAAGGGTGGGTAAGGCGGGACCTGCGAAAATTCTGCCATGTCCTCGACCCCCTGGCTCGAATCCGATGTTCCGCTGAAGGCCTTGAACACCTTCGGCCTGCCCGCGACCGCGCGCCGCCTTGCGCGCATCCGCAGCGATGCCGACGTGCGGCGCGTGCTCGACTCGCCCGAGGTGGGACGCGCGGCCAAGCTGGTGCTGGGCGGCGGCAGCAACCTGGTGCTCACGCGCGACGTCGACGAGGTCGTGCTGAAAGTGGAGGTCGCCGGCCTGCGCTTGGTGGAGACGCGCCCCGACGCCTTCATCGTCGAGGCCGGCGCCGGCCTGACCTGGCACGACGTCGTCACCGAGACGGTGGACCAGGGCTGGCCGGGCCTGGAGAACCTGGCGCTGATTCCCGGTACGGTCGGCGCGGCGCCGGTGCAGAACATCGGCGCCTATGGGCTGGAGTTGGTCGACCGCTTCGATTCGCTCGACGGCGTCGATCTGGTCACCGGCCTGGGCATCACGCTCGATCGCGCGCAGTGCCTGTTCGGCTACCGCGACAGCGTGTTCAAGCACGTGCTCGCGGGCAAGGCCATCATCACGCGCGTGCGCTTTCGGCTGCCGCGGCCGTGGCAGCCGGTGCTGGGCTATCTCGAACTCGAACGCAAGGTCGCCGAGACGGGCATCACCGAGCCCTCGCCACGCCAGGTGCACGACTGGATCTGCGGCATCCGGCGCGCCAAGCTGCCGGATCCGGCGGTGATCGGCAACGCCGGCAGCTTCTTCAAGAACCCGATCGTCAGCGAGGACCAGTGCCGCGACATCATCGGCCGCGACCCGCACGTGGTGCACTACCCGATGGCCGACGGCACGTTCAAGCTCGCTGCGGGCTGGCTGATCGACGCCTGCGGCTGGAAGGGCAAGTCGATCGGGCGCGCCGGCGTCTACGAGAAGCAGGCCCTGGTGCTGGTCAATCGCGGCGACGCGATCGGCGCCGAAGTGGTGACGCTGGCCAAGGCGATCCAGGAGAGCGTCTACGGCCGTTTCGGCATCCGATTGGAACCGGAACCAGTCGTTCTCTGAGGCGGCTTGCAGCAGGGGGCCGTCTCCTGCGTTAGAGTGCACGCGCAGCATGCCGCCAAGGCATCGCCAGCGTCGAACAACACCAGGAGACCTTTTCGATGACGATCGCGGCTTTTCGCAAACCTTCCCTGTCGGTCGGCGCCCGCGTCGTCTTCGGTTCCGCCATGCTCCTGACGTCGCTCGCCGCGGCGGCCTTCCAGGCCGACTCCACCACCGGCAGGTCGAGCACCGCGCCGCTGGTCAAGGGCGCGACCGGACGCCAGTTGTGGCGCATCTCCGACTACACCACCGTCGAACTGGTCGCGCGCGAACCGGGTGCGGCCGACAACCAGCATCCGTGGACGGTCGACCAGGCCACCCTGCGCTCGTGGCTGCAGCCGGTGAGCGTGCTTCGCAACGGCACTCCCCGGTCGCTGTTCGGCAACGACGAGCTCGACAACATCGTCCCGGCGATCCGCGAGGCGCTGGCCAACGCCCGTCCCGACCAGGACATCGGCCTGGTGAGCTCGGCGCACCACGAGGACAACAGCTTCTTCAGCATTACGGCCGTCACGGCCCGCCTGTTCGTCGTCGACGGGCATCTGAACCTGATCGTTCATGACGCCCGCGTCGACTTCTACGACGCCGCGCGTGGCAGCGGCATGGCGCCGCACTTCACGATCGGCTCGCGGACGTCCGAAGGCAGCTGGCCGGTGACCAGCGCGAGCGCGACGAACAAGCGCGCCGACTGGCTGGTGCTGGGCAACGTCGCGCCGCCTGCGCCGCCGGCTGCGGCCGTCGCGCCCGTGGCGCCTGTGGCACCCGTTGCGGCTCCGGCTCCGGCGATGGCTGCCCCCCAGGCGCCCGTCGCTGCGCCCGCCGCGGCAGCGCCCGTTTCGCCGGCGTCGCCTGCGGCCGTCGCACCCGCCACACCGGCCGCGTCTGGCGATGCCGAGCAGCGACTGCTCACCATCAAGCGCCTGTACGACAAGGGCCTGCTCACCAAGTCCGAGTACGAGAAAAAGCGCGCGGAGATCATCAAGGGGCTGTGAGCCCGTCGTCTGCCCCGGACGTGAGCGACTGCAACGTGAGCGCGTTGGCGGTGGCCGCACCGGAGGCCGTGTTGTCGAAGATGACCCAGGGCACGGCGCCGGGCGGCCAATTGGCCAGCCGCGCCGCCTGCTGCGCCAGCCAGCTCGGCTCGTAGCTCGACCAGTACACCCGCGGCGAACCATGCCAGCGGTAATAGAGCAGGGCGCCGACGCCGTCACCGGCGGGCCCCAGCCAGCCGCCCGGGCGCGCCGCGGCTTCGATGCGCGCGGGGTCGGCCGCCACGCGTGACACACGCAGGCGCGCGAGGGCGCTGTCGGCGCCCGGCTCGAACCAGCTCACGTGGCGCGGCTCGCAGGCCACCGGCCCAGCCCACGACTCGCCCAGCAGCGTGAAGAAGCTGCGCGCGACGCGGGCGTCCCAGGCCAGCGATGGCGGCAGTTGCACGAGCAGCACGCCCAGCCGGTCGCCCAGGCCGGCGGCCTCGGCCAGGAAGGCACGCAGCAGCTTGCGCATGCCACGCAGGCCGGCGTCGTGCGTGATGGCGCGCGGGAGCTTGACGGCGAAGCGGAAGTGCGGCGGCGTCGCGGCTGCCCAGCGCGCCCAGGTCTCGGCGCGGTGCGTCCGGTAGAACGAGGAGTTGATCTCGGCGCAGGCGAACCGGCGCGCGTAGCGCTCCAAGTGCTGGCCGTCGCCGGGAAAGTGATGCGCGACCTCGCGCGGAAGGCTCCACGCCGCGGTGCCGATGTACATGGTGTTGCGATGCTTGCGACTGTGCACGCTTTCGGCAAGCGCCGAGCCCGTTGGTGGCGGAGGTCGGCTGCTTCGAAAGAAAAACGCCCCCGACCGGAGTCGGAGGCGCGCAAGGACGGACGACCTGCTTGACGGCGTCGTCCGCCGCGACGCCCGGCGTTGGGGGCCGGGAGCCGTCACTCGGTGCGCGGGCGGATCGGAACCCGTCCAGCCGCGCTTTTGCGAGGTGAGCGCGAGCCGCGGTGCGAGGAGACCGCCACTGCTCGTGCTCGTTCTTCGAATGCAATTCCGCGGACGTCCCTGGCCGGGGCCAGGAAGCCTTCATACACGGCCCCACGCAGCGCGCGGCAGTCCGTTCGGAACTGTTCATCGGCCGATTGGCGGCGGAGTTGAATGCATCGGTCGGCGTGAATGGCCGGCGTTCGAGGGGGAGGCGGTTCGTCCGGCGCCGAATGCCCGATTTCGGGGGCTCAGGACACGGGCGGTTTTTCGTCACTGGCGCACGATGGGGGCAGATCCAACGTCTCTTTGACTTGCACCATGAGAACCGCCGCTCGAACTGCCATTTCCTCCCCGCCTCGCGCGGCGCGGATGCGCGTCACGCGCGCGGGGCGGCCCGGAGTGCCCGGGGCTGCCCAGGCGCGTGAGCGCGCGCGCGGCGTCGCTTCGGCGCTGCTTGGGGCGTTGGCCGGACTGGCGGTGGGCGCCGCCTTCGTCGCCGTCGCGCCCGTCGTCGGCAGGGTGGCCAGCGTGGATGCGACCACGGCCGGGGCGCGAGGCGGCGGTCCCGGCGGCCAGGGCAACGGGGCCGGGGCGTCGTCGGTGTCCACCGTGCTGGCGCCGGCGATCGAGGCGGGTGTCGTGCCGGCGCCGGATCACGAGGCGTCCGGGTCATGACGCCGCTCGACCTTCGCCTGGAGCCCGAGTCGCCGCCGGCGTCTCCTGCGGTGCTGGCGGCGCGCCAGCGGCGGGCGCTGGTGGTCGGCCTGGGCGGTGGTCGCCAGAGCGATTCGCCGATGGCCAAGTCGTCCTTCGCCGAGCGGCGCCTGCGTTCCTCCGACACGGCCGTCACCCGCTTCGTCGACCCGCTGCCGGGCATCGGCGAGACGGCTGCCCGCGCCGCGTCCTGTGTGCCACCGGCGCCGCCGGCAGCCGAGACAGCTGCGCACGCCGCGTCCAGTGGGACTGCGGTGCCGCCCGGGGCGGTGGCAACGCCGCGCGCGACGGGCGGGACGGCGCCGCATTCAGCGCCCCGCTCGGCGCCCGACGCATCGACGCGCACGGCACCCACTTCAGGCAACGCGATGGGCGCGCCAGCCAGCGCCGGTTCTTCGACGACAGCGGGCCTGCGGCTCGACGACGCGCTCGTCGTGCCGGCAGGCGCGCTGGTTCGCGGCTACCTTCGCTGCCGTGCGTTGCTGCTGGTGGGCGACGTGGTCGGCAACGTCCACTGCACCGCGGGGCCGGTTGTCATCCGGTCGGGCGCCAGCCTGAAGGGCCGGCTGGTGGCCTCCGGCGATGTCTACGTCTGCGGCACCGTCGGCGACAGCGGCGGCGGGGCGGTCATCACCACGCGCGGCAAGCTCACGCTGGCGCCCGGAGCGCGGGTGGATGGCGACGTGCGCAGCGGATGGCTGGATGTGTACGACGGGGCGGTATTGCAG
>JBJMWF010000173.1:0-6516 GCA_045810265.1 Vitreoscilla sp. | reverse complement strand
GAAGCGGCTGATCCGCGTCATCAGCCACGAGCTGAACAACTCGCTGGCGCCGATCTCGTCGCTGGCGCACAGCGGGGCCGAGCTGGTGCGGCGCGGCGATGCCGCCCGCGCGATCGGCGTGCTCGACTCGATCGGTGAACGCGCGCGCCACCTGCACGGCTTCCTCGACGGCTATGCGCAGTTCGCCAAGCTGCCGGCGCCGCGCCCCCAGGCCGTCGACTGGTCGACCTTTCTTGCCGGCCTGCAAGGGCACTGCACGTTCTGCCTCGACGGGCCGGCGCCCGAAGGCCAGGCGCGCTTCGACCCGGTGCAGATGGAGCAGGCGCTGATCAACCTGCTGAAGAACGCGCATGAATCGGGCAGCCGGGCCGAGGAGGTGACGCTCGCCTGCGCCGCGTCGCGCAACGAGCTGCTGCTGGTCGTCTCCGATCGCGGACCGGGCATGAGCGAGACAGTCCTCGAACAGGCCCTGCTGCCGTTCTATTCCACCAAGCGCGCCGGCACCGGCCTGGGCCTCGCGCTCGCACGCGAGATCGTCGAGGCGCACGGCGGGCGCATCGCGCTGGTCAATCGAAGTGGCGGTGGTTTGCGGGTGACGTTGACCTTGCCCCAGTGAGGGCAGGAAGCGCCAACCGCAGGTGCCTGGCATCCCTCATCCGTGCCACCATGCTGGCCACCGCCAAGGCGCTCATCGCGGAAGAGGGGTGCCTGGCGCCGATCCTCGTGCGGGCCGGCGTCAGGCACTTCCCCGGATCGCGGTCGGCCGAACTGCTCGCGATGGCAGCAGTGCGCGATCCAGGGAAATGCCAGACACCTTCCGGTGCGGCGATCTCAGGCCAGCCGCGCGCGGTGCCGGGCGATCTGGCGCCTGGCTTCCACCGGCGCGGTGCCGCCGATCACCTGGCGGGCGTTGAGCGAGCCTTGCAGCGTCAGCACGTCGTAGACGTCCTGGCCGATGCCGGCGTGAAAGCCCTGCAGCACGTCCAGCGGCAGCTCCGACAGGTCCTTGCCCGAATCGATGCCGACCTTGACCGCATGCGCCACCACCTCGTGCGCATCGCGGAACGGCACGCCCTTGCGCACCAGGTAGTCGGCCAGGTCGGTGGCGGTGGCGTAGCCGCGCCGGGCCGCGCGCTCCATCGCGTCGGGCTTGGCGGTCAGGCCGCCGCTGCGCGCGCCGGTGGCCGCGTCGACTTCTCCGCCGACCATCTCCGCCATGATGCGCAGCGTGTCCTTGACGGTGTCCACCGTGTCGAACAGCGGCTCCTTGTCTTCCTGGTTGTCCTTGTTGTAGGTCAGCGGCTGGCCCTTCATCAGCGTGATCAGCGCCATCAGGTGGCCCACCACGCGGGCGCTCTTGCCGCGCGCGAGTTCGGCGACGTCCGGGTTGCGCTTCTGCGGCATGATCGACGAGCCGGTGCAGTAGCGGTCGGACAGGTCGACGTAGCCGAAGTTCTGGTTCATCCAGAGCACGATCTCCTCGGCCATGCGCGAGACGTGGATCATCACGATGGACGCGAACGACGAGAACTCGATCGCGAAGTCGCGGTCGCTCACCGCGTCCAGCGAGTTCTGGCAGACGCCGTCGAAGCCCAGCGTCTTGGCCACGCGCTCGCGATCGAGCGGATAGCTGGTGCCGGCCAGCGCCGCGGCGCCCAGCGGCAGGCGGTTGACGCGCTTGCGGACGTCGGCCAGGCGCTCGGCGTCGCGGGCGAACATCTCCACGTACGCCAGCAGGTGATGCGCGAAGCTGATCGGCTGGGCCACCTGCAGGTGCGTGTAGCCGGGCATCACCGTCTCCGTGTGCTTCTCGGCGACGGCCAGCAGCGCGTCCTGCATCTGCACCAGCAGCACGGCGATCTCGTCGATCTCGCCGCGCAGCCACAGCCGGACATCCGTCGCGACCTGGTCGTTGCGCGAGCGCCCGGTGTGCAGGCGCTTGCCGGCGTCGCCCACCAGCTGCGTCAGGCGCGCCTCGATGTTCAGGTGCACGTCCTCGAGCTCGAGCTTCCACTCGAAGGCGCCGGACTCGATGTCCGCGCGGATCTGCGCCATGCCGCGCTGGATGTCGGCGTAGTCCTGCTCGGCGATCACCTTCTGCGCGGCCAGCATCTGGGCGTGCGCCAGGCTGCCGGCGATGTCGGCCTGCCACAGGCGCTTGTCGAAGTCGACGCTGGCGGTGTAGCGCTTGACGAGCTCGCTCATCGGCTCCGAGAACAGGGCCGACCAGGCCTGGGATTTCTTGTCGAACTGGTTTCCGCTCATCGCACGCTCACTTGGGGACTGGAAATGCGGGGTCGCTGAATTCGGGATCAGGTCTTGCCTTTTGCCCCGTGCCGCCAGACGCGACCCTGCGCCGCCGGATTGTAGGCGGCGCACCGCCCGCAGCCTTCGCAAGACCGCAGGTCGCCTTGCGCCGGCGGGTGCCTTGTCCGAAGCCACGGTGCTCGCCCACAATGTGGTGCATGGACACCGTCACCGCCTCCACCACGCTGCTCGGCGAAACGCCGGTCGCGAGCCTGCGCCGCGACGCCGTGCCGGCGCTGTGCGAGCCCGGCACGATCCTGCGCGCGCTGCTGGGCGTCCAGCTGATCGTGACGGCGGTAGCCGCCTTCGACAGCCAGTCGCTGTCGGGATGGCTGGCGCGAGGGGTGGCCGGGGCGACGGTCTCGGTGCCGGCCACGCTGGCCTGGGTGGTGCTGTGCTGCTGGGCCACGCGGCTGCTGGAGCGGCTGCCCGCCGCCGGCCGCCTGGCCTTCGCCGCGCTCGTCAGCGCCGTCACCGCCTGGGCGTCCTGCCTGCCGCTGCGCATGTTCGGGCTGTACTCCGGCGACGGCACCAATGTCGCTGCGATCGTCGGCGCGGGTGCGCTGATGGGCGCCGTGGTCTACCACTGGCTGGAGCTGCGCATGCGCGCGACGGTGCCCGCCGCCACCGAGGCGGGCCTGCTCGAGCTGCAGTCGCGCGTGCAGCCGCACTTCCTGTTCAACACGCTCAACACCGCGATCGCCCTGGTGCGCGTCGATCCGACCCGCGCCGAGGAAGTGCTCGAAGACCTGTCCGAGCTGTTCCGCGCGGCGCTGGGCGCGCTCGAGGGTGATTCGACGCTGGGCGAGGAGATCCGCCTGGCGCGCCTGTACCTGGACATCGAAGGCATGCGCTTCGGCAAGCGGCTGACGGTCGAATGGGACGTCGACGACAGCATCGCCGACGTGCGCGTGCCGTCGCTGCTGCTGCAGCCCCTGGTGGAGAACGCGGTGCGCCACGGCGTCGAGCCCAACGACGAGGGTGGCCGCGTGCAGATCCGCGCGCGAGCCCGCAACGGCCGTGCCTGGGTGCAGGTGGTCAATACCGTCGGCCGTATCGGGCCGTCCGGCCATGGCATCGGGATCGTGAGCGCCCGCGAACGCCTGCGGCTGATGCACGACCTGCGATCCGAGTTCCAGGCCGGCCCGATCGACGGCGGACGCTTCCGCGTGCGCCTGGCCGTGCCGCTGTGAGGCGTTCGAGGATGACGCGGAGACTTCCATCATGACGCGCCTGAAGGTGCTGATCGTCGACGACGAGGACCTGGCCCGCCTGCGCATGCGCAGCCTGCTGGCCGACTGCGCCTCACCCGCGGCCGAAGTGGCCGGCGAAGCCGGCAGCGCTGCCGAGGCCCTGCACTGGCTGTCGGCCAATTACGCCGACCTGGTGCTGCTGGACATCAACATGCCAGGCCTGGACGGCCTGCAACTGGCCGAACGCCTTCGCGCGTCCGCGCGACCGCCCCGCATCGTCTTCGTCACCGCGCACGCCAGTCACGCGCTCAAGGCCTTCGAGATCGACGCCGTCGACTATCTGACCAAGCCCGTGCGCCGCGCGCGATTGCAGGAGGCGCTGGTGCGCGTCGCGCAGCGCCTGGACCGAGCCCTGCCAACCGCGCCCGCCAAGCAGGCAGACACCGTCGAACAGCCGGTGCTGGTGGTGAGCGACCGCGGCCGCGTACAGCGCGTGCCGGTGGCCGACATCCTGTACCTGAAGGCCGAACTGAAGTACGTGACCCTGCGCACGCCGGCGCACGCCTACGTGCTGGACGACTCGCTGTCCGACCTCGAGCAACGCCTGGGCGACGTCATGCTGCGCATCCATCGCAACGCGCTGGTGGCGCGCACCGCGGTCACCAAGCTCGAACGCCGCGCGCCTACCGACGGCGATGGCGACGGGGAAGGGTGGGCCGTGCAGGTCGGCGCGACGCAGGAGTGGCTGCAGGTCTCGCGGCGCCAACTGACGCAGGTGCGCGAGTTGTTGGCCGAAGACGGGGTTTGAGCGGGCGGTCGGCGACCTGAGGCGGGCCGTCCATTGCGTGGCCGACAAATCGCAGCAATGCGTGATGGCTATGGTCGCTGCGTCGCCACCACCATGCTTCCCATGCCGCCTCGTCTGCTCACCCTCCGCCACGCCCGACGGAGCTGCCTTCCGGGAGTCGCGGCCGCTCTGGCAGGTTGTGCCGCCCCGCCGCCGGCTTCCGACGTGCCGCCTGCGTCGACCTGGTGGCGCGCCGACCAGGCCGTTCAGGCACCGGCCTGCCTTGCCGCCCTGGACGCGCTGCGTGATGAACTGGGCCACTCGCCGACGACATCGCTGATGGCAGTGCATGGCCGCGACGTCGTGTTCAGCTTCGGCCCGGTCGAACGCGCCACGGTCATCCACTCGGCGCGCAAGAGCATGCTGGCCATGCTGTACGGCCAGCCGGTCGAACAAGGGGTGATCCGCCTGGACGACACGCTCGCCGACCTCGGCGTGGACGATATCGGCGGCCTGCTGCCGATCGAGCGCCAGGCCCGTGTACGCGACCTGCTCGCCGCGCGCTCCGGCGTTTACCATCCGGCCGCCAATCCGGGCGATGACAGCGCCGCCGCGCCGCCGCGCGGCTCGCAGGCGCCTGGCAGCTACTTCCTGTACAACAACTGGGATTTCAACGCCGCGGGCGACATCTACGAACAGCTGACCCGCCGCGACATCTACCAGGCCTTCGCGCAGGACATCGCCGTGCCACTGGGGCTGGAGGACTTCCGCGTCGAACGCGAACACCGCAGCGGCGACGCGACGCGGTCGGACCACCTGGCCTACCACTTCCACCTGTCGGCGCGCGACATGGCACGCATCGGCGAACTGATGCTGGCCCACGGCGCCTGGAACGGCCGCCAGCTCGTGCCCGCCGACTGGACGACGACGATCACGACACCGGTCACGCTCGCCGCCGACATGCACCCGCGCCACGTGGCTCGCAAGGGCCTCGACTACGGGCTGTTGTGGTGGATCCCGGAGGAGCCGCTCGACTCGCCGCTGGCCGGCTCCTACTTCGCCTGGGGATTCTTCGGCCAGTACATCCTGGTCGTGCCCAAGCGCGACATGGTGATCGTCCACAAGTACGACACCCACGCCGCCGTTGGCGACAAGGTCGCGCACCTGGACGCGCCGCAGTTCCTGGCCCTGGCGCGACGCATGGTGCAGGCGCCCTGCCGTTGACCTGGATGCCGCTGGGCAGCGTTTGCTGCTAGATTCGGGCCACACGGAGGCGCCCCATGTCGAAGCGAACGCGATGGCTCGGTCTGCTGCTGGCCATGACGACGATGCTCACGTCCTGCGGAACCGTCGAACAGACGGAACGCATCGGCCCCAGCGACCCCGCGGCGCTGGCCGCGGTCAGGTCGGCCTATGTGAAGGCCGGCGACCAGAAGTCCTACCGTGCCCAGATGACGATGACCGACAGCGAGGGCAGGGTCACGCACGGCAGCATCGAATACGTCGCGCCGTCCAATGCCCACATGGTCATGAAGACCGACGGCAGGCCCGACGCCGTGGAACACATCCTGTACAACGGCGCGCTCTACATCAAGGGCGACAAGCAGTGGGTGCGATCGCCCATCCCCACCGACACCTTGCTGGAGCAGATCCGCAAGGATCCGCGCACCATCGAGGATTTCATGAAGACCCTCAGTGGCGCCCAGGTCGTCGGGTCCGATCCGGTCAACGGCAAGCCGGCCACTGCCTATCGGTACTACCAGGCGGGCAGCATCGCCGGCGGCATCGGCCGCACCAAGGGCTGGGTCAAGCTATGGGTGGGCAGCAATGGCCTGCCGGTGAAGCTCGAGTCCGACTCGGAGACCAAGGTGCTGTTCATCGGCGGCCATGGCAAGTCGACGATCTTCTATTCGGACTACGGCGCACCGATCCGCATCAGCGCGCCGCCCGTCTGAGGCGCTTGCCAGCTTGACGCCGGCTCGTCAAACCTGGTGTGCCGCCACGATTCGACGTTCGCCCACCAGGAAGGCATCGGCCACCAACTGGAAGGGCCGCCAGTCGACCTCCGATTCACCGGCCGCGCACAGGTCGGCGAAGCGCGCATACAGCCTGGGGTACTCGCCGGCCAGCGCGTGGTCCGCGCCCAGCGCCTGGCCGTCGATCTCGAGCGCGCCCCCGCCGCGGCTGAGCTTGAGCCGGCCGGTGCTCGTGAACAGCTCGATGTCCCAG
>JBJMWF010000172.1:0-6647 GCA_045810265.1 Vitreoscilla sp. | reverse complement strand
GAGCGGCGCGACGACGAACGGCGACGCCGTCATCAGCTTCTCGGGCGAGGCCAGCACCACCGTCTCGGCCGCGCGCTCATGCAGCGCGCGCTTGACGGCGGCCTCCTCGGCATCGCCGGTGCTCAGGCCGGCGTCGGGGTGGATGCCGGTCACGCCCAGGAAGAACAGGTCCGCGCGCAGGCGTGACGCGGTCTCGATCACCGCGGCGCCCACGTTGACCATGGAGTGGCGGAACAGCCGGCCGCCCAGCATCAGGATCTCGATGCCGGCGTGCGCGGCGAGTTCGACCGCCACCGTGGGGCTGTGCGTGACGATGGTCGCGCGCAGGCCGGGCGCGAGGTGGCGCGCCACCTGCAGCGCGGTCGTCCCGCCGTCGAGGATCACGACTTGCCCTGGCTGGATCAGCGAGGCGCCGAAGCGGCCGAGCGCCACCTTGTCGGCGGTGGACACCTGCTCGCGCACCGCCAGGTCCGCCATCGCGGCCGACGCCGGCAGCGCACCGCCGTGCACGCGCTGCAGCAGGCCCTCGGCCGCCAGCTCGCGCAGGTCGCGGCGGACGGTGTCCTCGGAGATGCCGAGCTCGTGCGCCAGTGCCTTGGCGACGAGTTGGCCTTCCGCGGCCAGGCGGGCGAGCAGCAGTTTCTTGCGTTGGGTGGTGAGCATGGAAGAAGGAGTTGGCGGATTTGCGCGTTTGCACGATACTGCACGAAACTACCCGATCATGCCATGCCTTCCCCTAATGTCGATCCGCGTCCCTTCGTCGGCAACGACCAGGTGCGCATCCTCGAGCAGCATGTGCTCGCGCACGACTGGTACCTGCTGCGCAAGACGACCCTGGAGCACCGGCGGCGCGACGGCCGGCTGCAGGTCATCACGCGCGAGACCTACGACCGCGGCAACGGCGTGGCGCTGCTGCTGTTCAACGCGGCGCGCGGCACGGTCATCCTGATCCGCCAGTTCCGCTTTCCGGCCTGGGTCAACGGCTGCGCCGACGGCATGCTGATCGAGGCCTGCGCCGGCCAGCTGGACGGCAACGATCCGATCGCGGCGATGCAACGCGAGGCGATCGAGGAGACCGGCTATGCGGTCAAGTCGCCACGCAAGGTGTTCGAGGCCTACATGAGCCCGGGCTCGATCACCGAGAAACTGCACTTCTTCGTCGCCGCCTATGACGATGCCGATCGGCAGACGGCCGGCGGCGGCCAGGCCGACGAGGGCGAGGACATCGAGGTGCTGGAGCTGCCGCTCGCGCACGCGTCGGCGATGATCGCCAGTGGCCAGATCCAGGACGGCAAGACCATCATGCTGCTGCAGCACGCGGCGCTGACCGGCCTGGACAAACTCTGACTAACCGTCCACGCAGGCTTGCACCGCTGCGCTGACCGTGGCGATCGCCTTGCGCTGCGCGGCCCCGGCCAGCAGCGGCGAACCCAGCGCATGCTTCATCGTCGCCAGGCCGATCAGGTAGGACGCGATCAGCGCGGCGCGCAGCTCGGTGTCGCGCCCGCGCAGCAGGCGCGCGAGCGGCAGCACGAAGTCGGCATGGAAACGCGCCGAGACGCGCTCCTGCGTGGCCGGGCTGCCCGAGGCCCGCAGCAGGATGCCCAGCGCATCGAAGCCCGCCTCGCGGCGTTGCTGGCTGCCTTCGGTCACGAGCGTGGTGATGACTTCGCCGAAGCGGCCCATATCCATGCCGGCGAAGTGATCCTTGATCGCGAAGGCATCGACGATGGCCTCGTCGAACAGCTTCTCCTTGCCGCCGAAATAGCGGTTGACCAGCGCGGCGTCGACACCGGCGTCGGCGGCGATGTCGCGCGTGCCCACGTTCTCGTAGGCGTCGCGCGAGAAGCGCACGCGCGCCGCCGCCAGGATGCGCGCCCGCGTGTCGCCGGCGTTGCGGGCGGGCCTGGGCGCCGGGCTGGGCGCCGCGGGCAGGTTGGAGGCGTCGTGCAGGATCTTCTGGCGAGAGGGCATCGGAACGGGGACTGTCGGCAACCCGCGCATTTTGTCAGCAGCCGTTGACACTCGCAAGGCAGTGGCGACCGATGCTTCGTCAGCGAGCGAAGCATGGACGACATCGCGTCGCTACGATGCCTGCATGATCTCCAACGCCCACGATGCTTCGGCCACCGCCAGCCGCCACGGCCCCTCCTTCGCGCTCGTCGTCCTGGCCACCTCGATGGCCTTCGTGGTCGGCCAGCTGGACGTCACCATCGTCAACGTGGCGCTGCCGGCGATGGGGCGCGAGCTCGACGCCGGCGTCGCGGGCCTGCAGTGGGTGGTCGACGCGTACGCCGTGGCGTTCGCCGCCTTCATGCTCTCGGCCGGCGCGTTCGGCGACCGCTTCGGTGCCCGCCGTGCGTTCCAGAGCGGCATGGCCTTGTTCGGCCTGGCCTCCATCGCCTGCGCCGCGGCCCCTGGCATCCTCGCGCTGGACGCCGCGCGCGTGCTTCAGGGCCTGGGCGCGGCGGTGATGCTGCCCAACTCGCTCGCGCTGCTGAACCACGCGTTCGCCCACGAGCCGGCGCAACGGGCGCGCGCGATCGGCTACTGGACGGCCGCCGGCGCGATCTCCATCGCGCTCGGCCCGGTGCTGGGCGGCCTGCTGGTGGCCAGCGTCGGCTGGCGCGCGATCTTCTGGGTCAACGTGCCACTGTGCCTGGCCGGCGGATGGCTCTCCACGCGCCTGCACGAGACTCCCACTGGCGGCACCAGGCCGCCGCTCGACCTGGCCGGCCAGGTGCTCGCCACGCTGGCGTTGGGCGCCCTGATCGCCACGCTGATCGAGGCGCGCTCGCTGGGACTGCACGATGCGCGCATCTGGCTGGGCGCCGGCATGACGCTGGTGCTCGGCCTGGCGCTGCTGATGGTCGAGCGGCGTGCCGCGGCGCCGGTGATCGCCACGGACCTGTTCGCGCTGCGCGACTTCCGGGGCGCCGTCTTCTTCGGCACGGTGGTCAACGGCACCTACTACGGCGCGATCTTCGTCATCGCGCTGTTCCTGCAGACCGCGCGTCACTTCACGCCGATGCAGGCGGGGCTCGCATTCCTGCCGCTGACGGCCGGCTTTTTCCTGTCCAACGTCCTGAGCGGCAGGGTCATCGCGCGCTTCGGCACCCGCAAGCCGATGATCGTCGGCGCGCTGATCGACCTGGCCGGCTTCGGAGTTCTGGCGCTGGCATCGACGACGCAGGGCCTGGCGCTCATGCTGGTCGGCTTCCTGCTGATTCCCAGCGGCATGGGCCTGGCGGTGCCGGCGATGACGACCACGGTGCTGTCGTCCGTCGACAAGAGCCGCTCGTCGCTCGCGGCCGCGATCCTCAACACGGCCCGGCAAGCGGCCGGCGCGATCGGCGTGGCCGTCTTCGGCGCGCTGGCACACGGCGATGCCGCCCAGATCGGCGCCGGGCTGCGCATCACCTGCGTCGTGGCCATGATCGCGCTGGGCTGCGCGGCATTCGCGGCATCGCGGCTCGAAGGCGTGCCACCGCACGACTGAAGTCCGGCCGGGCGAATGCCGGCGCGGCGCATCACTCGGCCTCGTCCTCCTCGGTCACCAGCACGTCGGCGCGTTGCGGCGGCGCGTCCTCGTCCATCTCCTCGCCCAGGAAGCCGCCGCTCTGGTGCGCCCACAGGCGTGCGTACAGCCCGCCCTTGGCCAGCAGCGAGCGGTGGTCGCCCTCCTCGACGATGCGGCCCTTGTCGAGGACGACGAGCCTGTCCATCGCGGCGATGGTCGACAGCCGGTGCGCGATCGCGATGACGGTCTTGCCCTCCATCAGGCTGTACAGGCTGGCCTGGATCGCGGCCTCGACCTCGGAGTCCAGCGCGCTGGTCGCTTCGTCCAGCAGCAGGATGGGCGCGTCCTTGAGCATGACGCGCGCGATCGCGATGCGCTGGCGCTGGCCGCCCGACAGCTTGACGCCGCGCTCGCCCACGTGCGCGTCATAGCCCTTGCGGCCCTTGGCGTCGGCCAGCCCGAGGATGAACTCGCCGGCCTCGGCGCGGCCGGCGGCGGCGATCATCTCCTCGTCCGTCGCATCCGGGCGGCCGTAGAGGATGTTGTCGCGCACCGAGCGGTGCAGCAGCGAGGTGTCCTGCGTCACCATGCCCACGTGGGCACGCAGGCTGTTCTGCGTGACCTGGGAGACGTCCTGCCCGTCGATCAGCAGGCGGCCCGACTCGACGTCGTAGAAGCGCAGCAGCAGGTTGACCAGCGTCGACTTGCCCGCGCCCGAGCGCCCGACCAGGCCGATCTTCTCGCCCGGCTTGATGGTCAGCGAGAAGTGCTCGATGACTTGGCGCTTGCCGCCGTAGGCGAAGCCCACGTCCTCGAACCGCACCTCGCCGCGCGGCACCACGAGTTCGGGCGCGTTCGGCGCATCGACGATGGTGTGCGGCCTGGACAGGGTGTTCATCCCGTCGGTGACGGTGCCGATGTTCTCGAACAGCGATGCCAGCTCCCACATGATCCAGTGCGAGATGCCGTTCAGGCGCAGCGCCAGCGCCGTCGAGGCCGCCACCGCGCCGACGCCCACCTTGCCCTGCGTCCACAGCCACAGCGTGACGCCGGCGGTGCTCATGATCAGCGCCATGCTCAGCACGTGGTTCACGATCTCGATGCCCGTGATGTAGCGCCCTTGCTGGTAGGCCGTGACGATGAATTCCTGCATCGCCTGGCGCGCGTAGCTCGCCTCGCGGCGCGCGTGCGAGAACAGCTTGACGGTCGAGATGTTGGTGTACGCATCGGTGATGCGCCCCGTCATCAGCGAGCGGGCGTCGGCCTGCAGCGCGCCCACCTTGCCCAGGCGCGGCACGAACCAGCGCAACGCCAGCGTGTACAGCGCCAGCCAGGCCAGGAAGGGCCCGAGCAGCCACAGGTCGAAGCTGCCGACGACGGCGATCATCGTGGCGAAGTAGATCACGATGAAGACCAGGATGTCGGTGATCGTGGTGACGACGTCGCGTACGCCCAGCGCCGTCTGCATCACCTTGGCGGCCACGCGGCCGGCGAACTCGTCCTGGTAGAAACTCATGCTCTGGGCGAGCATCATGCGGTGGAAGTTCCAGCGCAGCCGCATCGGGAAGTTGCCGAACAGCGTCTGGTATTTCAGCGCGGCCTGCACCGCCACCGCCAGCGGGCTCAGGGTCAGCACGGTGGCCAGCAGCAGCAGCTTGCCGCGCTCCTGGGTCCACATCTGCGCCGGCTGCACATGGCTCAGCCAGTCGACCACGTGGCCGAGCACGGCGAACAGCAAGGCCTCGAACGCGCCGATGGCGGCGGTCAGCAGCGTCATCCACAGCACGTAGCGGCGCACCCCGGCCGAGCAGGCCCAGATGAAGGGGAAGACGCCCTTGGGCGGCGGCGGCGGCTCGGCGTCCGGCCAGGGGTCGATGAGTCTTTCGAACGTTCCGAACAAGCAGGGCTCCTCCAGTTGCCGCACGGCTGCAGTCCGGCGCGCAGCCCGCAAGGCTACGCGAAAACCCAGCGCCGCGTGACGCATTGGGCACCCGAGGCCGCACATCGACGCATGACAGCCGGCTGCAGCCTCGATCATGGGGCTGTCTCCATTCGTAACGCGCCCGGCCCGACCGGCAGCGCAAAATGGGGGCGATCGCCATAAACCGACGGCCGAACGGGGGTTCGAGCCGCCAGCCAGATCCGAAAGGCCATGGTGCAGACCAGCGATATCGTCTACAGCGCCACCCAGCACATCGACCGGCTGATGCGGCGCGTCGTGCTGCTGATGTTCGGTGCCGGCGTGCTGTCGGTGCTGGCGATCTGGCACATGGAAGTGGTCGACGGCACGATCGATCCGTTCAACCGCTTCGGCTACCCGACGATGGTGCTGATCTTCAGCGCCAGCTTCGCCGCCCTGTGGCGCTACCCGCGCACGCTGGTCCACGTGCGCTGGATCGGCTTCCTGTGCATCACGCTGGTCCTCATGGTCGACCTGTGGGGCCAGATGCACGTGGCAGCGCCCTTGCTGGGCAACTACAACGCGTTGACCCTGCTGAACTGGTTGCCCCTGTGCTACGCGATCGCGTTCTTCATGCTGGGAACGCGCCAGGCGCTGTGCGCCGCCGCCGCCATCCTGGCCTTCTTCGCGGCGTGCGCGCTGATGCGCGGCGGGGCGCATACGGCCTATGCCGCGCAGGATCGCTCGCTGATGGTCAACACGCTGATCTCGCACGCGGTGCTGGTGGTCTGCCTGACGGGCATGCTGTGGCTCAAGTACGTGGTCGCCGTGCAGGGCGAGCAGGCTTCGCGGCTGAACCTGCTGGCCGCCACCGACCCGCTGACGGGCCTGGCCAACCGCCGCCTCACGCTGCAGCAGTTGGACCAGCTCGCACTCGACTGCCGGCTCGACGTCGCCCCTGTGGTGATGCTGTGCGACCTCGACCACTTCAAGCACATCAACGACGGCTGGGGCCACGCGATGGGCGACCAGGTGCTGGTGGCCGTGGCCAACGCCTTGCGTGCGAGCACGCGCGACGCCGACACGGTGGCCCGCTGGGGCGGCGAGGAGTTCCTGATCGTGCTGCCCGTCACGCGCGGTCTCGACGCCACCGAACTCGCCGAGCGCCTGCGCGCGCGCGTCGAGGCGCTGCAGGTGGCCGACCGCCACCAGTGTCCGGTACCGGTG
>JBJMWF010000171.1:0-4592 GCA_045810265.1 Vitreoscilla sp. | reverse complement strand
CATCGACCTCAAGCGCGGCGAAGTGCCCGAGGTCGTGCTGAACAACCTGTACAAGCAGACGCAGCTGCAGGACACGTTCGGCATGAACATGGTGGCGCTGATCGACGGCCAGCCCAAGGTGTGCAACCTGAAGCTGCTGATCGCGGTGTTCCTGGAGCACCGCCGCGAAGTCGTCACGCGCCGCACCGTCTACGAACTGAAGAAGGCACGCGAGCGCGGCCACGTGCTCGAAGGCCAGGCCGTTGCGCTCGCCAACATCGACGAGTTCATCAAGGTCATCAAGGATTCGCCCACCCCGCCGGTGGCCAAGACCGCGCTGATGGCGCGCAGCTGGGATTCGCCGCTGGTGCGCGAGATGATCGCCCGCGCCGCCGCCGACAGCGCGACCGACAGCAGCGCGTTCCGCCCCGATGGCCTGCCCGGCCACTACGGCCTGCAGGCCGACGGCGGCTACAAGCTGTCCGACGTCCAGGCGCAGGAAATCCTGCAGATGCGCCTGCAGCGCCTGACCGGCCTGGAGCAGGACAAGGTCTTCGGCGAGTACCGCGACGTGATGGCCGAGATCGCCGACCTGCTCGACATCCTGGCCAAGAAGGAACGCGTCACCACCATCATCAGCGACGAGCTGCTCAAGCTGAAGGAAGAGTTCGGCACCGGCAAGCTGGCCGTGCGCCGCAGCCACATCGAGCACAACGTGCAGGAGCTCGGCACCGAGGACCTGATCACGCCCACCGACATGGTGGTCACGCTCAGCCACACCGGCTACTTCAAGAGCCAGCCGCTGGCCGAGTACCGCTCGCAGCGCCGCGGCGGCCGCGGCAAGCAGGCCACGCAGACCAAGGAAGACGACTGGGTCGACCAGTTGTTCATCGCCAACACCCACGACTGGATCCTGTGCTTCTCCGACGCCGGCCGCGTGTACTGGCTCAAGGTCTGGGAAGTGCCGCAGGGCGGACGCGCGTCGCGCGGCAAGCCCATCGTCAACATGTTCCCGCTGCAGAAGGACGAGAAGATCACCGTGGTGCTGCCGCTCACCGGCGAGTTCCGCACCTTCCCGTCGGACCACTTCATCTTCATGGCCACGGCGCTGGGCACCGTCAAGAAGACGCCGCTGGACGACTTCAGCAACCCGCGCAAGGCCGGCATCATCGCCGTCAACCTCGACGACGGGGACCACCTGATCGGCGCCGCGCTGACCGACGGTCAGCACGACGTGATGCTGTTCTCCGACGGCGGCAAGGCGGTGCGCTTCGACGAGGCCGACGTCACGCCGCACGGCCGCACCTCGCGCGGCGTCAAGGGCATGACGCTGGAGGCCGGCCAGACGGTCATCGCGATGCTGGTGGCCGAGGACGAGACGCAGAGCGTGCTCACCGCGACCGAGAACGGCTTCGGCAAGCGCACCTCGATCGTCGAGTACACGCGCCACGGCCGCGGCACCAAGGGCATGATCGCGATCCAGCAGAGCGAGCGCAACGGCAAGGTCGTCGCGGCCACGCTGGTGCGCCCGAACGACGAGATCATGCTCATCACCGACAAGGGCGTGCTCGTGCGCACCCGCGTCAGCGAGGTGCGCGAGCTCGGGCGGGCGACGCAGGGCGTCACGCTGATCGCGCTGGACGACGGCTCCAAGCTGTCGGGCCTGCAGCGCATCGTCGAGAACGACGCCAACGTCGAGAACGGCGACAGCGCTGCGGAAGGCGACGCTGCTGCCGACGGCGGCACCGACCCGGCGGCCTGACACGATGGCCGATTCCGTGCGCCCGTACAACTTCGCGCCGGGTCCGGCCGCGATACCCGAGGCCGTACTGCGCGAGGCCGCGGCCGAGATGCTCGATTGGCACGGCTGCGGCGTCGGCGTGATGGAGATGAGCCATCGCGGCAAGGAGTTCATGCAGATCGCGGCCGAGGCCGAGGCCGACCTGCGCGAGCTGCTTGCGGTGCCTTCGAGTTTCCGCATCCTGTTCCTGCAAGGCGGTGGCCTGGGCGAGAACGCCATCGTGCCGATGAACCTGTCGCGCGGCGGGCTGGTCGATTTCGTGCAGACCGGCAGTTGGTCGAGGAAGTCGATCGCGGAGGCGCGCCGCTACGCGGATGTCGCGGTGGTGGCGAGCAACGCAGGCAGCGCGGACAGCGCGATCCCCGATCCGGCGAGCTGGGCGCTGCGCAAGGGCGCCTCGTACCTGCACATCTGCTCCAACGAGACGATCGACGGCATCGAGTTCCACACCCTGCCCGACCTGGCCGCGCTCGGCAGCGACGCGCCGCTGGTGATCGACTGCTCGTCGCACATCCTGTCGCGCCAGATCGACTGGTCGCGCGTGGGCCTGGCCTTCGCCGGCGCCCAGAAGAACATCGGGCCGGCAGGCCTGACCATCGTGATCGTGCGCGAAGACCTGCTGGGCCACGCGCTGCCGATCACGCCGTCCGCCTTCGACTACAAGACGGTGGCCGACAACGGCTCGATGTTCAACACGCCGCCGACCTGGGCCATCTACATCGCCGGCCTGACCTTCAAGTGGATCAAGGCGCAGGGCGGCGTGGCGGAGATGGACAGGCGGGCGGCCGAGAAGTCGCGCTTGCTCTACGAGGCGCTGGACGCCACCGGCTTCTACGTCAACCGCATCGCGGCCGGCTCGCGCTCGCGCATGAACGTGCCGTTCTGGCTGCGCGATGAGTCGCTCAACGACGCGTTCCTGGCCGGTGCGAAGCAGCGCGGCCTGCTTGCGCTCAAGGGCCACAAGAGCGTCGGCGGCATGCGCGCCTCGATCTACAACGCCATGCCGGTCGCCGGCGTGCGCGCATTGGTCTCGTGGCTGCAGGAATTCGAGAAGACCCATGGCTGAAAACGACGCTCCGAATCCCGACCTGCTGGCCTTGCGCACGCAGATCGACGCGCTCGACCGCGAGCTGCTCGCCGCGCTGAACCGCCGCGCCAAGCTGGCGCAGACGGTGGGCGAGGTGAAGAAGCGCGAGGGCTCGGTCGCGTTCCGCCCCGAGCGCGAGGCGCAGGTGATCGATGGCCTGAAGGCCGAGAACACCGGCCCGCTGATGACCGAGAGCGTGGCGCCGATCTGGCGCGAGATCATGTCGGCCTGCCGCGCGCTGGAGACGCCCACGCGCGTCGCCTACCTCGGCCCGGCGGGCACGTTCAGCGAGGAGGCCGCGCTCGGCTACTTCGGATCGTCCATCGTGCGCGTGCCGTGCGCGAGCGTCGACGAGGTGTTCCGCACCACCACCGCGGGCGCCGCCGACTTCGGCGTCGTGCCGGTCGAGAACTCCACCGAAGGCATGGTCGCGCGCTCGCTCGACCAGTTCCTGGTCACGCCGCTGTTCATCATCGGCGAGACCAGCCTGTTCGTGCGCCAGAACCTGCTGCGCAAGGTCAACTCGCTCGAGGGCGTGACCGCCGTCTGCGCCCATCCGCAGGCGCTGGCCCAATGCCACATGTGGCTCAACGACCACCTGCCGCACGCCGAGCGCCGCCCGGTGGCGAGCAACGCAGAGGGCGCGCGGCTGGCGTCGCTCGATCCGTCGCTGGCGGCCATCGCCAGCCTGCGCGCCGGCAGCGAATGGGGCCTGCACGTGGTCTCGCCCGCGATCCAGGACGACGCCAACAACCGCACGCGCTTCGCCGTGGTGACGCACCCCGAGCGGCACCCGGCGCCGAAGGCCTCGGGCCACGACTGCACGAGCCTGGTGGTCACCGTCTCGAACCGGCCTGGCGCCCTGCACGACATGCTGGTGCCGCTGAAGGCCAACGGCGTGTCGATGACGCGCTTCGAATCGCGCCCGGCGCGCTCGGGCCAGTGGGAGTACTACTTCTACATCGACATCGAGGGCCACCCCGACACAGACAACGTGCGCCACGCGCTCGAAGACCTGCGCCGGGCCTGCGGGTTCTTCAAGATCCTGGGGACGTACCCGGTCGACGTGCACTGACAGTCACCCTGTCGGAGCAGGGTTTGTCCACGGCCCATGAATAAAGGGAGCCGAGGCTCCCTTGTTCGCATGGCTGCCGCGGGTTCAGACCGCGAAGTCTTCCAGCTTCTTGCCCGCCGCCAGTGCCGCGGTCAGCCAGCGCGGCTTCAGGCCGCGCCCCGTCCACTGGTTGCCCTGGTCGTCCCGGTACTTGGCCGCGACCGCCTTGCGTTCGGTGCCGTCGAGCTTGGTGCCGGCCTTGCGCCCGCGTGCGGGGCCCGAGATGTCCTCCGACGTCAGGCCGTGTTCGGTCATGATCTTGCGAATCTCGTCGATCGCGTCCTGGCGTCCTTTCGAATTCAGTTGCGCGATTTGTCTTTCGAGATCGGCCTTTTGCCGAATCAGCTGCTGCAGGTCTGCCATACCCATCCTTGAGATGAAGGCCGGGTCGAATATGCCCAGTTGCGACGGAGTTTAGCCGCGAGCGAACTCCCCTGCGCGTCGTTCGTCGCCCTCGAATGACCGCTGATCCCGGCCGGAGACGCCCTCCGACGCCGGGCCAGCGGCTGGCTCGGCACCGGAATCGCGTGCGGGATGTGCAAAAATTGGCCGTATGGCCGCGAATCCGCGCTCATATCGACGCGTTCGCCGACTGCCTGCGAAATGATTGT
>JBJMWF010000170.1:0-8585 GCA_045810265.1 Vitreoscilla sp. | reverse complement strand
GCACGCTCGACTGCGTGGCCACGGCGCAGCACCGCGGCCGAACCACCCAGGTGTGGGACGCCGTGGTCACCCATCGCGAGACGGGCCGGACGGTGGCGCTGTTCCGCTGCACGCAGATGATCCTTTGGCCGCAGTCTGCGTGAAGGAAGGCCTCGCATGACCGCCAGCAGGTTGACCGAAGGCCTTCGTGCATCGACCGCTTCACAGGAGGCCGCTTCGTGAGCAGCAGCGATTCAGACTCAAGACGCCTCGTCGAGATCCGCGCCTATCGGCTCAAACCCGGCACGCGCGATGACTTCCACGCCGCCGTCACGCAAGGCGCGCTGCCGATGGTGCGCGCCTACGGCATGGACGTCGTGGCACACGGTCCGGTGCCCAACGACGCCAACGGCTACTTCCTGGTGCGGTCTTTCGCCAGCCTGGCCGAGCTGACCGCGCAGGAGGACGAGTTCTACGGCTCCACGCCGTGGCGGGAGGGGCCGCGCGAGGCGCTCGTGTCGCGCATCGAGACCTATCTGGACACCTTGCTGTGGCTGAGCCCCGCAGCGATCGACGACTTGCGCGCGGGCAACGCGCCGCCGCCGGTGGGCGTCTGAGACCAGCCCGGGGCGGCCGACGGGACCACGTCGGCGAAGCGGGCAGGGGCATGCGGGTGCGCGCGGCTCGCCTGCGCAAGCCTCGCGCTGCGCGCTCCACGCAGGCCTCAGGCCGAGGGGGCGTCGCCTTCGGGCGTGCCTGCCGACGCCGGTTGTTCCTGCCCGGCCGAGTCGTTCGAGCTGCCGCCGCCGCCACCCGACGACTTCTTCTGCGCTTTCTCTTCCTTCTTCTTTTTCTTCTCGAGTTCGCGCTGGCGCTTCTCGTACGAATAGTTTGGCTTCGCCATTGTTTCCTTTCAGTGGATGCCCACACGATACCCGATCGAGCGGCCGCTATCGAAACATCAGGGGGAAATGGGGGCCCTGGCGGTGTCAAAGAGGGGCATTAAATGCCAGGATGGCGCACTGACCGGCCCACCGTGGCTCGCCAGCCACGCGCGGCGCGAGACGGCTTCACACGGCGTCCGGCGGAGCGCCCTGGTCGCACTTTCGGCAGGCCAGCATCTGGCCCAGGGCGTCGGCCCGGCCGGCAGGCGTCTGCGTCCAGGGCCGGTTCGTCCACGGCGGGTCGTGGCGGACATGCTGGAAATGGCCGCAGGCCAGCTCGGCCACCCAGTCGCCATGTTCGTCGAGGTGAAAGCCGATGATGGGACGGTCCATGGCGCTCAGCAGCGGGGTGGCTGGTCGGCCGAGCGCTGCGCCGCGGGCGCCGTCAACCAGCGAGCCGCGGCTCAGTTCTTCGTCGCGGACGCGGCGGAGGCGGCCAGCGCCTGCAGCGGCGCGGCGGGTGCCTGGCAGCCGAGCGTCTGGCCCACGCCCTTGAGGAAGGCGCGGCGCACGGAGCCGGCAGCGATCGCGGCGGCGACCTCCTTCGAATGGCGCTCCGCGCCGTCGAGCTTGCGCACCCAGCCGCGGAACGGGATCACGCTCTCGGCGGCGCCTTTCAGGGCATCGTTGGCGGTGTCGCCCACGAGGTTCGTTCCGCGTTCCACCAAGCCGGGATTGGCGAGCGTGGGCGGGGTGTCGAGATCGGCACCGAGCGCGCCATCGAGCATGCGCACTTCGTTGGCGAGCGCGGCGCAATCGCGTTGCGACGGCAGTGCGTAAGGCGCCTTGACGGCCGCCTCCAGCACCACGGGAATCTTGTCCTGCACGAGGTTGAGGTCGGCCAGCGGCGCCTCGACCGCCTTCTGCAACTGCACGCCTTCCCTGGCGGCGCCCTTGGCGGTGTCGGGCGATGCGCAACCGGCCAGGCAGAGCGCCAGGCCGGTGGCCGCGAGAATCGATGTCGAGATGCTGTTCATCGGCCCGGAGCGTATCAGTGTTCGGCACTCGCCTGCGCGCTGACCCGCGCGCGCCAGCGCAGCAAGCCGATGGCGTAGCTCACGTAGTAGCCGGCGAGCGTGCCGAAGATCGCCATGGTCAACGGGCTGGCGCCCAGCTGGAGGGATTGCGGATCCAGGTCGCGGCCGGCCGTCTGCAGCATCACGAAACGCCAGGCGAGGCGCAGCACGAAGAGCAGCGACAGCGCGATGCCCAGGTGCGCATCGGGCGTGTAGAACAGGCCCGCCGGCGTCGCCTCGAACTTCGTCAGCCGCGTGCCCAGCAGGCCCAGGCCGGCGCCAAGCGCCGCGCCGGCGACCGCTGCGGCGCCCGCGGTCGAATGCGCCAGGTTGGTCGCCAGCAGCAGCACGAAGACGAGCGGGAACAGGACGATCGTGAGCCACGGCCGCCACTGCGAGAACCGTTGGCGCCCGATCACGCGGCGGATGCGCGCGTAGACGCGCCAGACGACGAGGGCGGCGAAAGCCACGACGATGAGCAGGTGGGTGTCGATGGTGGTGGGCATGCAGACGGATCCGGATCAGGGCGGCGAGGGGTTGGCGCGCCGCCATTCGTAGCGCAGGTCGCCCAGCTGCATCACGGGCTCGAAGCCGCGCTCGACGACCTCGAAACCGTGGCGTTCGTAGAAGCGCTGCGCATTGGTGTTGGTGACGAAGGTGTAGAGCCAGAGCCTGCCACGCGACGCGGCCTTCGCGTGATCGAGCAGCCGCGAGCCGATGCCCTGGCCGAGGTGGTCGACATGGACGTAGAGCTGCATCACCGAGTCGGGCGTGAAGGCGCAGAAGGCGACGAGCTCGCCTTGGCGAAGCGCCAACTGCACGGTCGTCTGCGTGAGGACCTCTTCGTCGAAGTAGCGCAGGTGGTCGGCCCGCGGGTTGGGCACTGGCGCGCCCACGCCCGCCGCGAAGCTGGCGCGCCACAGGTCGACCAGGCATTCGCGGAACTGCGGGTGATAGTCAGTCAACTCGACGGGAGCGGGCATGGTGGCGACAAGCGCTGAAAGGCGCATTTTCGTGCCTTCCGCGCAGATGTCCGACGGCCGGCGCTTCCGGCTTGCAACAGGGCTTGCATTGGCCGCTTCGGAGGCCTAGACTGTATTTTCATACAGTACTCGACGGTAGGCGCTTCCTCCCTGCCGCGGTACGAACCACGGCCGGTTCTCCGGGCGTCCAGCGCGTCATCGCGCCCCTCCGCCGCTCGTGCTTCGCGCGGCCGTGTTGCCTTGCAGCCGAGTCCCGCCGCTGCCCGCTGCTGCCGATCCTCCTGCATCCGACTCCTCGCCCGATCCACGTCATGCCCAGGCGCTCATCTGCCGGGGCTGCACCGTCTCTCTGCCATGGCCACGCTACCTGCCTACGCCGAATTGCACTGCCGCAGCAACTTCAGCTTCCTCACTGGCGCCTCGTCGCCCGAGGAACTGGTCGAGCGCGCCGCCAAGCTGCGCTACACCGCCCTGGCCCTCACCGACGAGTGCTCGCTCTCGGGCGCAGTGCACGCCTACGAGCAGGCCACCGAACGCGGCCTGCACCTGATCGTCGGCGCCGAGATGCGGCTCGAGCCCAGCGTGGGCGGCGTGCCCATGCGGCTGGTGGTGCTGGCTACCACGCGCCGCGGCTACGGCAACCTGTCGCAGTGGATCACCGTCGCACGCCGGCGCGCCGAGAAAGGACGCTACGAGGCGCGCACCGGCGACCTGGAAGGTCGGATCCCCACGATGCCGCACCTGGCAGGCCTGCCTGATTGCCTGGTGCTGCTGCTGCCGACGGCCGGGCCGGTGCCCTTCGGAACCGGCCCGGGCACGGGCGGTGGCGAGGTGACGGGCAACGTTGTCGCGAGCCCCGGTGTCCAAGGGGGCGGGGCGCCGGTCAACGCGCAGTTGTCCGGCATGGGTGTCATTGCGGCGGCACAGGCGAGCGCCGCGGCCGCGCTCGCGTCGAGCGCGCCCGGCGCCGGGCGGCCGCGCGGGCGCGAGGTGCGCGAGGTGCGCAACGGCCCGGCGGGAGAAGACCCGCTCGAACCGCCGGCGCCGCCCCGGCTCGCGACGCCGAAGGCGGCGGGCCGCCGCGCCGCCAAGCCGCCACTGCCGCCACGGCCCTCCACCGCCTTGTCGTTCGAGTCGCTGTTCGCGCAGGCGCAGTGGCTCAAGGCCTGGATGGATGTCGATCGCGTCTGGCTCGCATTGCCCTTGCTGATGCAGGGCGACGACGACGAGGTGCGCGAACGCGTGAAGGCGGTCTCCGCCGCCAGCGGCCTGCGCATCGCCGCGGTGGGCGACGTGCTGATGGCCACGCGTGCCGCCAAGCCCTTGCAGGACGTGCTGACCGCCACGCGCCTGCAGCGCACGGTGGCCCAGTGCGGCCACGCGCTGTCGTCCAACGCGGAGGCCCACCTGCGCTCGCGCGCACGGCTGCAGGCGCTGTACGAGCCCGAATGGCTGGCCGAGACGGTGGCCATCGCCGGGCAATGCAAGTTCTCGCTGGGCGAGCTGAAGTACGAATATCCGCAGGAGATCGTGCCGGCCGGCCAGACGCCCACCAGCTGGCTGCGCTCGCTCACCGAGACGGGCGCCGCCAAGCGGTTCCCCAATGGCATCCCCGACAAGGTGAACGGCCTGATCGAGCACGAGCTGGGCCTGATCGAACGCCTCAGGTACGAAGCCTACTTCCTGACGGTGGCCGACATCGTCGCCTGGGCGCGAGCCCGCGGCATCCTGTGCCAGGGCCGCGGCAGCGCGGCCAATTCGGCGGTCTGCTACTGCCTGGGCGTCACCGAGGTCGATCCCGGCAGCGCCGACGTGCTGTTCGAGCGCTTCATCAGCGAGGAGCGAGGTGAGCCGCCCGACATCGATCTCGATTTCGAACACCAGCGCCGCGAAGAGGTGATCCAGTACCTGTACAAGAAGTACGGGCGCCACCGCGCGGCGCTCACGGGCGTGATCATTCGCTATCGCACCAAGTCGGCGGTGCGCGACGTCGGCCGGGCCTTGGGCATCGACCTCGATCGCATCGATGCGGTCACGCGGTCGCTGCACCACGTCGGCGGTGATTCGGCGCCCAGCAGCGCGGTGGAGCGGCTTGCCGTGTCGCTGCGCGAGCACGGTTTCGATCCGGATTCTCAGCTGGGTTTCCAGTGGATCGCACTGAGCCTGCAACTGCGCAACCAGCCGCGCCATCTCAGCCAGCATCCGGGCGGCTTCGTCATCGCCAAGGACGACGTGGCGCTGCTGGTGCCGGTGGAGAACGCCGCAATGGACAAGCGCACGGTGATCCAGTGGGACAAGGACGACCTGGACGTCCTCAAGCTGCTCAAGGTCGACATCCTCGCGCTGGGCATGCTCAGCGCACTGCGGCGCGGCCTGCTGTTCGTCGATGCCAAGATGCGCCAGGCGATGCCGGGGCCACCGCCGCCCGACTGGTTCATCGAGGGCAAGCGCCAGGAGCAGGCGGAAAACCGCCGCCGCACCGAAGGCGCGCCCGTCGGCCATGCGGGCAATGGCGCCACCCGCATCCTGCTGGGCTCGAATGCCTTCTCCAGCGCGGGCGCGGCTGCCGAAATGGGCATCGTGGCAGAGCGCGACGGCCTGGAAAGCGATGCCAGCCTGCAGGACATCCCGCGCGAGGACGTCGCGGTCTACGACATGCTGTGCACCGGCGATTCGGTCGGCGTGTTCCAGGTTGAAAGCCGCGCGCAGATGAGCATGCTGCCGCGGCTCAAGCCCAGGCGGTTCTACGACCTGGTGGTGGAAGTCGCCATCGTGCGGCCGGGGCCGATCCAGGGTGGCATGGTGCATCCGTACTTGAAGCGGCGCGAACAGAAGGAGCCGGTCACCTATCCCAGCGAGGAGGCCAAGGCGGCGCTGTCGCGCACGCTGGGCGTGCCCATCTTCCAGGAGCAGGTGATGCAACTGGCCATCCTCGCCGCCGATTTCACACCGGGCGAGGCCGATCAGTTGCGCCGCGCGATGGCGGCCTGGAAGCGCAAGGGCGGGCTCGGGCCGTTCAAGGAAAGGCTGATCACCCGCATGGTCGCCAAGAAGTACGACCCGGAGTACGCCGAGTCCATCTTCAAGCAGATCGAGGGCTTCGGGGAATACGGATTCCCGGAAAGCCACGCCGCCAGCTTCGCGATGCTGGTCTATGTCAGCGCGTGGATCAAGCGCCACCATCCGGACGCCTTCCTGGCCGCGCTGCTCAACAGCTTGCCGATGGGCTTCTACGCCGCCCCGCAGCTCGTGCGGGACGCGCGCGCGCATGGCGTCGCGGTGCGGCCGGTGGACATCACCATCAGCGACTGGGATTCCACGCTGGAGCCGCAGTCGCCGCACGAGGCGGTGCCGGCGTGTGCCGAACGTGCCATCCCGGGCGGCCAGTGCGCGGTCCGGCTGGGGCTGAACCGGGTGAGCGGCCTTGGCGAGGATGAAGGCAAACGCATCATGGCTGCGCGCGCGCAGGCGCCGTTCGCCAACGTGGAAGATCTTGCGCGGCGTGCCGATCTCGATGCGCATTCGATGCAATGCCTGGCGGGCGCCGATGCCCTGTCCAGGCTGGCCGGCCAGCGGCGCGACGCGATCTGGGCCGTGGCGGGTGTCGATACACGCGCGACGCCCATGCTCAAGGCCACCCGCACCGTCGAGGATGCCGAGCCCGAGTTCGAAGCGCTGAGCCTGGGCGACGCCGTGCTGGCCGACTATCGAGCGCTGGGCCTGTCGTTGAAAGGCCATCCGCTGGCGTTGCTGCGTCCGGCGCTGGCGCCGTTCAAGGTGCAGCAGGCGGCGCTGCTCAATGCGGAGTACCGACCGGGTCAGCTCGCGCGCGCCAGCGGCCTGGTCACGCATCGCCAGCAGCCGGGTACCGCAAAGGGCGTGGTGTTCGTGACGCTGGAGGACGAGACGGGCACCGTCAACGTGATTGTCTGGCCCGCCGTGGCAGCGGCCCAGCGCAAGCCGCTGCTGGGGGCGTCGCTGCTGACGGTCTACGGCGTGTGGCAGCGCGAGGGCGAGGTGCGCCATCTGGTGGCCAAGACGCTGGTGGATCACTCGCCGATGCTGCAAGGGCTGGTTGCGCGCAGCCGGGATTTCCACTGAAGCGGCAGCCCTGCCATCCCAAGCCTCGTGTCGCATGCCTGCGACGACCGAAGGCAACCCCGGGGTTCCCGCGGCAACGCTCGCAACGATAATTTCAGCGTTGCCCTTCACGCGACGACCGCTTGGCCCGGCTTGATGGCCCAGCGATTCGACCGCCGCGTCCGGCGTCGCCGTCCGCTTCGGCTCAGCCCCCGGATCCTTCGCGCTAACATCCCCCGAGGACTTCCGCCCGAAATGAATCCATTGCCCGCCCGCCTCGAACCATCCGCCCCGGTGCGCCTGTCGCGCCACTCGAATCGATCGGCGTCCGGCATGGCCATCGAGCTTTGCGCATCCTCCGATGTCGTCTCCGCCGTCGCCGCCTGTGCGGCCTTGACGCTGGCCTTGGCATGCACCGGTGCGCAGGCCGGCACCGCAGAAGGGTATGAGGCGGGCCGCCGCGGCGACTACATCACGGCCTTGCACGAATTCCAGCCGGCAGCCGAGAAGGGCGATCGCGACGCCCAACTGGCACTCGCCGACATGTACCTTCGGGGGTATGGTGTTGCTGCCGATCCGGCGATTGCGGCGCGTTGGTTCCGCAAGGCGGCAGACCAGGGCGACGCGCGGGCGCAGACCAATCTCGGCTTCCTCTACGAGCAGGGCAAGGGTGTGGCGCGCGACTTCGAGGAGGCCGCGAAGTGGTATCGCAAGGCGGCTGACCAGGGCGAGCCGACCGCGCAGAGCAATCTTTCGTACATGGCGCTGATCGGCCGCGGCGTGCCGCAGGACGACACCCAGGCCGCGCACTGGGCGACGCTGGCCGCGCAGCAGGGCCTGGCGGTGGCGCAGTACCGGCTGGGCGTCTTCTACACGAACGGCCAGGGCGTCGATCGGGACGACGCAGCCGCGCTGCACTGGTACCAGGCCGCCGCCAACCAGGGCGATGCGCGGGCGCAGAGCGCGCTCGGCTGGGTCTACAGCGAGGGCCGTGGCGTGCCGCGCGATCCCGAGACGGCGCTGCGCTGGCTGCGCGTGTCGGCCTCGCAAGGCGATCCGACCGCGGAGCACAACCTGGGCATGGCCGAGCTCAACGGCCGCGGGGCCCCGCGCGATCCGGTCGCAGCCGAGCGCTGGATCCGCAAGGCTGCGGAGGCGGGCTACGCACCGGCGCAGGTCAGCCTGGGCCTGATGTATGCGGCCGGCGACGCTGTCATCGCCGATGAGAAGCAGGCTGTCGAGTGGTACCAGAAGGCTGCCGCCCAGGGAAATGCATCGGGCCAGAACAACCTCGGCTGGATGCTCACCAACGGCCTGGGCATCGCACGCGACGACGCGGCCGCGCTGCGCCAGTTCCGGGTCGCCGCGCGCAAGGGCAACGCCTTCGCGATGGACAACCTTGGCTGGATGTACGAGGAAGGCCGTGGCCAGCCGGTCGACCCTGCCGAGGCCCAGCGCTGGTATCGCCTCGCCGAGGCCCGCGGCAACGCGCCGGCCCGCAACCACCTCGCGCTGCTGTATGCGCGCGGCAAGGGCGTGACGCGCGACGATGTGGCAGCCGTCAACGGCTTTCGCGCCGCCTC
>JBJMWF010000169.1:0-6852 GCA_045810265.1 Vitreoscilla sp. | reverse complement strand
GTTTCCCCAGGTCTATCCGAACGTCTATCCGGCCGGCCAGGGGCGCTGGTATGACGCCTGGAATCCCAGGGGTCGCGAGCTGTACTGGCAACAGGTCATGCGCCATCTCGGAACGCTCGGGTTCGACGGCTGGTGGCTGGATGGATCGGAGGCCGAGCTGAGTGGCCATTGGGGTGAGATGCGCGAAGTCAGCACGGCCGCCGGCCCCGGCGCAAGGGTCTACAACAGCTACCCGCTGATGCATACCTCGGCCGTGCACGACGGCATGGTGCGCGACCAGCCCGGCAAGCGCCCGTTCATCCTGACCCGGTCCGCCTATGCCGGCCAGCAACGCAACGCGGCCATCACCTGGTCGGGCGACACGACCGCCAGCTGGGATGTCTTGCGCAGGCAGATACCCGCGGCGCTGAACTTCTCGATGAGCGGGATTCCGTACTGGTCGGCGGACATCGGCGGATTCTTCGGCGGCGATCCCAAGGATCCGGCCTACGCGGAGCTGTTCACCCGCTGGTACCAGTTCGGCGTCTTCAACCCGATGTTCCGTGTCCACGGCACCGGTCCGGGCAAGGAGCCCTGGGCGTTCGACCCGGCCACCCAGGCGATCCTCGCCGACTACGACCGTCTGCGCTATCGCCTGCTGCCCTATATCTATTCGGCATCGTGGGACGTCACCAGCCGGCGGGGCACGATGATGCGCGCGCTGGCGTTCGACTTCCGCGACGACGGCAGCGCACTGCGGATCGCCGACGAATACATGTTCGGCAAGGCCTTGCTCGTGGCGCCGGTCATTCAGTCGCACGCCTCCGTACGCACCGTCTACCTGCCGGGCAAGGACAAGTGGTACGACTTGCGTACCGGCGAAAGATTCGACGGTGGGCAAGTCGTCGCGGCGAATGCCGACATCTCCGTGATTCCTGTCTACGTCCGTGCCGGCAGCATCGTGCCGCTGGGACCGGTCAAGGCGTACGCCGATGCGCCGTCGATCCAGCCGATCGAAATCCGCGTCTACCCGGGACGCGACGGTTCCTACGACCTGTACGACGACGCCGGCGATGGCGACGCCTATCGACGGGGCGAGCACGCCATCGTCCGCATGACCTGGTCCGACAAGACGCGCCACCTGGACATTGCCGCCCGCCAAGGCAGCTTCAAGGGCATGGAGCCTGCCCAGGCATTCGCGGTTCGCTGCGCCACCCTGCCAGGCACTGCGCGGACATTCACGTACGTGGGCCGTCCGATGTCAGTCGACCTGGCCGGCTGCGGGGACAGATAGCCCCTGCAAGCCTGACTTGCACGCCGTCTCGGCGACGCCCCTGGAATGACGCCGCAAGGCGTGTCCCAACCGCATGACATGAAGAAAGTGGAACGATGCGAACTTCTCTTGTGATTCTGGGCTCGGCCCTGTGCCTGGCCTTGTCTGTTCCGGCGCGGGCGCAGAGTGGCGACGACGAGGCTTTTCGCGCCGCGGTGCAACTGCGCAGCGCCTACACCGTCAACGCGAACGTGACGTACCTGAACGCGAGCGGGCACGACCTCCAGCTCGACGTCTACCGGCCCTGGCCCCCCAAGGCGGCCACGCCGGTGGTGCTGAACTTTCACGGTGGCGGCTGGGTGGCGGGCCTGCGCGAAGAAGACCTGCCGCAGCTGCTGCCCTACATGCAGATGGGCTTCGCGGTGGTCAATGTCGAATACCGGCTGGCCAGGACGGCGCTGGCACCGGCCGCGGTGGAAGACACCTTGTGCGCGCTGCAGTGGGTCGGCCGCAATGCCAAGGATTACAACTTCGACCTCGCCAGGATCGTGTTGACGGGCAACTCGGCGGGCGGCCACCTCGCCCTGGCAACCGGGATGATTCCATCCGATTCGCCGTTCACCAACCAGTGCGCGGCGAACAACACCTGGGGCGGGTCCTATGCGAATTCGACGCCCAAGGCGGCGGCCGTGATCAACTGGTTCGGCATCACCGACGTGGCCGACATGCTGCAGGGGCCCAACGTGCGGTCCTATGCATTGGCCTGGTTCGGCAGCAAGGACGGCCGGATCGAACTGGCGCGCGGCGTCTCGCCCCTGAGCCATGTGCGCAAGGACGGTCCGGCGGTGCTGACCATCCACGGCGACGCCGATCCGCTGGTGCCTTACGCGCATGCGGTGCGCCTGCAGCAGGCGATGGACAAGGCGGGCGAGAGGAACCAGTTGCTCACGATCAAGGGTGGCGGCCATGGCGGCTTCTCGCCCGAGCAGAACCAGCAGGCGTGGCTGGCCGTGCGCAGCTTCCTGCGTGAGTTGGGCATCGCAGGGGCGAACAGATGATCCGGCGCGTCGCTGAACTTCCTTCGGCGCCGAGGCGCCAGGCATCTGGCACAGGACAGGAGAACACTCCATGAAATTCAGTCGTCGGGGTCTGCTTGGCGCCGGCCTCACCGGCATCGCAGCCTCTGCGCTGCCTGCCCATGAGGCGTCCGCCGAAGCGGTGTCCAGAAAAGACCTGCTGGCGCCCACGCCGCCCATGGGCTGGAACAGCTGGAACAGCTTCGCGACCACCATCAACGAGGCGCAGGCGCGCGAGACCGCGCAGGTCATGGCGGACAGGCTGTTGCCGTTCGGGTACGACGTCTTCACGATCGATATCCAGTGGTACGAGGCCAACGCCTCGGGATACGGATACAACCCCACGCCCGAGCCGGCGATGGACGGCTACGGGCGCCTGATTCCGGCCGTCAACCGCTTCCCGTCCGCTGCCGGCGGGCGAGGTTTCGCCGCTCTGGCCAGTGATGTCCATGGCATGGGCCTGAAGTTCGGCATCCACCTGATGCGCGGCATCCCACGCCTGGCCGTCAAGCGCAATCTGCCCATCCTGGGCACGACATACCGCGCTGCCGACGTGGCCGATACCACCAGCCTCTGCGGCTGGAACCCCGACATGTACGGGGTGGACATGAGCAGGCCGGGCGCGCAGGCCTACTACGACAGCGTCTTTGCGCTTTATGCCTCATGGGGTATCGACTTCATCAAGATGGACGACATGAGCCGCCCATACGACGCCCATGCACCGGAGATAGAGGGCGCTCACCGCGCCATCGTCCGCACCGGGCGGCCGATGGCGCTGAGCCTGTCGCCCGGCGAGACCCCGGTGATCCGCGGTGAGCATGTGCGCCAGCATGCGCAGATGTGGCGCATCTCGGACGATTTCTGGGACGAGTGGAATCTGCTCGAGGCCCAGTTCACCCGCCTGGAGAACTGGAACCCCTGGCGACGGCCGGGCGCGTGGCCGGATCCGGACATGCTGCCGCTGGGGCGCCTGGCGCTGGGCGCACGCGACACCAAGTTCACGCCCGACGAGCAGCGCACGCTGATGACGCTGTGGTCGATCACCCGATCGCCGCTGATCATGGGCGGCGACCTGCGGCATCTGGACGAGCCGACGCTGGCGCTGCTCACCAATCCCGAGGTGCTGGCCGTCGACCAGGCCAGTTCCGACAACCGGCCGCATTTCGTCGAGGACGGCGCCCGCATCTGGTCGGCGCGGCCGGACGACGGCAAGGGCCGGTATGTGGCGCTCTTCAATACATCGGACAAGCCCCGCGAGGTCTCCGTCGCCCTGAGGGACCTGGGGCTGAACGGGACGCGCGACGTCCGCGACCTCTGGACGAGACGACCGCTGCCCACCGCTTCCGGCCGCTTCGCCCAGCAGTTGCCACCCCATGGCGCCGGTCTCTACCGGCTCAGCTAGGCGGATGGGCGCCGTGATCTGCCGTGCCATCCGAGGGGCTGTTCTCGCCGCTGCCGCCGCGCTGCTGGCGCTGAGCGCGACGTCCGCCTGGGCCGCGCCCTTGCAGACACGGCACATCGAACGGCTCGACGAGCGCTGGCACTTCCTGCGCGAGGAATCGCCCGCTGCGAGCGGAGAGGACTTCGACGATTCGGCTTGGGCGACCGTCACGTTGCCGCACACCTGGAACGCCAGCGACGGCGAAGCCGGAGGCGACTACTATCGCGGCCCCGGCTGGTACCGCCGCGAATTGCAACTGCCGCCCTCCTTGGGCACGCTCGAGCGCTACCTTCAATTCGATGGCGCGGCCCTGGTCACCGACGTCTGGATCAACGGCCATCGCGCTGGCCACCACGAGGGCGGGTACGGCGCCTTCCGCCTGGACGTCAGTGACTGGCTGCGCCCCGGACGCAACGTCATCACCGTGCGCGTGGACAACAGCCCATCATCCCGGGTTGCCCCGCTGGGGGGCGATTTCACGGTGTTCGGCGGCCTGTACCGCGGCGTGCAGCTGATTGCCGTCGGCCCAGCGCACATCGACCTGCTCGATGACGGCGGACCCGGCGTCTACGTCACGGCCGATGAGGTCAGCCAAGGCGGCGCCCGGCTCACGATCCAGACGCGCCTGACCAATTCCGGCAAGCTGCCCCGGGCACTGCGGCTGCGCTGGATTCTTCGCGATGCGCAGCACAGGGTGGTGCAGCGGCGCCTCACCCGTGTGGACGCGGCCCCGGCCAGCACGCGCCTGATCGAGCAGGCGCTGTCCGTGCCGCGCCCACACCTTTGGCAAGGCGTCGACGATCCCTACCTGTACCACCTGAGCGTCGAAGTGCTTGATGGCGGCAAGGCCGTCGACGGCCTCACCGTCCCCGTGGGCATCCGTGAATTCTCGATCGACCCCGGACGTGGCCTGCTGCTGAACGGCCATCCCTACGCCGTGCATGGCGTGAACCTGTTCCACAGCGGGCGCCCGGGGCAAGGCCTGGCGGTCAGCGAGGCCCAGGTCGATGAAGACTTCCGCATCCTGTCGGAACTGGGCGTGACGGGCTTGCGGCTGGTTCACTTCCAGCATCCGCAGCGCGCGTACGACGATGCCGATCGCCTGGGTTTCGTCCTGTGGACGGAGATCCCCCTGAACTCCGCGATGGACGACAGCGACGCGTTTCGCGCCAACCTGACGCAGCAATTGCGCGAGCTGGTCAAGCAGAACTACAACCATCCCGCCGTTTTCGTCTGGGGCCTCGGCAATGAAATCTACAAGTCGAATCCGGCCAGCCATGACTTGCTGGCGCAGCTCCATCGCGCGGCCAAGGAACTCGATCCCCATCGCCTGACAAGCTACGCCCATTGCTGCGCCGCTGACGACGATCCGCTGGCCCGGCAGACCGACGTGATCGCTTTCAACCGCTACTATGGCTGGTACGACGGCGAGGTGACGGACATCGGCCCGTGGGCGGACCGCGTGCATGCCGCGCAGCCCTTGCGCGCCATGGGCGTGAGCGAATACGGCGCTGGCGCAAGCGTGCTGCAGCAGCAGGATCCGCCTTTGCGCCCGGTTCCCGCGAGTCACTGGCATCCCGAGCAGTACCAGGCGCTGTTTCACGAGGCGTACTGGCGCCAGTTGAGCGTTCGGCCCTGGCTGTGGGCAACCTTCGTCTGGGTCGGCTTCGACCTGCCCTCCGCCGGTCGCGACGAGGGCGACCGGCGCGGCTTCAACGACAAGGGACTGGTGACCTACGACCGCCGGACGCGAAAGGACGCATGGTATTGGTACCAGGCCAATTGGAGCAGGGCGCCCATGGTGCACCTGGCCGGGCGGCGCGCGGCGCCGCGCAGCGGCACGCGCACGCAGGTCAAGGTCTATGCCAACGTGGATCACGTGACCTTGCAGATCGACGACACGACCTTGGGCACGCAGCCGGTCACCGACCACGTCGCCACCTGGCAGGTTCTGGAGCTGCCTCCTGGTGTCCATCGACTGACCGCGACAGGCGACGGCAAGGTCACGGACTCGATCGAGTGGACCGTCGAGGAGGCGGGCCGCTAGTTCACGCTCACGTGACCTGCCAATAGAGGCTGTAGCGCTCGTGCGCGATGCGGTGGAATGGGGCGAGCTCGAACTCGCGGGCCGGCGCGCGTGCGGACGCTCGGAACCGCAGTCCTGCGCCCGCAGGCTGTACGACGTCCGCCAGCGCACGGCCGCGCAGCGCGAGCTGGGGCAAGGCCGCCTCGGACTTGAGCACCTCGCCGTACAGATACTCGCTGGCGATGATGTCGTCGCCGGGCCGCATGCCTTCGCGGCCCATGCGGGCAGCCAGCACGATCGGGCCGAACAGCACGGCCGCGATGTCGTTCGCGCCGGGCAGCGGCTGAAGACGCAGATGCATCGGCAAAGCGACGTCGACCACGTCGCCGTGTTGCCAGACACGGTCCACTTCCAGGTAGTGGCCGGGCTCGGTGCTGTCGATGAGCAGCTTGCCATTCATCCTGAGTGTCAGCCGCGGGCACCACGCCGGGTGGCGCACACGCAGCGCGAATCGTGTCGGCCGGGCAGCCTGGATCGCCAGGCGCGTGTGCGCCTCGTCCGGGAAGGCCGTGGTCTGGCGCAGCAGCACCTGCTGGTCGCGCCAGTCGAGCGTGGACGCGATGAACTGGTTGACGTACAGCGTGCGCTCGTCATGGAAGTAGATCGAGTCGCCCAGCTTGGCGAAGTTTTCCATGCCAGTGCCGGTGCAGCACCAGAACGAGCGCTCGGGCGTGCAGTAGAGCTTGGGATAGCCCGGGCGCGTGCCCTGGAAGTACGTGACCATGCCGGAAGCCGGGTCCTGTGACGCCAGGATGCCGTTGAAAAGTGCCTGCTCGTAGTAGTCGGCGTAGGCGGCGGTGGGATCGGCGGCAAACAGCGCGCGCGTGAGGCGCAGCATGTTGTAGGTGCAGCAGGTTTCCATCGTCTTGGCCGACGCCATGTGCCGGGGCGTCTGGGCAGGCGGGAAGAAGTGTTCGCCGTCGCCGTTGCCGCCTGTCGCGAACGAGCGATGGTGCACCACCGTGCCCCAGAAATAGCGCGCTGCGTTCGCGTATCT
>JBJMWF010000168.1:0-13581 GCA_045810265.1 Vitreoscilla sp. | reverse complement strand
GGCCTGCACCTTCATGCGGCCACCGCCGTTGGCCGCCACGATGCGCGCCACTTCGGCGTCGGCGTCATGCTGCAGCGAGTCGAACACGGTCGTCGATGCGACCGCGCCCTGCGCCTGCGTGCGCGGCGTGCTCTCCACCGCGGTGCCGCTCTCGTCGGCCACGTTGACCGTGACGTTCATCGACAGGCCCACGCGCAGCGGATTCTTGGCGATCTCCTTGGGGTCGAGCGCGATGCGCACGGGCACGCGCTGCACCACCTTGATCCAGTTGCCGGTGGCGTTCTGCGCCGGCAGCAGCGAGAACGCCGCGCCGGTGCCGGCGCCCAGACCCTCGACCTTGCCGTGGAAGACCACGTGCTTGCCGTAGACGTCGGCTTCCAGCGTGGCCGGCTGGCCGATGCGCAGGCGCTCGAGCTGACCTTCCTTGAAGTTGGCGTCGACCCAGGGGTTGTCCAGCGTGACGACCGACATCAGCGGCACGCCGGCCTGCACGCGCTGGCCGACCTGCACGCTGCGGCGTGCGACGGTGCCCGAGACGGGCGCCGGGACGTCGGCGCGCTGCACGGCGAGCCAGGCCTCGCGCACCTTGGCGGCGGCGCGTTGCACGTTCGGGTGGTCGGCGACGTTGGTGCCTTCGGTCTGGGTCTGGTTCGAGCTGAGCTGTTCGCGGGCGGCGTCCAGGGCGGACTTCGCGGCCGTGTAGGCACCCTTGGCCGCGGCGAGCTGGTCGGTCGCGTGGCTGTACTCTTCCTTGCCGACCGCGCCGCTCTGCACCAGCGGCGCACGGCGGTTGACGTCGTCCTGCGCCTTGTCCAGATCGGCCTTGGCGCGCGCCGCGTCGGCGGCGCGGGCGTCGATCTGCGCCTGCAGGGTGGAGTTGTTGGCGTACAGGATGCGCGTCTCGCGCACCGTCGAGGCCAGGGCGGCCTCGGCCTGGTCCAGCGCGACGCGCGCATCGGCCGGGTCGAGCTTGACCAGCACCTGGCCGGCCTTGACGTAGTCGGTGTCGTCGGCGTTGATGGCCGTGACGGTGCCGCCGGCCTGCGCGGTGATCTGCACCACGTTGGCCTGCACGTAGGCGTTGTCGGTGGACTCCGAGTGACGCCCCGTCATCCAGTAGTAGATGCCGTAGCCGCCGCCGATCACGAGCACGGCGACCGCGATCGCGGTCAGCGCGGTGCGGCGCTTGGGGTTGCCGGCCGGCGGCGTGTTGACGGGAGCGGCGTTGTTGTTGGCAGGTGCGTTCATGATCTTTAGGCGGGCGTGAGGTTGTCGTTCCTGGCGGTCGTCGTCGTCGGTGCGGACGCGGCGGCGGCGGGCGCTGCGGAGGAGGAGGTGCCGGCGGTCCAGCCGCCACCCAGGGCCTTCATCAATTGGGCCTGGACGTCGAGCGCGCGGTATTCGAGGTCGACCTCGAGACGGCGCTGGGACAGCATCTGGGTCTCGGCGTTGAGCACGATCAGCGCGTTGCCCAGGCCCTGGCCGTAGCGCTTTTGCGAGAAGTCGTAGCTGGCGGTCGACGCTTCCAGCGCCTGGCGCTGCAGCTGCAGCTGGCGGCTGATCGAGGCCGCCGACGTCGCGGCATCCGCCGCTTCGTGCACGGCGTCGATCACCTGCTGGTTGTAGGCCTGGATCGCGGCGTCGCGGTCGGCGCCGCGGCCCTTGAGCTGCGCGCGCAACTGGCCACCTTCGAAGATGGGCAGGTGCAGCGCCGGGCCGAACGACCAGGTCTTGCTGGGCAGCTCCAGGAAGTGCTGCAGGTTGATCGAGTCCAGGCCGAAACCGGCCGAGAAGTTGATGTCCGGATAGAACTGCGTGCGCTGCGACTTGACCTGCTGCTCCGCGGCTTCGACGCGCGCCAGCGCGGCTGCGACGTCGGGGCGGCGCGCGATCAGGTCGGCACCGAGCACCGGCGGCTGCGGCGAGACGTGGAGCGCATCGAGCGTCGGCGCCAGCGTGGCCAGTGCCTGCATCGGCTGCGCGGTGAGCGCGGCCAGCATGTGGCGGGTCAGGTCGATCTGCTCGTCGAGCGATTCGATCTGGGCCAACGTGTCGGGCAGCGCGCCCTCGCCCTGCTTCTGTTCGACCACGGTGTCCAGGCCGGCGCCCACGCGCTGGCTGATCAGCGACAGCATCTGCCTGCGCTGCTCGTAGGTGCGTTGCGCGACGGCGCGCTGGCTTTCGAGCCGGGCCAGCGCGAAATAGGTGCGCACGACCTGGGTGGCGATCTGTTGCGCGGCCACGTCGGCATCGGCGCGCGCGGCGCGCTCGCTGCCCAGCGCCGCCTCGATGTCGGCCCGCTGGCGGCCGAACAGGTCGGCGTCCCACTTCAGGCCGAACGAGGCGCTGGACTGGTTGAAGATGCTGCCACCGTACGGCGGCGGGAACAGGCCGTTGCGCGAGAGCAGCTCGCGCTTGACGGAGGCGTCGAAGTCGACGTGCGGGGCCTCGGCGCCGCGTGCCGAATCGACCACCGCCTGTGCGCGCACCACGCGTGCGGCCGCCGCCCCCAGGTTGGGCGAGCCGGCGAGGGCCTTGCCGACGAGATCGTCGAGCTGGGCGTCGCCGAACTGGTGCCACCACTGGGCGTCGACGGAAGTCGTCTGCTGCGTGGCGGCCAGGCCCATCGCATCGGCGCCATGCATGGCCACCGGAGGGGTCTGGTGTCCCATGGACGCACAGCCGGCCAGCATCAGCACCGCGGCGGAGGCGACGGCCAGTGCCACGGTGCCGGCGGACAGCACGCGCGGCATGTCGAGCTCGAGGGTGCGGTGCTGCGGCTGGCGCGAGGCGCGCGACTGCCGCTGCGGCTCACCCGTCTGCGGGGACGCGCCGGCGCGGCGCGGGCATTCTTGTTGATGATTGGCGCTGGGCATGGAATTCTTTCAGTCGGGGGTCGCTGAATTGTTGGCAGCGGCGGCGCGCAAGGCGTCGCCATTGGCGCGCATGCGCTTGAGCATGCTCAGCAGCGCGCGCCACTCTTCCTTCGAGAAGCCGGCCAGGTGCAGGTTGAGCACTTCGGCCAGCACGGCGGGAACGACGGCGGCGACCTCGCGGCCGGCGTCGGTCAGCTCCAGGTTCACCACGCGCCGGTCCTCGCTGGAGCGCACGCGGGCCACCAGGCCCTTGGCTTCCAGGCGGTCCAGGGCGCGCGTCATCGCGCCCGGGTCGCTTTGCAGCGTGCGCGCCAGCTCGGCCACGGTCTGGCATTCGCCATGAGCCAGCTTGAACAGCGGCACCCACTGCGCGTGCGTCAGGTCGTGCTCGACCAGGCGGCGATCGACCTGGTACGTGATGGAGGCCATCACGCCCTTCATCGCCGCGCCCACGCTCTCTTGCTGGGCGTAGCCGTCGGCAGAGTAGAAGTCGGCCCGCTCGAAGGGATCGTTGTTGGATGACATGGGTCGCAAATATACTTGCTTAGGCAGTCAATGCATGGACAATGATTGAATAGGCTTTTATTGTGTGGGGGAATACCCTTTGTCCCTCCCGCGCTGGCCTCATGTAGCCGCCACCTCGTAGACTGGACGACCATGACCTCTGCTTCTGAACGCGCGAAGGCGGCCACCCCGCGCTCGCTGTCCGGCCTGCTGCCGTTCCTGCGCCCCTACCGCGGACGCATTCTTGCGGCGGTCCTGTTCCTGCTGGCCGCATCCATCACCACCCTGGCTTTCCCGGTCGCGCTGCGCAAGCTGATCGACGGCGGCCTGTCGCTGTCCGGGCCGGGAGGCCTGGCCGCGGCGGGCAACTCGGGTGCCGCCAACGGCGCGCGCGTGATGGCCTTGCGCGACCACTTCCTCCAGTTGTTCGGCGTTGGCGTCGCGCTCGGCGTGTTTTCGGCGCTGCGCTTCTATTCAGTCACCTGGCTGGGCGAACGCGTCACCGCCGACCTGCGCAGCGCCGTCTATCGCCATGTCGTCAGGCAGAGCCCGGCCTTCTTCGAGACCAACGCCACCGGCGAAGTGCTGTCGCGCCTGACGACCGACACCACGCTGGTGCAGCAGGTCGTCGGCTCCAGCCTGTCGATGGGCTTGCGCAACGGCGTGATGGGCATCGGCGCGATGGCGATGCTGATCATCACCAACCCCTACGTGATGACGCAGGTGCTGGGCATCCTGATCCTGGTGGTGGCGCCGTCGATGGCGTTCGGGCGCCGCGTGCGCAAGCTCAGCCGCGCCAGCCAGGACCGCGTTGCGGACTCGAGCGCGATCGCCGCCGAAGTGCTCAACGCGATCCCCGTAGTGCAGAGCTACACCCAGGAAAGCCGCGAAGCCGCCCGCTTCGCGGTCTCGACCGAGAACGCGTTCGACACCGCCCGCAAGCGCACCAAGGTGCGCTCGATGCTGGTCGCCTTCATCATCAGCGCGACCTTCGGCGCCTTGCTGTGGGGCCTGTACCAGGGCACGCAGGCGGTGATCGGCGGCAAGATCACGGCCGGCCACCTGGGCGAGACGGTGGTCTACGTGATGCTGCTGGTCAGCAGCGTCGCGGTGTTGTCCGAGGTCTACGGAGACCTGCTGCGCGCCGCCGGCGCCACCGAACGGCTGATGGAGCTGCTGGCGGCGGTCTCGCCGGTGACCGACCCGGCCACGCCACAGACGCTGCCGCTCGCGCGCGCGGGCTCGGCCGTCGAACTCAGCCACGTGCAGTTCCACTACCCGTCACGTCCCGCGCATGCGGCGCTGGCCGACTACTCCCTGCGCGTCAGGCCCGGCGAGACGGTGGCCCTGGTCGGACCCAGCGGCGCCGGCAAGAGCACGGTGTTCCAGTTGCTGCTGCGCTTTTACGACACCGGCGCCGGCGCGGTGACGGTGGATGGCGTCGACGTGCGCGCCACCGCCTTGCACGAACTGCGCTCGCGCATCGGCATCGTGCCGCAGGACTCGACCGTGTTCTCGGCCAACGCGATGGAGAACATCCGCTACGGCCGCCCCGATGCCACCGATGACGAGGTGATGGCCGCGGCACGCGCCGCCTTCGCCGAGGAGTTCATCCTGCGCCTGCCCGAGGGCTACCAGACCTTCCTGGGCGAACGCGGCGTGCGCCTGTCGGGCGGCCAGCGCCAGCGCATCGCGATCGCGCGCGCGATGCTGAAGAACCCGCCGCTGCTGCTGCTGGACGAAGCCACCAGCGCACTCGACGCCGAAAGCGAACGCATGGTGCAGGCTGCGCTGGAGGCCGCGATGGCCGACCGCACGACGCTGGTCATCGCCCACCGCCTGGCCACCGTGCAGAAGGCCGACCGCATCATCGTGATGGAGCAAGGCCGCATCATCGAAGAGGGAAACCATCAGGAACTGATGCAGCGCGATGGCCTCTACGCCAAACTTGCCAGAATGCAGTTTCACGTCGAGCCGCTCGATCCCTCCAGCGAGACGGCCGCCTCCGAAGAAGCTGCCTGATCCCACCCCGACCTCATGAGCACTCCCCCCGAAGACATCGACGCCATGTTCGATGTCCCGGCGCCGCCGGCGCCCCTCCGCCCTGCTTCGCCGCTGCCCGGCGCAGCGCCGCCCGAGGCCCGCGCCGAGCTGCGCGTCAAGGTGTCCTGGCCAGCCCGCGTGCAGCTGCCCAGCGGCAAGGTGGTCGACCTGCGCGTGCGCGACCTGTCAGAAAGCGGCCTGGGCCTGGTCACCGAATCGCACATCCCGCCCAGCACCGTGCTGAACTTCGCGGTCGGCGTGCCCGGTCTCAACGAGCCGACCCGCATCACGCCGGTGACGGGCACGATCAGGACCAGCTACGTGGTCGTGCAGGGCGCCGACCTGTGTTGCGGTGGCACGTGGGTGTCGCTGCCGGCCGAAAGCCGCGAGCTGCTGGACAAGTGGATCCGGCGGCTGCGCAGGTAGCCGCCGCTCGACGAAGCAAGCCGCGCCTGCCGCCTCGGCCGCGTGCCGCGTGCCGCGTGCCGCGGACCGAGGTGCCTGGCATGTTCTCGTTCGCGCTGCCATGCCGGCGACGGCGACCCAGATCCTCGCGGACGAGAGCGTGCCTGGCACCGATCCCGAGCGGGGCCGGCGTCAGGCCCCGCCTCGCATCGCGCTCAGCGTTGCAGGCTCCGGCAACTGCCGTGGCGCGATCCGAGGCGGCGCCAGACACCTGCGGCAACGACCCGGCCTGTCAACGAGGATGGACAAGCGTCGTCGGCGAAGAACCAGAAGAAAGGCCACCTTGCGGCGGCCTTCGTGCTTCAGGGCGCGTACAGCGCCGTGCAATGCCCCGGCTGGGACGGATGCTGCGCGATCTCCGTGCCCTTGGCCACGCACTGGCTGGCCGGCAGCGGGGCGCGCGTCTCGACGTGTGCCACCAGCAGGTCGAACGCCGCGTGGGCGTGCGGCTCGATCAGCGCGAGCTGCGGGAACGTGTCCTGGTAGGTCTCGATGTGGTTGCCGTTCTGCACCTCGTAGAGACGGTACGGCGCGTCACGCTCGTCGTGGCGCGGGCCGTCCCACGACTGCGCTGCCTCGACCTTGCGAGCGTAGGCGCGCGCGTGGTGGTCGATCGGAAGCAACGCATCCATCGTGCCGGCCACGGTGACGAGCGGACGCTGGATGCGGCCGGTCGTCGCGAACGAGGCCACCTGCGCGCCGACGTCGGAGGCCGACAGGCGGGCGACATAGTTGTAGTTGCCGGTGCCCGAGCCGTAGGTGTCGTAGCTCGGGTCGAGCCGCTTCTGCCACTGGCACTGCGTCACTTCCCAGAACGACGCCCAGTAGTTCGTCCACAGCGACGAGGTGGGGCTGTTGACGATGTCGGGCGGATAGCCGGCGCCGCGGATGTTCCTGGCGGCCGTGCTGTTGGCGTCGAGCCCGCCGGCGGTGTAGTCGGGGAAGTTCATCACCGCGGCCGGCAGGTCGGTCAGCAGGTTGGGCGCGTGCGCGTCGACGAAGGTGCCTTCCCAGTCGACGCCGCCGTCGAACAGCTCGGGCGCCGTCTCCATGGCACGACGCACCTGGTAGCCGCCATTGGACGTGCCCACGGCGTAGGTGAAGCGCGGCATCCGGCCGTAGTTCGAGAGCACGCCATGGCGCGCCAGCTGCGCGGCCTTGAGCATGTATTCGGTCCAGCGCGTGAACTGCTGGTTCGGGCCGTTGTCGTAGAAGTTGACGTAGGTCGCCGACACCGGATTGAGCCGGCAGCCCAGCGGATCGGCCGCCGTCGACAACTGCAGGTTCAGCACGCCCTTGTTCTGCGACGCGTACGCGTAGCCCTTTTGCAGGACGTAGTCGCTCCACGAGAAATCGCCGTTGAACTCGCTGCGCGTGCCCGACGCGCCGGCGACGACGAGGCGGCCATTCCAGTCCTTGGGCAGTCGCAGGAGAAAGCGCGCCTGGCCTGTCGGATCGGACGCGATGCGGCCGTCCAGCTGGATGCCCGGCACCACCTTCGTGATCGGTGCCCGCTTGGCCGCGCTCGGCGAGATCGTCGCGCGGTCGGTCTGCGGCGTGAACGCGAACGCCGGCAACGTGGGGATCGAGTTGTTGGCCGGCGTGGTGTCCGGGTTGGTGGTGGTGAGGTCGGCGCTGTCGACGCAGGTGGCATCGGCGAGGGCCGAGCCGAACTGTCGCAGCAGGTGGTCGCAGGCCGTCGAGGCACTGGCTGCGAGAGGCGTGAAACACACGAGCGCCAGCAAGGGCGCCCGACGGCGAAGCGAGGTCGTCATCGGCAAGTCTCCTTGGTTTTGTGAGCCCGCGAAGACTACTGCCGCGACACGGCGCGCGCAATGTGAGGACCGCGGCCCTGGTCGTTTCACGTAAGGTGAAACCCAGCCCCGCGGCTGCGACCCGTCAGGACGTGCGTGGCGGACCGGCCTTGTGGCCGTAGGCCGCGGTGCCTGTCGCACCAAGCACGCCGCCCAGCACCAGCACGTAGCACAGCGACAGCATGCCCGCGCTGCCATGCAGAGCCACCAGCCCGGCACCGGCGGCCACCAGGCCGACGGCGGCCAGCAAGGCCAGCACCAGCAGCGGCGTCGCGACGAAACGCGTGGCGGTGCCGCGCAGCGGGTCGACGTCACTCACGACCAGCAGGAACCAGCCCACCAACGTGAGCAGCGGGAACAGGATCCACAGCGACAGTCCGGGCTCCATCGCCACGAGTCCGAACGGCGACGCGGCGAGCAGCGCGCCGGCCAGGATGCCCAATGCGGCAAGAAGGCCGCCTGCGATTGCGATCATCGAGTTCGCTCCGAAACGAGAAGCCTCGAGCATAGACCAGGCGGCGCGCGGCATCGATGGCGGAATGCCCGGCCACGCGGCCGGCTACTGGCTTTTCCCTATGTAATCCTGCGACTGTCCGCCGCTTTGGACGGAGCCTATATTGCGCAGCACTTCGATTCGAAGGCGCGGGCGCGGCATCACCCGACCTCCAGGTTCTCATTGATCGATCCCGGACGACACGGGCTTGCGGAGGGTGGATGTTCCCGAACCCAACCCAAGGAGACAAACCCATGAATTCGAAGAATCCGCGCCTGCGCGCGCTCGCCGCGCTGGCCTCGCTCGCCTGCCTCGGGGCACACGCCGCCACGACGCTTCCCGCGCTCAACGTCGACAGGAGCAGCATCAGCGTGTCGGGACTGTCGTCCGGTGCCTTCATGGCCAACCAGCTCGGCTACGCCTACGCATCCACCTTCATGGGCGTGGGCGTGTTCGCCGGCGGGCCGTACATGTGCGCCGGCCACAGCAACTACACCGCCTGCATGTACAACGCGACGATCGGCAGCGGCCAGCTGAGCACGATGCAGTCGGACCTGAACAACTGGAGCGGCACCGCCAACGATGCGCTGTCCAACGTCGCGCGGCAGAAGGTCTTCCTGTGGGTGGGCAGCAGCGACACGACGGTGGGTCCGAATCCGATGGCAGCGGTCAGGACGCAGTACGCCAACAACGGCGTGACGGCGGCCAACCTCGCCTTCAACCAGCTCTCCGGCGCCGCGCACACGTTCCCCACCGACTTCGCGGGGTCCGGCGACAACGCCTGCGGCACGGCGTCGTCACCCTACATCAGCAACTGCGGCTACGACGGCGCCGGCGCGATGTTCAAGCAGTTCTACGGAACGCTCAACGCGCGCAACGACGCGCCGGCCGCCGGCAACTACGTCCAGTTCGACCAGACCCCCTACACGGCGGGCAACCCGGGCATGGCCGCCACCGGCTGGATCTACGTGCCGGCCGATTGCGCGGCGGGGACGCAGTGCCGGCTGCACGTGGCGCTTCACGGCTGCCTGCAGAACTACGCCACGATCGGCGCGGACTTCATCCAGAACACGGGCTACACGCGCTGGGCCGACACCAATCACATCATCGTGCTGTTCCCGCAGACGCAGGTCGACAACACCAGCCGCTCGACCTCGGCCAGCGGCTCGCTCGCCAACCCCAACGGCTGCTGGGACTGGATCGGCTGGTACGGCAGCAACTTCGCGCAGAAGGCCGGCACCCAGGCCGCCGCCATCAAGGCCATGGCCGACCGTGTCGCCTCCGGCAGCGGCGGCGGCGGTGGCGGTGGGTCGCTGCCCGCCCCGACGGGCGTGGCGACCTCCGGCGCGACCGGCAGTTCGATGGTGATCAGCTGGGGCGCCGTCTCCGGCGCGAGCGGCTACAACGTGTATCGCAACGGCAGCAAGGTCAACACCGCCGTCGTCACCGCGACCTCCTACACGGACGCCGGTCTGGCCCCTGCGACCACCTATTCGTGGACGGTCACCGACCTGGACGGCTCAGGGGCGGAGAGCGCGCGCTCGGCACCCGCCAGCGGCACCACCACCGGCAGCGCGCCGAGCTGCACCACGGCCAGCAACTACGCGCATGTGGCCGCGGGGCGTGCGCACCAGTCCGGCGGTTATGCCTACGCCAACGGCTCCAACCAGAACATGGGGCTGTGGAACGTGTACTACACGACGACGCTCAAGATGACCGGACCCAACTACTACGTGATCGGCACCTGTCCGTGAGGCAAGGCTTCCTGCGGCCGGCAGGGCCAGCAGCAATCCGGCGGCGCGCGCGAAGTCTCAGCCGCGTCGCGCCGCCTCGATCTTCGCGATGTCGATCTTGCGCATCGTCATCATCGCGTCGAACACCCGTTTGGCCGCGGCGCGGTCGGAGCCCTTGAACGCGTCGGTCAATGCGCGCGGCGTGATCTGCCACGACAGGCCCCACTTGTCCTTGCACCAGCCGCAATCGCTTTCCTGGCCGCCGTTGCCGACGATCGCATTCCACAGCCGGTCGGTCTCGGCCTGGTCGTCGGTCGCGATCTGGAACGAGAACGCCTCGTCGTGCTTGAACATCGCGCCGCCGTTCAGGCCCATGCAGGGGATGCCGCAGACGGTGAAGTCGACCGTCAGGACGTCGCCCTGCTTGCCGGCCGGGTAGTCGCCGGGGGCGCGGTAGACGCCGTTGACGGAGCTGTCGGGAAAGGTGGCTGCATAGAACTCTGCAGCCTCCAGGGCACTGCCGTCGTACCAGAGGCAGATGGTGTTCTTGGGCGTCACGATGGGCTCCGGGTCGTTGTCCATGCGCGCATCGTAACCACCTCGCGGCGAGATTTCCCGCACCGGAAACCGGGTCTATCGCGGTGCCAGCCCGAGCAGGGCGCGCGCCTGCGCGGGCGTCGCGATCGGCCGCCCCGCGCGCTGCGCGCAATTGGCCAAGGCCTCGATCATCACGCCGTTGCCGCTCGCGCGCTCGCCGCCCGGCAGGTAGAAGCTGTCCTCCAGGCCGGTGCGCAGCATGCCACCCAGCTCGGCCGTCTTCTGATGGACGGGCCAGATCTCCTCGCGGCCGATCAGCGTCGCCTGCCACACCGCGCCGGGCGCGATCCAGCGCGGCAGCAGCTCGAGCAGGTCGGCATCGCAAGGCATGCCCGAGGCGACGCCCATCACCAGGTTGTACTCGGGCGTGCCCATGCCGGGCTTGACCATGCCGGACCGGAGGAACATGCCGACCGAGCGCACGATGCCGACATCGAAGCATTCGAACTCCGGATGCGCGCCGGCCGCCTCCATCGCGTCGAGGAACTGCTGCACCTTGGCGACCGGGTTGTCGAACACCATCGGCGGCCAGGCCCAGCGGCCGTCGGAGCGCAGCTTCAGGTAGTTGAGGCTGCCGGCGTTGCAGGCCGCGATCTCGGGCCGCACGCGCGCGATGCAGGCCACCGGGCCGCTGATGTCCCTGCCGATGACGCCGGTCGTCAGGTTGATGATCACGCCGGGGCAGGCCGCGCGGATCGCGCCGCAGACCTCCTCGGCCACGTCCGGATCCCAGGACGGCAGATGGCCCTGCCCCTCGTCCTGGCGCCGGATGTGCACGTGCATGATGGACGCGCCGGCGTTGAAGGCGTCGCGGGCCTCGGCGGCCATCTGCGCGGCGGTCACCGGCACCGGGTGCTGCGCCGGATCGGTGAGCACGCCGGTGAGCGCGCAGGTGAGGATGGCCTCGTTCATGTCGACTCCTTGGGATCGAGTTCGAGCTCGACCAGCACTGCGCCCGACGCGACCGTGTCGCGCAAGCCGACACGCAGCGCGGTGACGACGCCGTCGGCGGCCGCGTTGAGCCACATCTCCATCTTCATCGCCTCGACGCAGACCAGCGGCTGGCCGGCGACGACTCGCTGGCCCACCTCGACCGCGACCTGCGCGACGACGCCCGCGACCGGCGCCCGCGCGACGCGCGCGGCGGCGGTCGCATCGGGCTGCGGAAACGGCGATGGCTCCTGGAAAACGTGCACTGCGGCCTCGCGGGCGAGGTGGACGCGTTCGCCGTCGTCGAGGATCAGGCGCTGACTGCGCACGCCATCGATGTCGACCGCGCGCCAGCCATCGGCGTCAGACGGATGCAGCACGACCTGCAGCACGCGTCCGTCCAGCTGCACGCGCGCGCCTTCGACCGCCACCGTGCGCGTGACGCCGGCGCACACGAGCGCAAGACGGCGCGACGCGACACTGGCAGCGATCGGGCCGCTGGTCGGGGCACCGGCCGGTGCCTGCATGCGCAGCGCCGCGGCAATGGCCCACTCCTCGTCGTCGGGCGGCGGCGCAAGGTTGATCGGCTCGCGCTGCGCGGCCCAGTCGTCGAGCCGCTTCGTCGTCACGGCGCCGGCGACGAACTCCGGATGGCGCAGCAGGTCGCGCAGGTAGCGGCCGTTGGTGCGCAGGCCCAGCAAGGGTGCGTCCTCCAGCGCGGCGCCCAGGCGGCGCAAGGCGTCGGCGCGATCGCGGCCGTGGACGATCAGCTTGGCCAGCATCGCGTCGTAGAACGGCGACACGACGCCGCCCTCGGCGATGCCGTCGTCGATGCGCGCACCCGCGCGTGACGCCCGCGCGGGGCGCCAGTGGACGATGCGGCCCGCCTGCGGCGCGAAGCCCTCGTACGGATCCTCGGCATACAGACGAGCCTGTACCGCGTGCCCCGTCCAGCGGATCTCTTCCTGGCGCAGCGGCAAGGGCTCACCCGCAGCGACGCGCAGCTGCCATTCGACGAGGTCCAGCCCGGTCACGCACTCGGTGACCGGATGCTCGACCTGCAGCCGCGTGTTCATCTCGAGGAAGAAGTGGCGGCGCTGCGCGTCGACGATGAATTCGACCGTGCCGGCGCCGACATAGCCGACGGCCTTCGCGGCGGCCACCGCGTCGCGTCCCATCGCCTCGCGCATCCGGGCGTCGACGAAAGGCGACGGCGATTCCTCGATCACCTTCTGGCGCCGGCGCTGTGCGCTGCAATCGCGTTCGCCAAGGTGGATCACGTTGCCGTGCGTGTCGGCGAAGACCTGGATCTCGATGTGGCGGCCCTCGCCGACCAGACGTTCCAGCATCAGCGTGCCGTCCCCGAACGCGGACGCCGCCTCGCGCCGCGCACCCGCCAGCGCGTGCGCGAGTTCGGCAGCCGCCGGCACCAGGCGCATGCCGCGCCCGCCACCGCCGGCCACCGCCTTGACCAGCAGCGGATAGCCGAGCGCCTGCGCCTGCTGCGTGAATGCCGCGTCGGATTGATCGTCGCCAAGGTAGCCCGGCACGCACGGCACGCCCGCGGCAAGCATGCGGCGCTTCGCCCCCGCCTTGTCGCCCATCGCGGCAATCGCCGACGCCGGCGGACCGATGAAGACCAGGCCGGCATCGACGCAGGCCTGCGCGAAATCGGCGCGTTCGGACAGGAAGCCGTAGCCCGGATGGACGGCATCCGCGCCGGTGCGCTTCGCTGCGGCGAGCACGGCATCGATGCGCAGGTACGAGTCCCCGGCGGACTGGCCGCCGATCGCGACGGCTTCATCGGCCAGCGCGACATGCGGCGATGCGGCATCGGGCTCGCTGTAGACGGCGACGGTGCGATAGCCCAGTGCGCGCGCCGTGCGGATCACGCGGCAGGCGATCTCGCCGCGATTGGCGACCAGGATCTTGCGCAGGCTCATTGCGGCGCCCACGATGGCGAGCGCTTCTGCAGGAAGGCCGCCATGCCTTCCAGGCCCTCGGCGCCACGCGTCGCGCTGGCGAACAGGCGAGCCGCGTCGGCGACGAGGTCGGCCGACGGCGTGTGCAGCGCCCGCGACATCAGCGCCTTGGTCGCCGCCACCGCACCCGGCGCGCAACGCAGG
>JBJMWF010000167.1:0-15659 GCA_045810265.1 Vitreoscilla sp. | reverse complement strand
GACGCCGTCCAGGTAGCTGTTGGCCTCGCGGATGATGTGGCGCGCCACGAACTCCGGCGTGTCCTCGAACATGTGGATGAAGCCGTGCAGCTCGCGCAGGATGTCGTTGGGGATGTGCTGCGAGGTGCGCGTCTCGCCGTACAGGTAGATCGGGATCTCGGTGTTCTTGATCCGGATCTCCTGGATGAACTTGCGCAGGCTCAGCACCGCCGGGTCGAGATCGGGGCCGGTGGTGAACTCCTCGTCGTCGATCGACAGGATGAACGCCGACGCGCGGCTTTGCTGCTGGGCGAACTGCGACAGGTCACCGTAGCTGGTCACGCCCAGCACCTCGATGCCCTCCTTCTCGATCGCCGAGGCGAGCGCGCGGATGCCGAGGCCCGAGGTGTTCTCGGAGCGGAAGTCCTCGTCGATGATGACGACGGGAAAGCGGAAGCGAAGCATGGCACGTGGCCCGCTCGGAGGGCGGGCGTGGCGGGGTGAAAAACGGGCGAAGCGCGAAGTGTAGGGCCGAACTCCTGCCCAGCGATGTCAAATGCCCGCGTTTACCCGCGATCGGCCTGCGGACGACCCGGATCCGCAACAAACGCCCTGCCCGACCGCTCCGGCGCCACCAGGAGCTTCGCAACGCTGGACAGACCCCGGCATCCATCAGCTAGAATAGCCGGCTACCCTCCGGAGGGGTGGATGAGCGGTTTAAGTCGCATGCCTGGAAAGCATGTGTAGGTTAATAGCCTACCGCGGGTTCGAATCCCGCCCCCTCCGCCAGGAGCCATTCCTGGAATGATGACGGCCCAGCCGCCGAACCTGCAGACGCCGAGGCGTCTGTTTTTGTTGGCGCTGCCGACTTCACCCACCCATCCGCAGCAGCCCCTCGATCGAGTGCGCCTGCTCGATGTCCTCCAGCCGCTCCACCAGCCGATAGCTCAGGTGCTCCGCCACACGGGGCGGCAAGCCATCGAGGTAGCCGGAAGTGACCTGCAGGTCGTGCCGCGCGGCATTGCCGGCACCGGGCGCGTCGACGCCGACCACCAGCACGGGCCGCAGGCGTTGCGAGTGGTTGGCGGTGCCGCGGTGGATGGTCAGGGCCGAGCGGGCGGAGATGTCGCCCCGCTGCGGCATGCGGCGCTGGGCGCGGGCCTCGTAGCGCGGGTAGAGCCAGCTCGGCGGGAACATGCCGGCTTCCCGGCCCGGACCGACGCCTTCGAACTCATCCCATTGGGTGCCCGGGGCGATCTCCAGCGGGCCCATGTCCGGGGTGGTGTCGACGGCGGTGAGGTTGAACGCCAGCGAGTCAAGCCGGCGTTCGCGGCGAGTGGTCCCGGGCATGGGGAAATCGCGGTGCCAGGGTTGGTCCTGCGCTTGCGGCCCGGGCACGTCGAAACCGACTTCGACGATGCTGTAGTCGGGTCCCAGCACCGCCTCGCAGACCGCGACGAACCAGGGATGGGTGGCGAGCTCGACGAAGCCGCGCAGGCGTTCGGGATGCACTTCGACGTAGTAGCGATCGGGCCCGCGCGGCAGCGCACCGCGGGGGCGCGCGCGGGCCTCGGCGAACAGGCGCAGGATGTCCTCGTGGACGGCGTCGACCCAGGCCGGCGCAAAGGCACCCTTCAGAGCAATGATGCCGTCGCCATAGAGGCCGCCCATCAACTGGGCCACGTCGTAGGCCGGCGCGGAGGCCGGGTGGACTGGAGTCGACATGGAAGGAAACCTCCGGCTGACGCAACGACGTCGGGCGGCAAGCGGCATACCGCTGCGGCGGCCGGAACTCCGTTCCTTCAGGGGGCGACGGCCGGCCCGGCCGGTATTTTCCCCCTGTCATCTTGACGATCCGGCCCCGGCGGCGCCTTAATGAGTGGCACGTCGCCAAGGAGTCCAGTCATGTATGACCAGCTCGACCAGGTTCCGGACGTCTTCGAGATGGAGGACCGCCCCGGCCAGCAGCCGCGTGCCGGGTTGTCGGACGCCGTGTTCTACGCCGGCTGCTTCGCCCTCGCCTTGCTACCGGCGACGCTCGCCGGCGTGCTGCTGAACGACTACATCGGCGAGCCGCTGCTGTTCCTCGTGGCCGTGGTCGTCTTCACCTGGGTGGTGACCATGGTCGCGCTGGTCAAGATCGCCGGCCCGATGCTGCGCTGCCGGGCGATCGTCGCCGCGGGCGGACTGGTCTCGGTCGCCATGTGCTCGCTGTTCCTGCTGGACTGACACGGGACTCCCCCCAGCGCCCCCCGGACGGCGTCAGCCGAGCCTGGGCTCAAGCCTGCCAGCCTTCACTGGCGAACGGGCGCCTTCGCAGCCGTGGATGCACGGCCCTGCGCCGCCACCCGGCTGCTCGCGGACGGATGATCGATGTTGCGGGCGGCCGCCAGCGCCTCGTCGCGCGTCGCGCCATTGAGCATCAGGTAGCGCGCGTAGGAGCCCGCTTCCTGGTCCGCGGCGATCGTGCGCGGGGTGTCGCTGGACGCCTTCACCTCGACGGGCGATGGGCGCCCGGTCTGCGCTTGCGCGGTAACGGTGAAGGCGACGGACGCCAGGGCGATGGCGGTGACGAGGAGGGTCGATTTCATGGCGATGTTCCGGGTTGGGCCGTCGCACATCGACGGCATGCCTCGGACATCGAGCCGGAACGCGGGCCAACAAGATGGCCTTCCGTCAATTGATCATTGCCAAATCTTGAATGAAGACTCTGCAAGTAAATCAACCCTGGCCAGGATCGGGACCGAGGCCGAAATGCCGGAAGCCCCTCGAGCCATGCGCCCCTCCCGGCATGACGCGCCCGCCGCGTCAGTGGCCGCCGCCGGCGGCGTGGAACGAGGCTGCGTTCTGCTGAGCGTTATCGAGCAGCTTGTTCTGCATTGCCTGCCGGTCGGCGTCCGTCTGCTCGGTTTCGCAGACGGTATGGATCATCTGGCTGCCGATGGATGCCTCCTTGTGGCAGACCAGCTTGCTTTGCGGCGTCAGTTGGGTGTTCGAGCTGGCGACGACCACAGGTGCCGTCGCGGTGCCGATCAGGCCATCTTGGGACGCGCAACCGCCGAGGACGAGCAAGGCGGCGCAGATGGAAAGGATGCGCATGAAAACTCCCTGAAGATATAGGTTGATTAGAGCCACGATCTTACGCAGTGCGCAGGTCGCGCGACCTAGTGCAATCACCTGTCCGCGGTATTTCGAGCAGGACGATCCCATGAAAAAGGGGCTCCGCAGAGCCCCTCCTGGACAGACGCGAGAACGCTCAGTTCAGAGCGACTTGCTTGCCATCCTTGTATGCGTAGAACGTCATGGCCGGGTTCTTCAGCTCGCCATCCGGCTCGAACTGCACCGTGGTGGTCACGCCCTTGTAGCTCGTCTTGGCGACGAACGGCAGGTAGACCTTCGGGTCGGTCGAGTTGGCACGCTTCATCGCGTCGACCAGCACCATCGTGGCGTCGTAGGTGTACGGCGAGTAGACCTGGAAGTCGCCGGGGAACTCGGCGTCGTAGCGCTTCTTCCACTCGGTGCCGCCAGGCATCTTGGCGATGGACACGCCGCCCTGGGCGCAGACCACGTTGCCCAGCGTCTTGGCGCCGGAGGCCAGCTCGGTCAGCTTCTCGGTGCAGATGCCGTCGCCGCCGAAGAACTTGACGTTGGCCATGCCCAGCGTCTCCATCTGGCGCAGCATCGGGCCGGCCTGGGGATCCATGCCGCCGTAGAACACGCCGTCCGGGTTCTTGGACTTGATGGCCGTCAGGATCGACATGAAGTCGGTGGCCTTGTCGTTGGTGTACTGCTCGCTGACGATCTCGATGCCGCGCGCCTGCGCCGCCTTCTTGAACACTTCGGCGACGCCCTGGCCGTAGGCCGTGCGGTCGTCGATGACGGCGACGCGCTTGAGCTTGAGCGCATCGGCGGCATACAGCGCCAGGCCCGAACCCAGCGCGTTGTCGTTGGCAAGCAGACGGAACGCCGTCTTGAAGCCCTGCTGCGTGTAGGCCGGGTTGGTGGCCGACGGGCTGATCTGCGGCAGGCCGCAGGCGTTGTAGATCTTGGAGGCGGGGATGGTGGTGCCCGAGTTCAGGTGGCCGACGACGCCGTTGACCTTCTGGTCGCACAGCTTGGTGGCGGCCGCGGTGCCCTGCTTCGGATCGGCTGCGTCGTCTTCGGCCAGCAGCTCGAACTTCACGTGCTTGCCGCCGATGGTGACGTTCTGCTTGTTCAGATCCTCGATGGCCATCCGAGCGCCGTTCTGCTCATCCTTGCCGTAGTGGGCCTGGGGGCCGGACACAGGACCGACCTGACCGATACGGACAGTGACGTCTTGAGCTTGGACTGCGCCAGCGCACAGCGCAACGGCCGCGGCGACGATCAGGTTCAGTTTCACTTGCATGTACAAACCTCCGGTTGGGGGAAAGTTGAGTGTGAAGAATGGATGACCTCAACGGCCGAGAAGATACTCCAAAAACAGGGCACCCCCCTATCGGGATCACCCACATTTCACCGAATGAACAACGGTGTATCGGGCCGTCGGCAGAAGGATCTGCAAGCGCATGCGGCACCTCGATGAGCGCAACGCGGGGCCAGCGGTTTCGTTGACAGACCATTCCCGTGCATCGCGCCCCGAAACGCGCAAGGCGCGGGCGTCTTCGGTGCATGGCCGCGGTTCGTCCGGACAAGAAAAAAGGCGGCCCGCAGGCCGCCTTTCGTGTTTGCGCGCGAATATCGCCGGTCAGGCGAAGTTGGCTTCCGCGAAATCCCAGTTGGCGAGCGAATTCAGATAGGTCTCGACGAACTTGGGACGCAGGTTGCGGTGGTCGATGTAGTACGCGTGCTCCCACACGTCGACGGTGAACAGCGCCTTGTCGGCCGTGGTCAGCGGCGTGCCGGCGGCGCCCATGTTGACGATGTCGACGCTGCCGTCGGCCTTCTTGACGAGCCAGGTCCAGCCCGAGCCGAAGTTGCCCACGGCCGACTTCTGGAACGCTTCCTTGAAGGCGGCGAACGAGCCCCACTTGGCATTGATGGCATCGGCCAGCGCGCCCTTGGGCTCGCCACCGCCCGAAGGCTTCATGCAGCTCCAGAAGAACGTGTGGTTCCAGATCTGCGCGGCGTTGTTGTAGATCGGGCCGGAGGCCTTCTTGATGATCTCTTCGAGCGGCAGCGACTCGAACTCCGTGCCCTTCTGCAGGTTGTTCAGTGCCGTGACGTAGGCATTGTGGTGCTTGTCATGGTGGTACTCGAGCGTCTCGCGGCTCATGTGCGGTGCGAGAGCGTCATGCGAGTACGGCAGCGGCGGCAGCGTGTGTTCCATGGGTCGTGTCCTTTCTGGCTTGTTTGAATTCGAGGCGCAACCGGACTGGCGGCTGGCGCTTCCGAGGGATTGTAGGCAGCAGTCCCGGCGCCGGCGACGATCCGGGGCTATAACCCGGATTCCGCCGGATTCATTCGGCTGGCTCGGCCGGGCGCGTCGCTTCGCCGTTCATGCGCACCTGGTCGACGTGCAGGTCCGCACGCCCGTCGTGCAGCACGGCGACGACGTGCTGCCCCGCCTGCAGCGCGGCCGCCGATACGAGAGCATGGCCATCTCGCGACTCCAGCAGCGTGTAGCCGCGCTCGAGCACGCGTTGCGGGTCGAGATTGGCCAGCGCCTGCTCGTGACGGCGCAGCGCGTCGGCGTGACGCACCAGCGTGCGCTCGGCCGCCCGAACGAAGCGCGCGCCCAGCGATTGATGTCGCTCGCGGCGCGCGTTCAGCACGCGCTCGCCGGCCCGCGCGAGGCGTGCGCCCAGCCCCTCCTGGGCGCGCGCGAGCGCCTGCCAGCGCATGCGCAGCGCGGCCGCGTGGCGCGCCTGCAGCCGCTGCACGCGCTGGCGCCAGGCGCCGAGCGCCTGCGCCGGACGCGCCAGGCGCGCGGCGGCGGTGTCCAGCCGCTGGGCGTGCGCCTGCAGGCGCTGCTCGACGCGTGCGCTCAGCCGCCGCGCCGAAGCCGTCAGCGCCTCCAGCACCACGGCGCGTTCGACCGCCACGGCTTCTGCGGCTGCAGTGGGCGTGGCGGCGCGCAGGTCGGCGACCAGGTCGACCAGCGTGACGTCGGTCTCGTGGCCGACGCCGCTGACCACCGGACGCGACAAGCCGTCGAGCGCGCGCACGACGCGCTCGTCATTGAAGGCCCAGAGGTCTTCCAGTGAGCCGCCGCCGCGGCACACGAGCACCGCGTCCACCTCGTCGCGCCGCTCCACCTGGGCCAGCGCGGCCACCAGGGCGGCCGGCGCGTCCGCGCCCTGCACCAGGCTCGGGTAGACGATCACGCGCACGTGCGGCGCGCGGCGCGCGAGCGTCGCCACCACGTCGTGCAAGGCAGCGCCTGCGAGCGAGGTCACCACGCCGACCGTGCGCACGAACGGCGGCAGCGGCCGCTTGCGCTGGGCATCGAACAACCCCTCGGCGGACAGGCGCGCGCGCAGCCGCAGGAACTCCTCGTACAACTGGCCGGCGCCCAGACGCTGCATGGACTCGACCACCATCTGCAGCTCGCCGCGCGCCTCGTAGACGGCCAGCCGGCCGCGCAACTCCACCTGCAGGCCGTCCTGCAGCGGCACGTTGCACAGCGCCGCCGCCCGCTTGAACATCGCACAGCGCAGCGCCCCCGCGCCGCCCGCCGCATCCTTGAGCGTGAAGTAGCAGTGACCGCTGGAGGCGCGCGTGCAGCCGCTCAGCTCGCCGCGTACCGTCACCGCGCCGAAGCGAGCGGCGAGCGCGTCGCCGGCGGCCAGCAGCAGCGCCGAGACGCTCCAGGCCGAAGGGCGCGCCGGCGTTGCCGCAGCGCCCTTGCCCGAGCCCGTCGGCCCGAATCCCGGAACCGCGAACGGGTCGGTCATCAACACCTCCCCGCTTGACAAATCGAGGGGAAAAACCCTAGTACTCCACAATTTCGCGCGCGCCCCGCCGCGCCCCGAGATCGCGTCACGGCGCTGTCACTATCACGTAAGTGCTTGATTTTCATGAAATTTTTTGTGCCTGTTTTTTGAGCAAGCCAGCCCGGAGGGCCAGAATTGGCGGCTCCCAGGCCTCTCGGGCCCAGTTACCCACAAAGTTTTCCACAGATCGTGTGGATGGGCGGACAAGCGCTCAGACCGGGCTCGCCGGCCCTTGCCGAGGACACGGCATCGCGCCGCCAAACTCACGTCATGTTGCAAAGATCTTCGCGCTCCGGCCACCGATCGGCGGAATGGCAGCCGGTCTTCTCAAGCCATAATCCGGCGGTGCGCCCCAGGGCGCTTTCACATGTCGAAGGGGTTGATTTGCTCAAGATCGTACAAGAGGCCGGCTGGCCGATCTGGCCGCTGATTCTTTGCTCGATTGCCGCGGTGGCGCTCATCGTGGAACGCTTCATGGCGCTGCGCACCGCGCGCATCGCCCCCGGCTACCTGCTCGGCGAGGTGATCGCCGTCACGCGCAACGGCCTGCCGCCGGCAGACGTCATCGCCAAGCTGGCCGAGAACTCGCTGCTGGGCGGCGTGCTCGCCTCGGGCCTGAAGCTGCTGACCGTCGACCCGCGCGTGGGCGAGGTGCAGTTGCGCCAGACCTTCGAAGGCGCCGGCCGCGACGCCGCGCACAAGATGGATCGCTATCTCAACGCGCTCGGCTCGATCGCCGCGGCCGCGCCGCTGCTGGGCCTGTTCGGCACGGTGGTCGGCATGATCGAGATCTTCGGCTCGCAAGGCGGCGGCAACACCAACCCCGCCGAGCTCGCGCATGGCATCTCCACCGCGCTGTACAACACCGCCGCCGGCCTGATCGTGGCGATTCCGTCGCTGATGTTCTACCGCTACTTCCGCGGCCGCGTCGACGACTACCTGCACACGCTGGAACAGTCGTCCGAGCAGTTGCTGACGCAGCTGATGCGCGTGGCGGCGATGCGGCCGGGCCAGACCAAATGAACTTCCGCAAGCCTCGTCCGGAGGATCCGGAGATCAACCTCATCCCGTTCATCGACGTGCTGCTGGTGATCCTGATCTTCCTGATGCTGTCGACGACGTACTCGAAGTTCACCGAGCTGTCGGTGACGCTGCCGAGTGCCAACGCTGACGCCTCGCGGGACCGGCCGGCGGAGATCATCGTGGCCGTCGCGGCCGACGGGCGCTACACGGTCGACCACCAGGCGGTCGACGGCCGCAACATCGACGCGCTGACGCAGGCGCTGCGAACGGCGGCCGAGTCGCGCAAGGAGCCCTTCCTGATCATCTCGGCGGACGCGATGTCGACGCACCAGGCCGTCATCAACGTGATGGACGCCGCGCGCCGCGCCGGGCTGACCCGGATGACCTTCGCCGCGCAGACGTCCACCGGCGCCGCCGAGCAGCCCTGAGCACCGGGGCCCTCGCGCCACGCGGGGGACTCGCCGCCGCGACACGACACCGATGCCTGCCGCGATTGCCCGAATCCTGCAGCGCCACTGGTGGCGCCCGCGCCTGACGCCGCTGACGGCGCTGCTGGCGCCGCTCGGCTGGATCGTCGGGGCAGTCGCCGCCCGACGCCGCGCGGGCACGCAGGCGCAGCCACTGCCGGTACCGGTCATCGTGGTCGGCAACGTGATCGTCGGCGGTGCCGGCAAGACACCGACCGTGATCGCCCTGGTGACGCTGCTGCGCAGCTGGGGCCTGGCACCGGGCATCGTCAGCCGCGGCCACGGACGCGCGGACGCCGGCGCCCTGCTGCTAGACGCGGGCACTTCTGCCGAGGCCGCGACGCCCGCCGCCTTCGGCGACGAGCCGCTGCTGATGCATCGCCGCACCGGCGCGCCGATCGCCGTGGCGCGCCGGCGCCGCGAGGCCGCGTCACGGCTGCTGGCGGCGCATCCCGAGGTCGACGTCATCGTGGCCGACGATGGCCTGCAGCACCACGGCCTGGCACGCGATGTCGAGCTGGTGGTCTTCGACGGCCGCGGCATGGGCAACGGCTGGCCACTGCCGGCCGGGCCCTTGCGCGAACGCGCGAGTGCGATCTGGCCGTCCGAATCGGACGCCGTGCCGCGTTTCGTCCTCATCAACGGCCACTGGCCGGCCCCGCCCGCCCGTGCCCTGCCCGCGCCACGCGAACACTGCTTCGAGGCCCGGCGCGGCCTCGGCGGCGTGCTGTCGCTGTCCAAATGGTCTCGTGGCGGTGCCGCCAGCCGCGAGGCGTTGCTGGCGCTGCGCGGCCGCCCGCTGCTGGCCGCCGCGGGCATCGGCGACCCGGAGCGCTTCTTCGCGATGCTCGAGGCCGAGGGCTTGGCCATCACGCGCCTGCCGCTGGCCGACCACGCGGCGTTCGACACGCTGCCGTGGCCCGCCGGCACCGCCGATGTCGTCGTCACCGAGAAGGACGCCGTCAAGCTCGCGCGGCATGCGCCCGGACCCACGCGGGTGTGGGTCGCCACGTTAGACTTCGGGTTGCCGGACGACCTGGCCCGCGCGCTGCGCAATGCGCTGCCGGCGCGCGCGACGTCCGCCTGACCAACTTCAATCGCCGCCGCTGCCGGCGCCCACATCATGACCCTCGACCACCGACTCATCGCCATGCTCGTGTGCCCGATCTGCAAGGGCCCGCTGGAAGCCGGCCGCGACGGCGAAGGCCGGCTCGTCGAGCTCGAGTGCGCGGCCGACAAGCTGGCGTTTCCCATCCACGACGGCATCCCCGTGATGCTCGAGAGCGAGGCCCGTCCGCTGGCGACCGCCGCCACGCCGGCGCCCCAGCTCGTGCCCTGAAGGCGTCGCGCCGTGACCTTCACCGTCCTCGTTCCGGCGCGCATGGCGTCGACGCGATTGCCCGACAAGCCGCTGGCCGACCTCGGCGGCCTGCCCATGGTGGTGCGTGTCGCACAGCAGGCGGCGCGCTCTGGCGCCCTGCGCGTGGTGGTCGCCGCCGACGACGTGCGCGTGCTCGAAGCCTGCAAGCGCCACGGCGTCCAGGCCGTGCTCACGCGCGTGGACCACGCCAGCGGCAGTGACCGCCTCGCCGAGGCCTGCGGGCTGCTCGGCCTGGACGGCAGCGACATCGTCGTCAACGTGCAGGGCGACGAGCCGCTGATCGACCCGGCACTGATCCGCCAATGTGCGGGGCTGCTCGAGACCGACGGCCAAGCCGTCGTCGCCACGGCGGCGCACGCGATCGAAGACGTCGCCGACTTCACCAACCCGAACGTCGTCAAGGTGGTGCTGGACGCGAAGTTCCGCGCGCTCTACTTCAGCCGCTCGCCGCTGCCGTGGTGGCGCGACGCCTCGTCGCCCGGCCAGCCGGCGCTGCCGGTCGCCGGCGCGCAGGAGATCGGCGCCCTGCGCCACATCGGGCTGTACGCGTATCGCGCGGGCTATCTGCGCAGCTTCCCAACGCTGGCGATGGCGCCGCTGGAACGGCTGGAGTCGCTCGAGCAGTTGCGCGTTCTCTGGCATGGCGAACGCATCGTCGTGCACATCGCACCGCATGCACCGCCCGGCGGCGTGGACACCGCCGAAGATCTGGCGCGGGTACGCGCGCTGCTGGCCAGAGCGAACGACTGACGCACGGCGCGGACAAGCCGCGAAAATGAGCGGTTCACACCGTGATTCCAGGCCGGTGCAGTAAGGCCCTGCAAGGGTGCGCATGATATTCTGTCGAGCAACCCCGATACCCTTGCAGCCAGAGCAGCGGCAAATGGCCGCGCTCGACAATCAGGCGTGCGCAAAAAGAATTTCCGAACTTAGAGGCAAGCGATGAGATTGATTCTTCTGGGCGCCCCCGGCGCCGGCAAGGGAACGCAAGCGACGTTCATCTGCCAGAAATACGGCATTCCGCAGATCTCCACCGGCGACATGCTGCGCGCCGCCGTGAAGGCGGGCACGCCGCTGGGGCTGGCCGCCAAGCAGGTCATGGACGCCGGCGGTCTCGTGAGCGACGACCTCATCATCGCGCTGGTCAAGGAGCGCATCGCGCAGCCCGATTGCGCCAGCGGCTTCCTGTTCGACGGCTTCCCGCGCACCATTCCGCAGGCCGACGCGATGAAGGCCGCCAAGGTCAAGCTCGACGTCGTGCTCGAGATCGACGTTCCCGATTCGACCATCATCGACCGCATGAGCGGCCGCCGCGTGCACCCGGCCTCCGGCCGCACGTACCACGTCCAGAACCATCCGCCCAAGGTCGAAGGCAAGGACGACGTCACCGGCGAACCGCTGACCCAGCGCCCGGACGACGCCGAGGACATCGTGCGCAAGCGCCTGGCCACGTATCACGAGCAGACCGAGCCGCTGGTCGCGTACTACGCGCAGTGGGCGGCCACCGGCGATGCGCAGGCGCCGCGCTGCCGTCGCATCAGCGGCACCGGCAGCGTCGAGGACATCAAGCAGCGCGCCTTCGCGGCCCTCGAGAACTGAAGCGTCGCGGTCGACGCCAGCAGCAAGCCCGCGCCGGCGACGTCGCGGGCTTTTTCGTTGTGGCGCGACGAGCCGCGCCGCTTGCCTCGCGCCGGTTTCGAGCGAGAATTGACGTTTACGTTAACGTCAATCTCGCCGGCTGCCGCGTGACGCGCGCAGTCCAGGCACAGGAGCAAGCATGGAAATCTCGGGCAAGGTATTCATCGTCACCGGCGCGGCCTCGGGCCTGGGCGAAGGCACGGCGCGCATGCTGGTGGCCAACGGCGCCAAGGTGGTGCTGGCCGACCTGCAGGAGGAGCGCGGACAGGCGATCGCCGCCGAACTGGGCCAGACCTTCGTGCGCTGCGACGTCACGCAGGAGGCCGATGGCCGGCGCGTGGTCGACGCCGCCAAGGGCCTGGGCAAGCTGATGGGACTGGTCAACTGCGCCGGCATCGCGCCGGCGGCGCGTACCGTGGGCAAGACGGGCCCGCACGCGCTGGAACTGTTCTCCAAGGTCGTGACGATCAACCTGGTCGGAAGCTTCAACATGATCCGGCTGGCGGCCGAGGCGATGAGCGCCAACGAGCCCGAATCCACGGGCGAGCGTGGCGTGCTGATCAGCACCGCCAGCGTCGCCGCCTACGACGGCCAGATCGGGCAGGCCGCCTACGCCGCGAGCAAGGGCGGCGTCGTCGGCATGACGCTGCCGATCGCGCGCGACCTGGCCAAGAGCGGCATCCGCAACATGACGATCGCCCCCGGGATCTTCGGCACCCCGATGCTGTTCGGCATGCCCCAGGAGGTGCAGGACGCGCTCGCCGCCAGCGTGCCCTTCCCCAGCCGCCTGGGCACGCCCGCCGACTACGCCAAGCTGGTGCATCAGGTCGTCACCAACGAGATGCTCAATGGCGAGGTGATCCGCCTGGACGGCGCGATCCGGCTCGCGCCGCGCTGAGCATGCGCCTGCGCTGACGCGGGCAAACAGCGGCGCGACTGCGAAGACGACAACGGCCTCTTGCAGCGCAAGAGGCCGTTCTTCCTTTACCGGCCTTCGTTCGCCAATGAAAAAAGGCGCGAAACACCCGAGGATGTTTCGCGCCCTTTGCAGGACGACCGGAATGCCCGCAGGCACTCCGGATTCCGGTGGCTCGTTTAGAACGAGTAGGTGGCGCGACCGTAGTACGTACGGCCCGTCGGGTCGTAGTAGCGCGGGTCGTAGCCTTGCTGGAACAGGCCGGTGTAGTTCGAGTACGGCGGCAGGCGGTCGGCCAGGTTCTTGACACCCAGCGTGAACGAGAAGCCCTTGGGCGTCGAATACGTGGCGTACAGGTCTTCCGTCGTGTAGGCGCTGACCTTGCGGCTCGGATCGAAGTCGGCATAGCCCGACTTGTGATGGACCGTCAGGCCCACCGAGAACGGGTCGAGGTTCCAGTCGATCGTGGCGTTGTGCTGCCAGCGGAACACCGGCTCGCCATTGCCCGCCGAGAAGATGCCCACGTTCTGCGTGTAGCCACCACCTTGGAACAGCTGGTACTTGTACGAATGCACCCAGGTGCTTTGCAGCTCGAAGTTGAAGCGGCCCAGGGCGCCGGCGTTGGCCTTGTAGCCGATGGCGACGTCCACGCCGTTCGTGCGCACCGAACCGATGTTCTGGTTCAGCGCCTCGACGTAGCCGCAGGACACGCTCGGGCAACCTTGCGGGTTCTGCGTCAGCGAGCCACCCGGGTTGTAGTGGAAGTTGCCCGGGAATGCCGCGAAGCCAGCCGGCGTGTACAGGTACGAGTCCGGCAGGACGCCGATTTCCTTGGTGATCAGGATGTCGTAGAAGTCGAACTCGGTCGTCAGGTTGGTGATCGGCTCGAGCACCAGGCCCAGGGTCGCGTTCTTCGACTTCTCGGCCTTGAGGGCCGTGTTGCCGCCGGACTTGTCCACGAACTGGATGGCGTTGGTCGACGTCGGATCGGCCGGGTTACCGCCCTTGATGTAGCTGCAGACATCGTTGATGCCGAAGCCGTTCAGGGGGACGCCAGCCGGGCAGTTGACCGGATCGCTCACGCCGGACGACGAATTGGTGTACGTCTGGGCGGCGTTCAGCTCATACAGCGACGGCGCGCGGAAGCCCGTCGAGTACGAACCACGCAGCAGGATCGCCTTGGCCGGCTGGAAGCGGAAGCCGAACTTCGGGTTGGTGGTGCTGCCGAAGTCGTTGTAGTGGTCGTAACGCACCGCCGCGGTGATGTCCAGGCTCTTGAGGATCGGGACGTTCAGTTCGGCGAAGCCTGCATAGACCTTGCGGCTGCCGGCGTTGAACGTGTTCGGGTCGATACCCGTGCTGGCCACCACTTGCGACGCGTATTCGAAGTTCGCCTGGTTCAGGAACTTCTCTTCGCGGTACTCGCCGCCGATGGCGATCGCGGCCGGGCGACCGGCATGCAGCCAGTCACCCAGGTCGCGGCTGGCATGGGCGTCGACGTCCTTGACGGTGCCCGTGCCGTATTGAACGACACCCGCCTTCGAGGCGCCCTTCAGGATCGCGGCGCCCGCGGCGCTCTGCGCGCCGAACGGGTTGATGGCCGGATTCAGGGTGTAGTAGCCGTAGGTCGCCGAATTGGCGTCGGTGTCGAGCGTGCCGAGCGCGTCTTCGTTCGAGTAGCCGTGCACCAGGAAGTCCTGGGTGCGCGTGGTGTTCAGCGAGACGCCGACGTTGTAGTCCCACTCGCCCAGCGTGCCTTCGAGGCCCGCGGTGAAACGACCCGAAGTGGTCGAGTTGTCGTCTTCGCGATAGCCGTTGATCAGGTCGCGGAAGCGCGCGACCATGCGGCCTTCGTTGAGCGTGCCGGTCCCATTGCGCCCGAAGATCGAACCGGGCGCTGCATCGACCTGGTCCGGATCAAGCACCACGCCAGCGGGCAGCGGGGTGATGCCGGCACCCGGGTAGTACGGGCTGCTCGGATCGATGAAGATCGGCGCGTACGGCACGGGAGCGATCTTGGCGTTGACGCGGCTGTGCGCCACGAACGCTTCGAGCTTGAACGTGTTGTTCTGGTTGATCTTGAACGAACCGCCCAGCAGGCCGGACAGACGCTCGGACGCCGGAACGTAGTCGACGAACTGGTTGGTGTCTTCACCGCAGCGCTGGGCCGAGATGGCAACCAGCGTCGGATCCGTACAGCCAGCCGGGCCGGCGAACGGCGTGTAGCCGACGCCCTTGCCGGCAGCGCCGCCAGCCAGGCCATAGAAGACCGTGGCCGGGAAGGTGGTGCTCGACGTGACAGCGTGCGGCGCGAGGTGGCGCTGCTGCGCGCCGATCTCGGCCTGCTTCTGGAAGCCGGCGAACGCGAAGACGTTCAGGCCGTCCTTGTCCAGGTCGCCGCCGCCGAAGCCGATCTGGGCTTCGTGCTGAGCGCCGCCCGGGTGCTGCGGTGCGTCCACGCCCAGGGTGATGGTGCCGCCGCGGAAGTCCTTGCGGGTGATGAAGTTGATCACGCCGGCGATGGCGTCCGTGCCGTACAGGGCGGACGCGCCGTCGCGCAGCACTTCGACGCGTTCGATCGCGGCGAAGGGAATGGTGTTGATGTCCGGAGCGGACGACGTGAACGCGCTGTTGGCGATACGGCGGCCGTTCAGCAGCACGAGGGTCTTGTTGGCGCCCAGGCCGCGCATGTCGGCATACGAACCACCGCCGGTGCCGGCACCGACCGCCTGCGAGGAGGTCTGCTGGACTTGCACGGAGCTGACCTGCTGGATGGCCTGCTCGACGCTGGTGACGCCAGCCTTTTTCAGTTCATCGGCCGTGATGACCGTGACGGGAACGGAAGTCTCGGCATCAACGCGCTTGATCGACGAGCCCGTGATTTCCACGCGCTGGACAGTGGTGTCTTGGGCGAAGGCGCCCGGGGCGATGGACAGCAGACCGCCGCCGAAAGCCAAGAGAAGACCGGAACAGATCTTCGTACGTTGAAACATGGGTTCCCTCCTGAGGGGGTGGAAAGGTTGATCGATAGACCCAGCCTGAATAGCAAGTCCCGAGCCGTCTGTAAACCGCTGATGAACAGGCTAATAAAGCTTGTGAAAATATTGTCCATGGAGTGCCGGCCCCACGCACCATTTGATACGCGTACCGAACGTTTTCCCTAGGCAATGTGTTGCGAGAATGCAGCGAAATGATTTGTTTCGGACGTACGCGGCAACACGGTCCTGCCACACGGATGCACGGCGGAAACAGGCCCGCTACGCGCAAGTGCGCGTGGGCGTGAAAAGCGTCCGGTTTCGGGCGCCGCCGCGCCGTGCCGCACCAGGAACGGGCGCAGCGTG
>JBJMWF010000166.1:0-10087 GCA_045810265.1 Vitreoscilla sp. | reverse complement strand
GAGAAGGCCCGCGCGCAGATCCGCGACCGCCTCACGCAGCTCGCGCCGATCTTCCTGAAGAACAAGTACATGCTGGGCGACGATTTCTCGATGCTGGACGTCGCCATCGCACCGCTGCTGTGGCGCATCGACTACTACGGCATCGAGCTGTCGAAGAACGCGGCGCCGCTGCTCAAGTACGCCGAGCGCATCTTCTCGCGCCCGGCCTACATCGAGGCGCTGACGCCTTCGGAAAAGGTCATGCGCAAGTGATCCGGCGCTGCCGGCTCCCGGCCCCGCGCCGGGGCCGGTATCCTGGCAGCTCCGTTCACCCGGTTTCCCGCTCCGTTCCCATCCGCCGTTCATGACCCAGGTCAGCACCACCGAGATTCCCGGCAGCTCCACGCGGCCTTACCTGATCCGTGCGCTGCACGACTGGTGCACCGACAACGGCTTCACGCCCTACCTGGCCGTCCACGTCGGCCGCTCGGTGCAGGTGCCGATGGAGTACGTCAAGAACAACGAGATCGTGCTCAACGTCGGCTTCGAGGCCACCAGCGGCCTGAAGCTCGGCAACGACTTCATCGAGTTCCGCGCCCGCTTCGGCGGCATGGCCCGCGACATCCTGGTGCCCGTCGACCACGTCGTGGCCATCTACGCCCGCGAGAACGGCCAGGGCATGGCCTTCCCCATGCCCACCGGCGAGGGTGAGACCAGCGTCGGCGACAACAGCGGGCCGGTGAGCCACTCCACCGCACCGGCCGCCGACGGCGCCCCGCGCGGCCTGCGCCTGGCTCCCACCGCCCAGTCCGACGAGGGCTCGCCCGAGACGCCCGTCGAGGACGACGACGAGACCGACCCGCCGGACGCCCCCACGCCGGCGCCCACGAGTCCGCGTCCGGCGCTCAAGCGCATCAAGTAAAGTCCCTCCGGGGCGCCGCATCTGCAGCGCTCCGCACGCCGACTTAGCTCAGCTGGTAGAGCATCCGCCTTGTAAGCGGGAGGTCATCCGTTCGATTCGGATAGTCGGCACCATTCCATCGACGTCCCGCGTCTGCGACCGGATCCTTCTGGAGGCATGGCGCCGAGTGGCGGGCCGCTGTCTCGACGCCGCACACGGCCCGGTGGATCCTTTCCGACGTCCCGGAAGACACCCAGTGACCACCGAGCTGCAAATCCGCAAGGCGGTGGCCCGCCTGCCGGTGCCAAAGTGGCAAAAGGAATTAAAGGAATAATGCGAACTCCTTGCCATTCCGCGCTCGCTCTGACACTGAACCATTGATGAGGCGCCAGATGCGCCGATCATCTGGTTGAACATGGCGACGCAGGGTCGCTTCCGACATAACCCGGCATGAACTTCACCGTATGGCAGGACGACCTGTCCACCTCGAGTCTCCCTTGACCGCGTCTTACTCAACCACCGAGGTCGCCCGCAAGCTGGGCGTGTCCGTGCCCACCGTCAGGCGCTGGATCGACGAGGGCCACCTCAAGGCGTGGACGACACCGGGCGGTCACCGCAGGGTCGAAGCGGCCAGCGCGGATGCATTGATGACATCGCGGGCAACCGTGCTGGAGCCGCGCAGCCGCACGGCGCCGAAGGTGCCGACCATCGTGGCGGTCGACGACAACCCGGACGACCTGGAGCTCATCGTGTTCCTCTGCAAGGCAACGTTTCCGGGCTGCGAGGTGACGGCGGTGCAGAACGGCTTCCTGGGCCTGATGGCGATCGGCCAGTTGAAGCCGGATATCGTGATCACCGACATCGTCATGCCCAAGATGGACGGCGCCGAGATGCTTTCGCAGGTCTCGCTGCAGACCGATGCCAGGCCGCGCCTGCTGGTCGCCGTCTCCAGTGCGCCTCTTGCCGATGCGGGGCGCTTGCCCGAGGGCGTGCAGTTCGTCCCCAAGCCGCTCGATGCGCTGCGATTTGCCGAGGTCCTTCGAGCCGGCATGGCGGGCGGCCGCTGATCGTCGCGGGTCAGCCCGCTGCCGGCACCTCGGCGTCCGCGGTGCGCGCCTTGAGGTAGTCGGCCAGCACCAGCAGGACGGCGGCGTATTCCTGCCGCAGCGCTGCCAGGATGTTGCGGGCCCGTGTCATCTCCCCGGCTTCGATGGCGTGCTGGAGTTGCCGCGCCGAGGTCGACAAGGCGTCTGCGCCCAACAGCGCTGCCGTCGATATCAGCGAATGGGCGAGGATCACGGCATGGCTGCGGTCCGGCTGGCCCAGCGCCGTCTCCATGTCGTCAGGCAGGCTGGCGTGGCCTTCCACGACGCGACGGACGATCCTGGCATAGAGGTCGGCGTTGCCCATGCAGCGCTTCAATCCCAGCTCCAGCGAGACGCCTTCCCGGGCCGGCGGCGGCGCCGCGGCGGGCGCCGTGGGCGACCTTTGAGCGATCCAGCGGCCGAGCGTCGCCATCAGGAAAGCCGGGTCGAAGGGCTTGGTGATGTAGTCGTTCATGCCCGATTGCAGGCACAGTTCGCGGTCCCTCTGCGTGGCATGGGCCGTCATGGCGATCACGGGCAGGTCCTGCAGGCCCGGGCGCGTGCGCAGTCGCCGCGTGGTCTCGTAGCCATCGATGCCGGGCATCTGCACATCCATCAGCACCGCGTCGAAGCGAGCGTCTTCGAGGCGATCGAGCGCCTCCTGGCCGCTCGGTGCGACCACCACCTTCATCGCGCAGACCGAGGTCAGCAGGTCGTGGGCCACCATCTGGTTGAACTCGTTGTCCTCGACCAGCAGCACCGTGCGCCCTCGCAATCCATCGACCAGCGTCGGTTCGATCTCGAGCGATTCGGCGCGCGCTGTGCCTTCCTGGGTGGCGCCTGCGAGCAGGGCGTGGATGCAGTCGAACAACGCGGAAGCGCTGATCGGCTTGGACAGGTAGCCGGCCAGGCCCGCACGCCGCACGCGTTCGGCCACGTCCTCGTCCCCGAACGCCGTCGCGACGATGACCTTGCGATCGGCGCCACCCGGCGCCGCCCGCAACCGTTCGGCGACCTCGAAGCCGTCCTCGTCCTGCAGCTTCCAGTCGACGATGAAGACCCCGGTCGCCGAACCCTGCGGCGTGGCCAGGCACTCGAACGCCTGCGCGCCCGACGCCGCCACGCAGACGCGACAGCCCATGCCGGTCAGCATCTCGGACAGGACCTCCCGCGCCGAGGGGCTGTCGTCCACCACCAGCACGCCCAGGCCGTCCAGGTCGCACATCCTGTCCTCGAGTTGCAGGGGCGCCTCGGGCAGGTCGAGCTCGGCGGAGAAGAGGAAGTCGCTGCCCTGGCCGCGCCGGCTGCGCACTTCGATCTCGCCGCCCATCAATTCCACGAGTTGCCTGGAGATCGCCAGGCCCAGGCCGGTGCCGCCGTGGTGCCTGGACGTCGACCGATCGCCCTGGTTGAACGGCACGAACAGCCGATCGATCTCCTGGGCGTTCATGCCGATGCCGGTGTCGCGGACCGAGAATCGCAGGCGACAGCGCCCATTGCCCGCCGCCTGGTGCCTGATCGTCAGCACGACTTCGCCGTGGGCCGTGAACTTGATGGCGTTGCTGCAAAGGTTGATCAACACCTGCTTCAGGCGCAGGTCGTCACCCACCACGCGACGCGGCATGTCGGCACTGATCGCGGTCAGGAACTCCAGGCCCTTTTGCTGCGCCCTGGGTGCGACCAGCAGGACGACCTCGTCGAGCATGGCGTCCAGGGCGAACTCCTGGTGGTCGAGTTCGAGCTTGCCTGACTCGATCTTCGAAAAATCGAGGATGCCGTTGATCAGGTCCAGGAGCGATCCGGCGGCTTGCCGGGTCTTGCCGACGTAATCGCGCTGGCGCGCATCGAGACCGGTTCGCAAGGCCAGGTCGGTGAACCCGATGATGGCGTTCATCGGCGTGCGGATCTCGTGGCTCATGTTGGCCAGGAAGAGGCTCTTGGCTTCGCTCGCGGCCTCCGCGGCGGCGCGTTCGTGGAGCGCGCGCCGCACGTCGGTGATGTCCAGTCCCACCACCAGCCGGCAGGGCTGCCCGCCGTACTCGATGGGCTCGGCACTGACCAGCAGGGTCCTGTCGCCGCCTTCACCGTAGCCTGAAACTTCGAGATTTCTCAACCGGCCGTCGCGCCGCCAGAGGTCGAACGCGCGCGCCCGGTCGCCGTCAGGCAGGCTGACCGAGCACTCCTCGGGTGTCTTTCCGACCAGATCCGCAGAAGCCAGGCCGTGCAGCGCACAGAACGCATCGTTGGCCTTGACGATCCGCCCGTCGGCTTCGGCGATCACCACCATCGCGCAGGGGGTCGTGTCGAAGAGTTGCCGGAATCGCGCCATGCCGGACGCGGCGTCTCGCGTCGCCTGTCTTGCCAGGTTCACGGCCGCGACCTGTTGGCCCATCGCCCGGCGCAAGCGCAGGCCGAACATGCCCACGCCGACCAGGCCGCACAGGAAGATGCAGCCGGGAATTGCCGCCTGTTGGAGCCACAGGCGTTGCAGTTCCGCGTCGGGAATCAACGCGCCGACGTAGATCGGAAGCTCCGACGAGCGCATGAAGCCCACCAGATGCCGGCGGCCCGAGACGTAGTCCTCCGCCTGGTAGACGCCCGAGGCGGCACGCCGGAGGCGGTTCAGGGAATCCGGTAGCAGGGTCGTGCCGCCCAGTTCGAAGCGATCGCTCGCCTTGTAGTAGCGGAGCAGTCGCGTGCCGTCGGTGGCGACAAGCGAGACGAAGCTGTCGCCCAGCATGAGCAGCGCTTCGGCATGCGCCAGCAGGAGTCTTGCATCGACCAGCGCGACGGCCTGACCATCGGAGCTCCCTGCCGCACCCAAGGGCAGCAGCACCGGCAGGTACACCGCGGGATCGCCCGCAATCCTCAGCGCGGGGCGAATGCCCAGCTCGCGCGAATCGGGCCGGGACAGCGCGGCCATCGCCGATTCCACGGCGGGCGGCGCGCGATGGCCTTGCCGATCGATGGCCAAGGCGCTGCGCTGGCGGCCTGGCACGACGCCCAGGAACGCGGTCTGAGGGTCGAAGCGCATGGCGTTTCGCAGCACGGCTTCGAGGTGCGGCTCTGAACGGTCGCCCGATGACCGGAGGTCGGCCGCGACGCCTTGCAGGCTGAAGGTCGATTGGAGTAGCCGCGCAGTCGTGGCCGACTCGAGCCCGGAAGCCGCGTGCACGATGTTCTGCCGGGCCGAGCGCCACAGGAGCTCCCGCTGGCCCAGGATCATGGTGGCGGCGGCAAGGAGCAGCAGCGCCACCGCCGCCACCAGCAAGGCATCGGATCGCCTCGCCGACCGGCCCGCCCCGCCGCGATTCGACGCTGGCCCCGGATCCATCACGCCGTGTTCGACGGCCTCGCCAGCTTCTTTCGACAAGTGGAACGCTCCTCTCCCCTGACGTTCGGCCACGGGCGAATGACGGCCGGACCGGCTCGGCGTCAGCCGTCCATCTCGTGGACTCAAGGTTCGTCGACCTGCTTGGCGCCGTTGCCAAGCATCGCACAGAGTCGCCTCCGGCCGAAGCGGCGATGCCACACCGGCCGTTGCGGCGGCCGGCCACTCCGCTCGTCGCCAGGCCGTGAAACCCGTCACGGCTTGTCGAATTGAATAGTAATATTCCTTTTATTCTATTTAATCACTTTGTTCTTTTGTCCGAAGATGGGCCTGTGACTCAAGGTCCGAGTCGACGACAGCACAGGAAACCAGATGCCCTTGATCCCCATGAAGACTGCCGAACGAGCGCGGGCCCGTGCCCGGGCCGCCACGGCGCCTCTGGCCCTTGCCGTCCTCGGCGGGGCCGGCACGCTGGGTGTCGGCGGTCTGCATGCGCCAGGCGTGATGGTGGCGCTGCTGCTGCTGGCCGCGGGGCTGTTCATCGGTCGCCAGGCGCGGCGACAGGCCGATGCGCAGACGCAGGCGATCGAGCAGTACCTGCAGGGCCAGCAACTCCTGGCCGACGCCTTGCTGCCTGTCTGGAGCGGCCATGTGGAAGCGTCGCGCACGCAGATGGAAACCGCCGTGTCCGCGCTGGCGGATCGGTTCTCGAAGATCGTCCAGCAGCTGCAGGACACCGCCGGCAGGTCGGATCTGGCCGCCGACTCGATGTCGAGCAGCGAACGCGGCCTCGTGGCGGTGTTCGCCGGCAGCGAACGCCGGCTGGGCGCGGTCGTCGCGTCGCTGAAGGCCGCGATGGCCAGCAAGCTCGAGATGCTCGAGAAGATCCAGTCGCTGGAACGCTATATCGAGGATCTCCAGGCCATGGCCGCCGAGGTCGCCCGCATCGCCCAGCAAACCAACCTGCTGTCGCTGAACGCCGCCATCGAGGCCGCGCGAGCCGGCGAACAAGGCCGAAGCTTCGCCGTGGTCGCCCAGGAGGTGCGAACGCTCTCCAACCGTTCCGGCGAGACCGGTCGGTCGATGGCCCGCAAGGTGGCCGAGATCAGCGGTGCGATCGAGTCGACCTGTACGGCGGCGCGCCTGTCCGCCGAGGAGGAGCAGCGTTCGATCCGCGGCTCGGAGTCGGCCATCGAAACCGTCCTGGGCGAGTTCCGGGAGGCCACCGACACGCTGGTGGCGTCCGCCAGCGACCTCAAGCATGGCCGCGACTTCGTGGAGGACCAGGTCGGCGAAGCACTGGTGCACCTGCAGTTCCAGGATCGCATCAGCCAGATCATGAGCCACGTCCGCCACAACATGGATCGACTGCCGGTGCTGCTGGCACGCAGCAACGAACGGTATCGCACGCAGCAGCGCCTCGAGCCGCTGGATGTCACCGGCCTGCTCGGCGAACTCCAAAGCACCTACGCGATGACGGACGAACACGCCGTGCATCAAGGCCAGTCCGCGGCACCCGTGCCCCAGGCGGCCGACGAGATCACGTTCTTCTAGGAGACAGGACCATGGCCAAGACCATCATGGTGGTGGACGACTCCGCCTCGCTGCGGCAGGTCGTGGGCATCGCGCTTCGCAGCGCGGGCTACGACGTCATCGAAGGCTGCGACGGGCGGGATGCGCTGGCCAGGCTGACCGGACAGAAGGTCCACCTGATCATCAGCGACGTCAACATGCCCAACATGGACGGCATCAGCTTCGTCAAGGCGCTCAAGCAGTTGCCCGCGTACCGGTTCACGCCGGTGATCATGCTGACGACCGAATCGCAGGAGTCCAAGAAGGCCGAAGGGCAGGCCGCGGGCGCCAAGGCCTGGGTGGTCAAGCCCTTCCGTCCGGAAGCCATGCTGGTGGCGGTGCAGAAGCTGGTGCTCGCATGACCGCGACTCTGGACGCGGTCGTCGGCGAAATGACGATCTATCGAGCGGCCGAACTCAAGGCGCTGCTGCTCGGGGCGGTCGACGAGCAGGCGCGCGTCGACCTGGACCTGTCCCAGGTCAGCGAGATCGACACGGCGGGCGTGCAACTGCTGATGCTGGCCAAGCAGGCGGCCGTCCAGCGTGGACACCTGCTCCAGCTGCATTCGCACAGCCCCGCCGTGCTCGAGGCGTTCGAACTGCTGAACGTCGCGGCCTTCTTCGGCGATCTGCTGGTCATCTCCGATTCCTCCTTCGAAGGCCGCTGACACCATGAACCTCGACGCCGCATTGCAGACCTTCATCGCCGAGAGCCGCGAGCTCCTGGCCGACATGGAGACCGCGCTCCTGACCCTGCAGCAGGACGCCGAGCAGGCGGAGGCGGTCAACGCGATCTTCCGCGCCGCCCACACCATCAAGGGCTCCGCGGGGCTGTTCGGCATGGATCACGTGGTGGCGTTCACGCATGTCGTCGAGAGCCTGCTCGATGAAGTGCGCGACGGCGCCGTGCAGATCGACGACGAACTGGTCGTGCTGCTGCTCTCGTGCTGCGACCACCTCACGCTGCTGATCGACGCGGTGGCCGAGGGCCGCCTGGAACCTGTCGAGCAAGAGAGCTCCGCGGCGCTGGTGCTGCAGCTGAACCTGTGTCTGCTGCGGCACGGCGGCGTGAGGTCCTTGACGGCCGACGCCGGCCAGGAGCCCGCGCGCGTCGTGCACGGCGGCGGAGGCGATGATTCCGGCAACCACTGGCACCTCTCGCTGCGCTTCGGTCCGGATGTCCTGCGCTCGGGGATGGACCCGATGTCGTTCTTGCGCTACCTGGGCCGGATCGGCCGCATCGTCGGCATCGCGACGCTGCCCGACGCGTTGCCGGCCGACCCGCGGGACATGGACCCCGAGTCCTGCTACCTCGGCTTCGAGGTCGCGCTCGCCAGCGACGCCGACAAGGCGACGATCGAGGGCGTCTTCGACTTCGTGCGCGACGACTGCGCCGTGCGCATCGTGGCGCCCCGATCGCGCATCGACGACTTCGTCGAACTGATCCGGCAGCTGCCCGAGGAACAGGCGCGCCTGGGCGAGATCCTGGTCGCCTGCGGCAGCGTGACGGAGCGCGAGCTCGAGGCGGCGCTGGCCGAACAGGCCGAATCCCGTATCGACGGCGCAGCGGAGGCGCGCCCGCTGGGAGCCATCCTCGTTCAGAGCGAGGCGGTGCAGCCGGCCGTCGTCGAGGCGGCCTTGAACAAGCAGAAGCAGGTGGCCGAACGGCAGCGCGGCGGCGAGGCCCGGTCTATCCGCGTCGACGCCGACCGGCTGGACCAGCTGATCGACCTGGTGGGCGAGCTGATCATCGCCGGCGCCAATGCGGACCTGCTCGCGCGCAGCGTGGGCCAGCCGGAGCTGACCGAGGCGACATCGCGCCTGGCCTTGCTGGTGCAGGAGGTGCGCGACAGCGCGCTGCAGCTGCGCATGGTCAAGATCGGCGCCACCTTCACCCGCTTCCAGCGCGTGGTGCACGACGTCGCGCGCGAACTGGGCAAGGACATCGGGCTGGTCATCCGCGGCGAGGACACCGAGCTGGACAAGACGGTGGTCGAGAAGATCAGCGATCCCTTGATGCACCTGGTGCGCAACGCGATCGACCATGGCATCGAGTCGGCCGACCTGCGCGAGGCGCGCGGCAAGCCGCAGCACGGCGAGGTCACGCTCAACGCGTTCCACGACTCCGGCAGCATCGTGATCGAGGTCGGCGACGACGGCGGCGGCCTCAAGCGAGAGCGCATCCTGGCCAAGGCCATCGAGCGCGGCCTGGTCGAACCGGGGGCGCAACTGGGCGAGTCCGAGGTCTACGACCTGATCTTCGAGCCGGGGTTCTCCACCGCCGAACAGGTCACGAACCTGTCGGGCCGTGGCGTGGGCATGGACGTGGTCAAGCGCAACATCACCGCGCTGCGTGGCAGCGTGGGCATCCGCAGCACCGAGGGCGTCGGCACCACGGTCACCGTGCGGCTGCCGCTGACGCTGGCCATCATCGAGGGCTTCCTGGTCAACGTCGCCGGCTCGGTCTTCGTCGTTCCGCTGGACATGATCATCGAGTGCATCGAGTTCAGCAGCGAACCCGGCCATCAGTACTGCAACCTGCGCGGCGAGGTGCTGCCCTACGTCCGGTTGCGCGAATTCTTCGACCTGGACGCGCCGCCCGCTCGGCGCGAGAGCGTCGTCGTCATCCAGCATGCCGGCCAGCGCGCCGGGCTGGTGGTCGACGCGCTGCTGGGCGAGTACCAGACCGTCATCAAGCCGCTGAGCCAGGTCTTCGACCAGGTCAAGGCCATCAGCGGCTCGACCATCCTCGGCAGCGGAGCGGTGGCCTTGATCCTCGATGTCGGCGCGCTGCTCGCCGGCGTCGCCAACCCCGCCCCTCGCAACGAGCACGCGCTCGATCGTCAATCCTGACAAGACATCGACCGCGCGAACGGTCGGCGAACCAACGACACAACCAGGAACACATCATGTTCTCCAAAGTCTCCCTTAGAGCCAAGCTCATCGCCTTGCTGGCGGTCAGCGTCCTGTCCCTTGGCATCAACATCGTCATTGCCGTCCAGGGCATGAAGCAGGACGCCGTGATGCTGGCGGAAGTGGGCGCAAATCGCCTGCCCTCGGTCGTCAGCCTGCAGGTGATCAACGAAGGCCAGACAGCCATCCGCTCGGCCATGCGTGCCATCGATTCGCGCGCCAGCTACCCGGAGGAACACAAGGAGATCGCCAATCTTCTCAAGACCAAGGCCGGCGCATGGGCGCGCGTCGACGCGGCCTGGAAGGT
>JBJMWF010000165.1:0-3655 GCA_045810265.1 Vitreoscilla sp. | reverse complement strand
TGCCCAAGGCCGCGTCGACGCAGGTCACCATCGGCGGCAAGACGGTGACCATCACCGGCATCAGCAAGGGCGCCGGCATGATCCGCCCGAACATGGCCACGATGCTGGGCTTCCTGGCCACCGACGCGGTGATCGCCGCGCGGCTGCTGCAGGTGCTCGCCAGGCAGGCCGCCGACGCCTCGTTCAACCGCATCACGATCGATGGCGACACCTCCACCAACGACAGCTTCGTCGTGATGGCCACGCAGCAGGCGGGCCATGCGCGCATCGAGTCGCTGGACTCCGACGACGGGCGCGCGCTGGCTGAGGCGATCACGCAGGTCGCGCAGAAACTGGCGCAGGCCATCGTGCGCGATGGCGAGGGCGCCACCAAGTTCATCACCGTGCAGGTCGACGGCGGCCGCGATGAAGCCGAGTGCAGGTTGGCCGCGTACGCGATCGCGCATTCGCCACTGGTCAAGACGGCATTCTTCGCGAGCGACCCGAACCTCGGCCGCATCCTGGCGGCGGTCGGCTACGCCGGCATCAGCGACCTCGATCAGTCGCGCATCGCGCTATTCCTCGATGACGTCGCAGTGGTCACCGACGGCGGCCGCCGTGCAGACTACCGCGAGGAGGACGGCGCGCGCGTGATGAAGCGCGCCGAGATCACGGTGCGCATCGACCTGCAGCGCGGCGGCGCCTCGGCCACCGTCTGGACCTGCGACCTGTCGACCGACTACGTCAAGATCAACGCCGACTATCGGAGCTGAGTCCTTGGCCGCTGCTCGACTCACGTTGACGCAACTGCGCCGCGACCGTCGCTTGATCTGGTGGTGGCTGCCCGTGGGCAGCGCGGCGATGTTCCTCGTCATCAAGGCCTGGCGGCAGTTCGCCGGCGAACCGCCGCCGGCGCTGTACACGACGCTGGACATCGTCTGGATCGCCGTGACCTTCAGCCTGATCTCGCGCCGCACCGTGAGCCGATGTCCGAAGTGCGACCACCGCTTCCTGCGCGCGTTTCCCTGGATGTCGCTCAAGAAGGTCGAGTGCAGCGTCTGCGGCTACGAGATCCCAGAGAACTGAGCTCGGGGGGCTGTGTTGCGCCGCGGGCGAAGCCCCCCGTCGGGGCGCTTGCCTGGCTGCGCAGGCCGCTGCTACTATCAGGTTCTCCATCGATCGCCGCCCATGAACACCCGCCTCAACACCAACCGACGACGCGTCACGCGTCCGGTCAAGGTGCGTCGCGCGCAAGGCGGCACCGCGGCACGTGGCGTGGTCGTGGCCACGGGCATCGTGGCGGCGCTCGTATTGCAACTGGCCGGACCGCGGCTGCAATGCCATCTGGCCGACCTGGTGGGCGCCCCGAGTGCGGCACCGGTGATGACGCCGGCCTCCACGCCGTCCTGCGGCTCGCCATCCGGCGCCAATCCGATGCATCCGTGCAAGGTCGCGACAATCGTCGCAGCCGCACCGGTCATCTAGCTCTCCCAGCACCTTCGGGCTCGGCCCGCTACTGCTGGGACATCCAGCGGTAGTCGTCGCCCATCCGGGCCACGCCGCTGCCAGACAACCGGTCCACCGCCGCCCACGAGGCCGCGCGTGGCCCGAGGACAGGGAGAAGGACAGACATGGACAAGAAACTCGGTACGAGCGCGCTGAGGTCGGACGCCACGGCGCTGCAGCGCGCGCTGGTCGCCTTGCAGGCGCGCTTCGCGCTCGCGCCCAACGACCTGCTGCGCGACGCGGTCTATCGCCGCCTGTGGACATCGGTGCTCACGAGCTCGTTCGGCGCGCAGATCATGATGCTGGCGCTGCCCCTCACGGCGGCGGTGCTGCTGCACGCGTCGCCCACGCAGATGGGCGCGCTGACCACGATGGAGATCCTGCCGTTCGTGCTGTTCTCGCTGCCGTCGGGCGTGTGGCTGGACCGCGTGCGCAAGCTGCCCGTCTACATCGCCGGCGAGATCACGCTGGCCTGCGCCGCCGCCAGCATTCCGCTGGCATGGTGGCTGCATGCGCTGTCCATCCACTGGCTCTACGTCGTCGCGTTCATCATCGGCATCGTCTACACCTCGGCCGGCAGCGCCGCGCAGATCGTGCTGACGCAGGTGGTCGAGCGCGACCGCCTGGTCGAGGCCAACGCGAAGAACGCGCTGGCCAGCTCGGGCGCCGATGTCGCCGGGCCTGGCCTGGCCGGTGCGCTGATCAAGCTGCTGGGCGCGCCGGTCGCGTTGCTGTTCGACGCCGCCTTGCTGGTGCTCTCGGCGGCCATCCTGCGCGGGATCCGCGTCGACGAGCAGCCGAGGCTGGGCGCGAGCGCCTTCTGGGCGGAGCTCAAGGCCGGGCTGCGCTTCGTGATGCATAACCGGTTGCTGGTCGTGCTGGCCAGCACCGCCGGCGGCTGGCAGCTGTGCAACAACTCGGCCACGGTGGTCAACATCCTGTTCGCGACGCGCACCCTGGGGCTGTCGGAGCAGAGCGTCGGCCTGAGCTACGTCTGCCTGGGCTTCGGCACCGTGCTGGCGAGCCTGGTCGGGCATCGCATCAGCAAGCGCTTCGGGCCGGGGCCGTCGATGACGATCGGCATCGGCTCGTGCAGCCTGGGCTGGCTGATGCTGGCGGCTGCGCCGGTGGGGCCGCTCGGCGTCGCGCTGTTCGCCACCAACCTGATGCTGTTCGGCCTGGGCGCCGTGATGATGTTCATCAACTTCCTCGCGCTGCGCCAGGCCGTCACGCCGGTGCCGATGCTGGGCCGCATGACCAGCACCATGCGCTGGCTGATCCTGCTGCCGGCCGCGCCCGGCGCGCTGATCGGCGGCTGGCTGGGCGAGCACGTGGACCTGCGCGCGTCGCTCGCGTTCTCCGGCGTGTGCGGGCTGCTGCTGACCCTCGTCGCCTGGCGCAGCCCGGTGCTGCGTTCGGTACGGGTGCTGCCGGTGTTGAGCGACGACGAGGCCGACGGCGGTGCCGAACTGGTGCGCCCCTAGTGCTCGCTGCGGGCATCGGCCGAGTAGCGCTCGACCTCGTCCGTGATGACGCCGTCGACGCCTGCCGCGCGCATCGCGGCAAGCTCGGCCGGCGCGTTGACCGTGTAGACGAGCGCGCGCAGGCCGGCGCCGTGCAGCCGCTGCGCCAGCGCGGCGTCCATCAGCGAGTGGTGCGTCACCACGGCGCGGCAGGCGAGGCGCTGGGCGGTCTCGAACCAGCCGGGCCACAGCTCGTCCAGCAGCAGGGCGCGCGGCAGCGCCGGCGCGGCGGCGGCCGCGGCCTCGAGGGCGGCCAGGTCGAAGGAACTCAGCAGCGGCGGCGGCGTGTTGCGCGCCCATAGCTGCGCGGCGGCGCGCGCGACGAAGTCGCCGGTGCGCGTCTCGACGCCCGGCGTCGGCTTGATCTCGAGATTGACCGCCAGCCGGTTGGCCACCACGAAGCGCGCGATCGCCGCCAGCGTCGGGATCGCCTCGCCGGCGTGGCGCACGCCGTGCCAGCCGCCGGCGTCGAGCTGCGACAGCGCCGCCCACGGCCGTTCTCCGGCGGTGCCCAGCCCGGAGGTGGTGCGCTCCAGGGTACTGTCGTGCAGCAGGAAGGGGACGTCGTCGGCCGACAGCTTGACGTCGCACTCGAACATGCGAAACCCCTGTGCCGCGCCCTCGCGAAACGCGGCCAGCGTGTTCTC
>JBJMWF010000164.1:0-7388 GCA_045810265.1 Vitreoscilla sp. | reverse complement strand
TCCATCGCCAACGACATCGCCAAGTACTTCGCGATCATCCCGGCCGCCTTCGTCACCACGTATCCGCAGCTGGCCGCGCTCAACGTGATGCGGCTGGCGAGCCCGGCGTCGGCCATCCTGTCGGCGGTGATCTTCAACGCGCTGATCATCGTGTTCCTGATCCCGCTGGCCTTGAAGGGCGTGCGCTATCGCGCGATCGGCGCCGCCGCGCTGCTGCGCCGCAACCTGGCGATCTACGGCCTGGGCGGCGTGATCGTGCCCTTCATCGGCATCAAGCTGATCGACCTCGCGCTGGTCGCCCTCCATCTCGCCTGAGACCTCCTCATGAAGAAACTTCTTCGCCCCGCACTGAGCCTGTTCGTCACGCTCAGCGTGCTCACGGGCCTGCTCTATCCGCTGCTGGTGACCGGCCTGGCCCAGCTCGTGTTTCCCGAGACGGCCAACGGCAGCGTCGTCGAGCGCCACGGCGTGGCGATCGGCTCCACGCTGATCGGCCAGCCGTTCCAGGCGCCCGGCCACTTCTGGAGCCGGCCATCGGCGACCTCGCCGATGCCCGACAACGGCGATGCCTCGTCCGGCTCCAACCTGGGGCCGACGAATCCGGCGCTGGTCGATGCGGTCAAGGCGCGCGTCGCCGCATTGCGGGCGGCCGATCCAGGCAACCTGGCGCCGGTGCCGGTCGATCTCGTCACGGCCTCGGCCAGCGGGCTCGATCCGCACATCAGCGTCGCGGCGGCGCGCTACCAGGTGGCACGGGTCGCGCGCGCCACCGGGATGCCGGTCGATCGCGTGCAGGCGCTGGTCGATCGCCGCACCGAAGAGCCGCTGGGCGGCTGGCTGGGCGAGGCGCGCGTCAACGTGCTGCTGCTCAATCTGGACATCGACGAGGCAGCGGCGCGCTAGAGTGGCGTTCATGACCGACGACCGCCCCGACCCCGACGACCTGCTCGCGCAGGCGCACGAGGCGGAGCGCGCGGCGCGGCGCGGCCACCTGAAGATCTTCTTCGGTGCGTCGGCCGGCGTTGGCAAGACTTGCGCGATGCTGGCGCAGGCCCGTTTGCAGCGCGAGCAGGGCGTCGACGTGGTGATCGGCGTCGTCGAGACGCATGGCCGCGCCGACACGGCGGCGCTGGTCGGCGCGACGCCGGTGATCCCGCGGCGTGACATCGCGCACCACGGCCGCACGCTGCCCGAGTTCGATCTCGACGCCGTGCTGCAGCGCCGGCCGGCCCTGGTGCTGGTCGACGAGCTGGCGCATTCCAACGTGGCGGGCGCGCGCCATCCCAAGCGCTGGCAGGACGTCGAGGAGCTGCTGGCCAACGGCATCGACGTCTGGACCACGATGAACGTGCAGCACCTCGAGAGCCTCAACGACGTGGTCAACGCGGTGGCCGGCGTGCGCGTGCGCGAGACGGTGCCGGACCACGTCTTCGACGACGCCGACGATGTCGTGCTGGTCGACCTGCCGCCCGACGAGCTGCTGCAGCGCCTGAAGGAAGGCAAGGTCTACATCGCGCCGCAGGCCGAGCGCGCGGCGTCCAGCTTCTTTCGCAAGGGCAACCTGCTGGCCTTGCGCGAGCTGGCGTTGCGGCGCACGGCCGATCGCGTCGACGTCGACATGCTCAGCTACCGCCGCGGCCTGAAGTCGGCCGCGGTGTGGCCGGCGCGCGAGGCCTTGCTGGCCTGCGTCGGGCCGGGCGGGCAGGGCGAGAAGCTGGTGCGCGCCGCCGCGCGCCTGGCCGCGCAGCTGGGCGCACCCTGGCACGCGGTCTATGTCGAGACGCCCGCCTTGCAACGCCTGCCCCGCGCGCGGCGCGAGCAGGTGCTGCGCGTGTTGACGCTGGCGCAGGACCTGGGCGCGCGCACGGCCACGCTCGCCAGCGACGCCGCCGCGCCCGCGCTGGCGCGTTACGCGCGCGAGCACAACCTGATGCGCGTCGTGATGGGCAGGCGGGGCGCACTCAAGCCCTGGTGGCGGCGCGACACCGCGACGCAGGTGGCGGCGCTCGCGCCGGACCTCGAGCTGGTGCAAGTGGCCCTGCCGCCGCGTGAGCGCGGCGCCGTCGCACACGAACTCGCGGCGCGGCTCACGGGCGACGACACGGGCCGGCCGCTCGACTGGTGGGCCTACGCCAAGAGCGTGGCCGTGTGCGCGGCGGTCATTCTCGCCACCGCACCGTTGCTGCACGTGCTGGAGCCGACCAACATCGTGATGCTGCTGCTGCTCGCGGTGGTGTTCTCGGCGCTGCGCTACGGCCGCGGGCCGGCAGTGCTGGCGTCCTTCGTCAGCGTCGCCGCGTTCGATTTCTTCGATGTCGCGCCGCGCTTCACGTTCGCCGTCAGCGACGTGCAGTACCTCGTCACCTTCGCGGTGATGCTGATCGTCGCGCTGGTCATCGGCCAGCTCACCGCCGGCCTGACCTACCAGGCGCGCGTGGCCACGCTGCGCGAGGACCGGGTGCGGGCGCTGTACGAGCTCTCGCGCGATCTGGCCGCGGCGCTGATGCCCGAGCAGATCGTCGAGATCGGCACCCGCGTGCTGCAGGCCGAGTTCGAGGCGCGCGCCGTGTTCCTGTTGCTCGATGACGAGGACAGGCTGGTCGTGCCGGAAGCCGCCGGCGTCGACGCCAGCCTGGCCGGCTGGGCGCTCGCGCACGCCGAGGCCGCGGGGCAGGGCACCGGGACGCTGCCGGCCAGCGCGATGCTGTACGTGCCGTTGAAGGCGCCGATGCGGGTGCGCGGCGTGGTGGCGCTGGCGCTGCGCAATCCGCAGCGCCTGAACGTGCCGGAGCAGCGCCGTCTTCTCGACACCTTCGCCTCGCTGCTGGCAATCGCGCTGGAGCGCATCCACTATGTCGACGTCGCGCAGCGCACCACGGTGCAGATGGAGTCGGAGCGCCTGCGCAACGCGCTGCTGGGCGCGATCTCGCATGACCTGCGCACGCCGCTGGCGGCGCTGGCCGGCATGGCCGATTCGCTGCAGCTGACCACGCCGCCGCTGGCGCCGGCGCACGCCGAGATCGCGCAGGCCCTGCGCGAGGCGGCGCTGCGCATGAACGCGCTGGTCAACAACCTGCTGGACATGGCGCGCCTGGAGTCGGGCCGGGTCGCGCTCAACCTGCAGTGGCAGCCGCTGGAGGAGGTCGTCGGCAGCGCCTTGCGCAGCCTGGGCGGGCTGTTCGCCGGGCGCCATCCGATCCGGGTGGCCTTGCCGGCCGACCTGCCGCTGCTGCAGTTCGACGCCGTGCTGATCGAGCGCGTGCTGGCCAACCTGCTGGAAAACGCTGCCAAGTACACGCCCGCCGGCAGCGCGATCAGCATCGGCGCGGCGGCGACGCGCGATTCCGTCGAGGTCTGGGTCGCCGACGAAGGGCCCGGCCTGCCGCCCGGCCGCGAGGAGCTGATCTTCGAGAAGTTCGAGCGGGGCCGCAAGGAGAGCGCGACGCCGGGCGTCGGGCTGGGGCTGGCGATCTGCCGCGCCATCGTCGTCGCGCATGGCGGCGCGATCCGCGGCGAGACCCGACCCGAGGGCGGGGCGCGTTTCGTCTTCACGCTGCCGCGCGGAGAGGCCCCGCACATCGAGGAGCCGGCCGACGACGCGGACAATGCCTCGATGGAATCTGCGCGATGAGTTCGACCGAAACCCCGGGCAAGGTGCTGGTCGTCGAGGACGAGGCCGAGATCCGCCGCTTCATCCGGCTGTCGCTGCAGGCGGTGTCGCTGGAGGTGTCCGAGGCCGACGGCGTGCAGCGCGGGCTGATCGAGGCCGGCACGCGGCGCCCGGACCTGGTGGTGCTCGATCTGGGGCTGCCGGACGGCGACGGCATCGACTTCATCCGTGGCCTGCGCGCCTGGTCGGAGATCCCCATCATCGTGCTGTCGGCCCGCACCATGGAAGCCGACAAGATCGCCGCGCTGGACGCCGGCGCCGACGACTACCTCGTCAAGCCCTTCGGCACCGGCGAGCTGCTCGCGCGCGTGCGGGCGCAGCTGCGCCGGCACCCGCGCGCCAACGCCGACGCGCCCAGCGTGCTGGAATTCGGCGACGTCCGCGTCGACCTGGTGCGCCGCGCCGTCGAACGCGCCGGCGCCGCGCTGCACCTGACGCCCATCGAATACCGGCTGCTGACGCACCTGGCGTCGCATCCGAACCGAGTACTCACTCACCCGCAACTCCTGCGTGCCGTGTGGGGTCCGTCCCATTCGGAGGACACGCACTACGTGCGCATCTACATGGGCCACCTGCGCGCCAAGCTGGAGGCCGACCCGTCGCAGCCGCAGCACCTGATCACCGAGCTCGGAGTCGGCTATAGGTTCGTTCCCTGAGAATCTGTTGAGTCGCTCCCCCTAGGGACCGCGCCCTCCTGCACCGATAATTGTGGGTTCCGGCGCGTTGCCGGCCAGGGAGTGATCCAAGGTGAATGCAGTTCGACGTCTTGCCCTCGCGACGCTGGCCGGCGCGGCTTTCGTGCTGGCCGGTTGCGCCGCTTCCACGCGCGAGCCGGCGCCGCTGCACGAGCAGCACTACACCGAGACCATCTCGTCGGTGCTGGTGTCGGGCGACGAGAAGCGCATCGCCGCCATCGGCAGCAGCCATCACTACATCTTCAATGCGCCGGAGGTGCTCGTGAAGGCGCTGCGTTCGCCGGTGCATCCGCAGCTGACGGCCACCTTCACCACCTTCCACATCGACCAGCGCGGCGTGGTCACCGGCGACTGGCTGCTGACACTGGCGGCCGACGCCTCGCCGGCGGCCAAGGAACAGGCGCGCGCGGCGGGCCTGGTGCCCGGGGCCGACGGCGTGCTCGTGGCCGGCGGCATCCTCAAGGGCCAGCGCTACACCGGCTGGACCTACAGCCTGCGCGGTCCGCAGGACAAGCTGAACAAGCCCTACACGATCGAGATCACGACCGAGGCCAGCGCCGCCGACATCGCCGTCGACGACGCCGCGACCCCGATCCGCATGGCGGCCGACGGCGTGCAGTTGATCTACTGGGCGCCGCTCGCACCGGTGATCGTGCCGGTGCTGTTCCTGAGCCGCGCCAAGGACCACTAGCTCCTCCATGGACCCCGCCGAGATCGACCGCCGGGCGCTGACCGCGCTGCGCTTGCTGCCCGACGAACCGGACCGCGCGATGCGGCTCTGGGACGAGGCGTTTGCGCGCGCCACCCCGGCCGGCTCGCAACGGTCGCTGCTGCGCCTTGGCATCGTGCGGATGAACCACCAGGCACGCTTCGGTGATCGCGACGCGCTGGGCCCGCAGATGCTGGCGGCCTCGGAACAGGCGCGCGCGCAGGGCTGGATGGTCGAGGCCCTGCTGGTGGACCTGCTGGAGGTCTTCCTTGCCACGCTGGGCACGGACCACGACGAGGGCCTGCGCGACGTCGAGGCGATCCGCGCCGAGGCCGAGACCTGGCTCGACCCGATCGAGCTGAGCTGGATGGAGCTCATGTCGGGCCATTTCCGCGGCTACCTCGTGGGGTGGGCGCAGGAACAGGAGCGCACGTACCGCGCCCTGAACCGGCTGGTCGCCAGCCCCGAGGCACCACCCGGGTTGATCGCCAACACGCAAAAGAACATCGGCTACAGCCACCTGCTGGTGGGCAACGTGGACCTGGCCGCGACCTACCTGGAACAGGCCTGGCGCCTGTACCAGCCGCTGCCGCTGACGCCCCGCAAGCTCTCGTCCGTCAAGGCCTGGGCGCAATGCCTGATGTCGATGAGCGACTACCGCCGTGCCGACGCCGTGATGCAGCCGGCGCTGGCCGCCCGCGATGAGCTGTCGACGCCGCTCTACCTGGCCAGCGCGCTGCTGGTCGCCGCCGAGGCCAAGCTGCAGCTCGGTGACCACGTGGCCGCCACGGCGCTGCTGGACGAGGCGGCGGCCGCCGCCGATGTTGGCGTCGAGCCCGCGATCCTGGTCCACGTGAGCTATGTCCGCGCCCTGCTGTGCGCCGAGCTGCGCGATGCACCGTCCGCCGTGGCGGCCGGCGAGGCCGGTTGCCGGGCGATCACCGGCAACACGCACGAGATCGCGGTGCAGAGCTGCCTGGACCTGACGGCCCGGCTGCAGGCCCAGATCGGCAACTTCGAGCGCGCCTACGAGCTGCAGTGCCGCGTCATCACGATGCGCGGCGACCTTGCCAAGAAATCGGCCGAGGTGCGCCACATCGACCTGCACGTCGACCACCAGACCCACCTGGCGCGCCTGGAAATCGAACACGCGCGGCGCGAACGCGTGATCGCCGAGACGGCCGAGGCCGCCATCGTGCAGAAGAACCAGTTGCTGGAACAGCGGCTGCGCGAGGTGGAGCGGCTGCAGGAATCGCTGCGCGAACTGGCCAACCGCGACGCGCTGACGGGGCTCTACAACCGGCGCTATCTCGGCGAGGCGTTGCCGGGGCTGGTCTCGATGGCCTCGCGCCGCGGCGACCGCATCGTCGTGATCCTGATCGACCTGGACCACTTCAAGAAGGTCAACGACGTCTACGGCCACCAGATGGGCGACCTCGTGCTCGAGGGCTTCGCCGACCTGGTGCGCGACGGCTTCCGTGCCCACGACCTGTGCTGCCGCTACGGCGGCGAGGAGTTCTGCGTCGTGATGGCCGACACCGACGACATCGCCGCGCACGAACGTGTGGAGGAGCTGCAGGAACGCCTGGGCGCGCGCGTGTTCAGGAGTGGCGACAAGGAGCTCACGCGGGTGGGCTTCTCGGCCGGCATCGTCACCTTCAAGGCCGATCCGCGCATGGATCTGGACCTGGTCTTCCGCCGCGCCGACCAGGCGCTCTACGCGTCCAAGAACGCCGGCCGCCGCCGCATTTCGGCCCTCGAGCTGGCTTGACGCCGCGACCGGCGGCCAACGCCGGCTGACTGCCTACGCCGTCGCGTGATGAAATTCGCACGCGCGCTCACGGGCGCGGCGGGCGGCTTCAGCACCCGACGCATTTGTGCCGATACTGGCAGGAGCACGGCTCCGTCCTCGCCTCGCACGGACGCGGGCGGCGTGCGCAATCCTCGTCTGTCGCCCATGCTTGCCCGTCTCGCATTGCTTGCCGTCCTGTCGTCCGCTGCGTTCGCGCACGCCGCCGGCGTGAGCGTCGCCGTCACCGATGCGGCCGGCAATCCGCTGCCCGATGCGGTGGTGATGCTGGAGCCGAGCGGCGCGCACCTGCCGGTCAAGCCGATGCAGGGCGCGCGGATCGTGCAGCACGATCTGCAGTTCAGTCCGCGCGTGAGCGTGGTGACGCTGGGCACGCCGGTGATGTTCCCGAACCAGGACACCGTGCGCCACCACGTCTATTCGTACTCGCCGGCCAAGACCTTCCAGATCAAGCTCTACGCCGGCGTGCCGCACACGCCCATCGTGTTCGACAAGCCCGGCGTG
>JBJMWF010000163.1:0-19219 GCA_045810265.1 Vitreoscilla sp. | reverse complement strand
TCCATGGCAATGCGATGAGGAGACGACGCGATTATCGCCCGCAGGATCCGCCGCGCACACGCGGGCGCCCAAATGGGGGATGCCGCCATCCTTGCGCAGCCGCGGCGCGACACACCCAGGGGTTATCCCGAAACGACCGCGACCGGACGTGACCGATCCGTCGCAGGCCCCCTCAGCATCGTCCTAGTCGATGTCCTTGCACTTGTTGGCTTCCTTGAGGAAGTCCTTGCCCTCGGCCGCCGTCGGCTTGCGGTAGATGGCGCACAGCCGGGCCCGAGCGCCGGTGGCGCCCATCGCGTCGGCGCGCTCCATCTGTCGGATGCCCTCGGGAACGCGGCCGGCGAGATAGGCGGCGTAGCCCTGGCGGAACAGCTCGGCGGCGTCCGATCCCGGCTCGGTCCGGGACGGCTGGCTGGCCGCCGCGACCTGCGCGCCGGCGTCGCCATCCGCCTTCGCCTTGGCGGCTTGGGCGTCTGCCCTGGCCTTGGTCTCGGCCTCCGTCCTGGCCTTGGCCTGCCCCTGCGCTTCGAGGTCGGCCCGTCGCATGGCTTCCTCGCGGGCGCTGCGTTGACTGGCGGGACTCGCGCTGGTGGCGGCGCTCGCTTCGACGGGCGACGCGGCGGGTGCGGGGACCGGGGCCGGTGCCTGCATGGGTGCGGGAGCGGGCGCCGGGGCTGCTGGTGCCGATGCCGCATTGGCCGCCGCGGGCGGGGCGTTGTCGGCGCCGGGCACTGGTCGCAACGCGAACCAGCCGCCCACGGCGAGCACGACGACCGCCGCGCCAGCAATGGGGACGAGAAGACTCTTCTTCGGGCCATCGGCCGCAGCGGGTGCCGGTCGGGGTACCGGCGTGGGCGTCGACGCCGGCGTCGCCTTTGGCCCAGGCGTGGGCCCTGACGTGGGCACGGGCGCCGGTGGCACCGGCGCCGCGGTCGGCTTGTCAAGGCGCACCGGCGGCGTGCGTTGCTCCGGCGCCGGCACCGTCTTCGCGGGCTCCGCCCGGATGGGGCGCACCATCGTCAACTCCGAGTCGTCGAGCGCACCCTGCCTGGCCTGTTCGTCGGCGCGGCGCTTCGCCTCGGCGGCCTGGCGCGCCGTCTCGGCGGCTTCGGCCTGCGCCTTGAGCCGGGCAGCCTCCTCGGCCTGCTTGCGTGCGGCATCGGCTTCGGCGGCGCGGCGGGCCTGTTCCTCGGCGGCCTGCCGCGCCTGGGCGGCGGCGCGCGCGCGTTCGCGCGCCGCGTCCGCCTCCGTGCGCAGGCGAGCGACGAAACCGGCCTGCGCCTTCAACTGGGCCTCGATCACCGCCAGCCGCTCGGCCTGCGGCGTGGGCAGCTTCAACGGCTGGGCCTGCAGCGAGGCGAAGCCCTTGCCGACCTGCTCGACGCTGGCGGCGAGCTTGTCCAGGCGTGCCTGGATCGGGGCAATCGCGTCCTCGCCGGCGGCTGCGTCGAGGGCTTCCAACGCGCGCGACTCGGTGCCCCAGGCGCCGTCCTGGCTGGCCAGCCGCTTTTCCAGCACCTCGAGCTTCTGCGCGTGGCCGGCCAGCGCCGTGCCGCGTTCGCGTTCGATGCGCTCGGCCAACGCGTCCTGCGCCGTGGCGGCTGCGACGAGCTCGGCTTGACGCGCCTGCAGCTCGGCCTGCAGCGCGGGTGCCAGCGCATACGACGCCGCCATGAACTCGCCGATTGCCGTGGCACTGGCGCGCAGCTTCGCACCCGCGGCTCGCGCGGCGCCGGCACCGCGGGGGCCATCGACCAGCAGCGTGTGCTGGGTGAACAGCGCCTGGCCCGACTCGAGCAGCGCCTGAGACTCGGCAAGCAGGGCCTGCGAACTCGCGAGCCATTGGCCCGATTGCGCCTGCGCCTCACCTTCGGCCGCGCGTTGTTCGTCCTCGGCCTGCCGCAGCTCGAGTTCGGCGCGCTTGAGGTCTTCCTCATAGCGGCGCTTGGCCTCTTCGGCACGGCGCCGGGCTTCCTCGACCGCCGCGGCGCGACTGCCGGACGCGCCGCTGCCCGAACGGCCGGCGCCGCCGCTCGATCCCGAACCGGTGCCGCCCGAGCCGGTCCGGTCGGCCGCGCCGCCGCCGTCCTGCAAGGACTTGAGCGCGTCGGTCGACATGATCATCGTCGACTCGGACTCGTCACCGGAGTCGGCCAGGCCCACCGCCGCTGTCAGCTCGCGGCTGAATTCGGCGGCGCTGGCGAAGCGATCGTCCGCGGACTTGGCCAGCGCCCTCAGCACCACCGCGTCGATGGCGTCGGGGATCGACGGGTTGTGGCTGGACGGCGGCCTGGGCGCCTCCATCAGCACCTTCTGCATCACCGCGACCATGCCGCCCGAGAACGGCCGCTCGCCGACCAGGAACTGGTACAGGATGACGCCCGCCGCGTACAGGTCGGAACGCGCGTCGGCCGTCTCGCCGCGGATCTGCTCGGGCGCCATGTAGCTGGGCGTGCCCAGCACGGTGCCGGCGTGCGTCTTGGCGGTGGAGTCGATGCGCGCGATGCCGAAGTCGCCCAGCTTCACCGAACCGTCGTCGGTGACGAAGATGTTGTCCGGCTTGACGTCGCGGTGAATCACGCCGCGGCTGTGCGAATAGCCGAGCGCGTCCAGCAGCTCGCCCATCAGGCGCACGATCTGCGACATCGAGAACGGGTGCCGCGCGGCGAAGAAGGACTTGAGCTCCTTGCCCTGCACGAACTCCATGACGATGAAGGACAGGCCCTTCTCCTCGCCGTAGTCGTAGATGCCGACGATGTTCTTGTGGTTGAGCCGGCCGGCGGCCTTGGCTTCGATCAGGAAACGCCGCGAGTGCTCCTCGGCCTCGTCGCGATCGAGCTCGTCCTTGCGGATCGTCTTGATGGCGACGACCCGGTCGATGATCGGGTCGAATCCCTCATAGACGATGCCCATCGCACCCTTGCCGATGACTCGGCGGATCTGATACTTCCCCAGTTGTTCGGGTACGTCGCTCAAAGGGCTGGAAGTGGACGGCGATGCGCGGGAGCCGGGCATCCGGCGCCGCCGGAGAGGCCTTCTCGGCAGCGTTGGGCGTGGGCGATGTTACCCGAGAGCGGCGCGCCGCCGCCCGGATGGCGCGCCACCCGGCGCCGGCTCCAGGGCCGCACGCTGGCGGAAATACACGTGTCCGAAAACGGCGAGTACAGGCTCCGGGGGTGCCTATGATGGCGGCATGGAACTCGATCCCGACACCGCCTGGAAGGCCCTGGCCGCGCATGACGCGCGCTTCGACGGACGCTTCTTCGTCGGCGTCACGTCCACGCGCATCTACTGCCGCCCGGTGTGCCGGGTGCGCACGCCGCGGCGCGAGAACTGCCGCTTCTACGCCAACGCCGCGACGGCCGAACAGGCCGGCTTCCGGCCCTGCCTGCGCTGCCGGCCGGAGCTCGCGCCGGGCCTGAGCCTGATGGATTCCTCGCAGGTGCTCGCGCAGCACGCGGCGCGCATGATCGATCACGCTGTGCGCGTGGGCGCAGCCGTTCGCATGCCGGAGCTGGCGGGCCGCCTGGGCGTCACCGAGCGCCACCTGCGGCGCGTGTTCGCGCAGGCGCACGGCGTCAGCCCGATCGACTACCTCACCACGCAGCGGCTGCTGCAGGCCAAGCAGTTGCTGACCGATACCGACCTGCCCGTCACCGAAGTGGCGCTGGCCTGCGGCTTCGAGAGCCTGCGTCGTTTCAACGCCGTCTTCGCCGAGCAGGTGCGGCTCAAGCCGACCGAGTTGCGCAGCGCGGCGCGCAGCTCGCCAAGCGCGGGCAGCGGGCTGCGGGTCCGACTTGGATACCGGCCCCCGTATGACGTCGCCAGCATGCTGGCCTTCTGGCAACAGCGCGCGCTGGCCGGCGTCGAGGAGGTCGACGGCCGGTCGATCCGGCGCACCTGGAGCGCGCCGCGGCCAGCCGTCGACGAGACGGCGCAGGCGGCCAGCGTCGCGGCGCCGGCGCGCGGCTGGATCGAGATCGAGTTCCTGCCGGAGCGCCACGAGGTCGAACTGCGCGCCAGCGCCAACCTCGCCGCCCACAGCGGCCAGCTGGTCGAGGCGGCGCGCCACGCGCTCGATCTGGACGCCGACCCCACGCACGTGGCACCGCTGCTGGCGACGCTGGCCGAACTGCATCCGGCTTCGGCGATGACGGCGGGCCTGCGCATGCCGGGCAGCTTCGACGGCTTCGAGACCGCCGCGCGCATCGTGCTGGGCCAGCAGGTGACCGTGGCGGCGGCGCGCACCTTGACGCACCGTCTCATCGAACGCTTCGGCGCCGTCGTCCAGACGCCCTGGCCCGGCCTGCATCGCTGCTTTCCCGACGCGGCCACGATCGCCGCGGCCACGCCCGAGTCCATTGGCGAGCTGGGCATCGTGCGCCAGCGCGTCGCGGCACTGCAAGGGCTGGCGCGTGCCGTGGTCGACGGCTTGCCGCTGCACCGCGGCGCGCCATTGGCCAGCACGCTGGAGGCCTTGCTGGCGCTGCCCGGCATCGGCGACTGGACCACCCAGTTGCTCGCATTGCGCGTCCTGGGCTGGCCCGACGCCTTCCCCGCAACCGACATCGGCCTGCTCAAGGCGCTCGGCCTCACCCAGGCGCGTGAGGCGCCGCAGGCGATCGCGATGGCCGAGAGCTGGCGCCCATGGCGCTCGTACGCCGTCATCGCGCTGTGGCGAGCGCTGGAATCGAACGACGCGCCAGGCACCGGTCCCGTGCCGGCGCCCGCCCCTGCCAACAAGCGCAGCGCGGTCGCAAGGACGACCGCCTCTGCCCGCCGTCCGGCGACTGCCAAGGAACCATCATGATCCGTCCCGCTTCCACCACCCTGCCCGCTCGCCGCACGACGGGCGCCGCCCTTGTCCAGGGCCTGATCGAGACGCCGCTGGGCCCGCTCACCGCACTGGCAAGCGACGCCGGCCTGATGGGCCTGTGGTTCGACAGGCAGCAGCATGCGCCCGGCATGCTGGATGCGCGCACCGACCACGGGCAGCGTTGGATCGCCCAGGCGCGCGAGGAGCTCGAGCTGTACTTCGCCGGCCGGCTGCGCGAGTTCAAGGTGGCGCTGGCGCCGCAAGGCACCGCGTTCCAGGAGGCCGTCTGGCGCCGCCTGTGCGCGATCCGCTGCGGCGACACGCTCAGCTATGGGCGCATCGCGCGCGAACTCGGCAGCCCACAGGCCTCGCGCGCGGTGGGCGCGGCGGTCGGACGCAATCCGATCTCCGTCATCGTGCCCTGCCACCGCGTCATCGGCGAGAACGGCACCCTCACCGGCTACGCCGGCGGGCTGCATCGCAAGCAGGCGCTGCTGGACATCGAAGGCATCGTGCTCGCGCCCGGCGCGCGCCACCAGGCGCAGCCCAGCCTGCTGTAGCGCGAGGTATAAAGGCGCGCTTTCCACGCAGCGCGAGCGCCTCTTGTCCTCCTCATCGAAACCATCGCTGGCCGTGCGCGAGGCAACGCTCGCGGACCTGCCGACGATCAACGACATCCATGTGCAGAGCCGCCGGGCCACCTACCGGGGCCAGGTATCGGATCACTACCTCGACGTCACCATGCCAGCGGCCAGCCTCGAGGACTGGCAATGCAAGCTGCCGCAGTTGCTGGACGGTGCCGGCCGCGTGCTGATCGTCCAATCCGAGGCGGAGAGCGTCGGTTTTGTCGCCGCGCTCGGGCCCGACGAGGCGGGCAGCGTGTACGTCAACAACCTGCACGCGCGCCCCGATCGCAAGGGCCTGGGCGTGGGCTCGACGCTGCTCGAGGCGATCTCGCAATGGGCGCGAACGAGCGGCGCCCGCGCGATGCATCTGAAGGTGCTGGCGACGAACACGCCGGCGATCGGCTTCTACGAATCTCGCGGCTGGCGTTGCGTGGACCGCGTGGACGACACCTGGGCCGGCGAAGCAATCGTCGCGCTGGTCTACGCCACCGACCTCACCTGAAGCACTTCATGTCGAATTCGTAGGTCGAGATCCGCGAGGCCTGCGTCTGCACCGGCTCGCGCGTGACGGCGCCGTCGCTGCCGGCCAGGTGATACGGGGTGACCGTGCAGCGCCCAGGCGTGAGATCCACCTCAACCTCGTACTGTTCACCCGCCTTCGGCACGAACGCGGGCAGCTTGCAGACGCCGGCCTGGCGGGCCCGCACTTCCTCCTGCGTGGCGGGCATCAGCGAATGCAGCACCTCGCTGCTCGTGACGGTGGGGAAGGCGGCGCGCGGCCCGATCACCAACGGCTCCTCGGCGCGGACGTAGCGCTCGATCGTCGCCGGCGACACCGGCTTGTCGTCCAGCATGCCGATGCGTTCGGCGTCGCGGCTGTTGCCCCCGGTCATGCCCAGGTTGGCGGTGGCGAAGCACGAGGACGAATCGAATACGGCGATGTCGGCGTAGTACGCGTACGGATGCAGGTTGACGACCCGCACCTTGGCAGCGGCCGCACCCTTGGGCGGCTCGCGGTACTTGGGCGGGAGGTTCGGCACCGCGCTGCAGGCTGCCAGCAGGACGGCGAGCGCCAGCACGGCGCCCGCGCGAGCGAACGCGCGCAGGTCAGCGGGTTGGCGAGGGACGTGGGTGGCATTCATGTCGGGGCTCTGCCAGGATATCGGACGCATCGCGGCAGATCTGTAGCGCGGCGTCGGTCTGGCCAGTTCGCTCGCCAAAAGGAAAAACGGGCTGCAATCTCGCGACTGCAACCCGTTATCGATTTTGGCGGAGTGGACGGGACTCGAACCCGCGACCCCCGGCGTGACAGGCCGGTATTCTAACCAACTGAACTACCACTCCACGTGGCGTACAGCTTCGAGCTCGTCGCTCCAAGCGCGCCCGCGCTTCGCGCGGACAGTGTGACTGGTGACCCCAAGGGGATTCGAACCCCTGTAACGACCGTGAAAGGGTCGTGTCCTAGGCCTCTAGACGATAGGGCCAGTCTTGAAACTATTCTGCACCAGGTTGCCCTGGATCTAAAACGGGCTGCATCCTGTCGACTGCAACCCGCGGGTATTTTGGCGGAGTGGACGGGACTCGAACCCGCGACCCCCGGCGTGACAGGCCGGTATTCTAACCAACTGAACTACCACTCCACGTGGTCGGCAACTTCGAACTTGCGTTCCAAGCGCTGCCTGCAACTTGTTCCAACCTTCGCTGGCGACCCCACGGGGATTCGAACCCCGGTAACGACCGTGAAAGGGTCGTGTCCTAGGCCTCTAGACGATAGGGTCAGGTGTTCTTTCCTCTCTCTTCAGCCACGCGTTGCTGGCAACCGGCTAAGCGGTTGGTGGAGGTAAGCGGGATCGAACCGCTGACCTCTTGCATGCCATGCAAGCGCTCTCCCAGCTGAGCTATACCCCCGATCGAGGCCTCGGCGTTTGACTTCCGAAACCGCATCGCGTGGTGAAGAGCGAAGACCGCTAGTATAGAACAGATTTCAAATAGTGCGCAAGCGGTCGAGCACAACTTGTCGATCGAAAAGGGCCAACAGCGCATCGATCCCAGGCGTCTGCGCGCGGCCGCTGACGACCACGCGCAGCGGGATCGCCAGCTGCGGCATCTTGATCGAGTGCGCGGCGAGCGTCTCCTTCATCGCGGCGGCGAGCGAGGCCTTGTCCCAGGCCACGGTCTCGAGCTTGTCGCGCAGCGTGCGCAGCGCGGCCTTGGCGGTGTCCGTCACGTGCTGGTCGAGGTCGGCCTGCGCCGGCGTGACGTCGGCGAAGAACATCGCGATCCAGTCGGCCAGCTCCACCGTGGTATGGCAACGGTCCTTCAACAACGCGCAGCGCGCGGCCATCGCGTCGTCGGCCACGGCCTCGATGCCGCGCTTTTTCAACTGCGCGGCCACGAGCGCGCCCAGGCGGGCGTCGTCGGCCTGCTTCATGTGGTGCGCATTGACCCACAGCAGCTTGGCCGGATCCCACTGCGCCGGGCTCTTGTTCAGGTGCGAGCCGTCGAACCACGACACCATCTGCTCGAGCGTGAACAGCTCGTCGTCGCCATGGCTCCAGCCCAGGCGCGCGAGGTAGTTGTTCATGCCTTCGGGCAGGTAGCCGTTGTCCTCGTAGTCGGTGACGCTGACCGCGCCGCGGCGCTTGGACAGCTTGAGCCCGTCATCGCCCAGGATGATGGGCAGGTGGCCGAACTGCGGCAGCGGCGCGCCGAGCGCGCGGAACATGTTGATCTGCCAGGGCGTGTTGTTGATGTGCTCGTCGCCGCGAAAGACGTGGCTGATGCGCATGTCCCAGTCGTCGACCACCACCGCGAAGTTGTAGGTCGGCACGCCGTCGTCGCGCACGATGATCAGGTCGTCGATCTCCTTGTTGCCGATCGTGATCGGGCCCTTGACCAGGTCGTCCCAGGTCACCTCGCCATCGGCCGGATTCGCGAAGCGAACCACCGGCTTCACACCTTCGGGGACAGCCGGCAGCGTCTTGCCGGGCAGCGGACGCCAGGTGCCGTCGTAGCGCCGCTTCTCGCCGCGCACCTCCTGGTCGGCCTTCATCCTGTCCAGGTCCTCCGGCGTGCAATAGCAGAGGTAGGCCGTGCCGGCCGCGAGCATCTGGTCGACGACCGCCCTGTAGCGATCCAGGCGCTGCATCTGGTAGACCGGGCCCTCGTCGTACTGCAGGCCCAGCCACTTCATCGCGGCGATGATCTGGTCGACCGAATCCTGCGTCGAACGGGCGACGTCGGTGTCCTCGATGCGCAGCACGAACTCGCCGCCGTGATGGCGCGCGAAGGCCCACGAATACAGCGCCGTGCGTGCGGTGCCCAGGTGCAGGAAACCCGTCGGGGACGGGGCGATGCGGGTGCGGATGGAAGTGGTCACGGTGCGAACGAAGAAGATGGCACCCGAAGGTGAGAAATGACAAGGCACCCCGGAGGGTGCCGCGGCGTTGCGCGCGCAAGCGTCAGTCGGCGGTGTTCTGCAGCGCCAGGCGCGAGCGCGCGGGATCGTCCTCCTCGGTCTGCTGCGAGCGGCGCTGCTCGCGCATGGTCGAGAAATCCTCGACGCTGACATCGCCGGTGATGTAGCGGCCGTCGAAGCACGAGGCCTCGAAGCTGGCGACCTTGCCGTTCAGCTTGCCCACGACGCGCTTCATCGCGTCGACGTCCTGGTAGATCAGCGCATCGGCACCGATGAAGTCGCGGATCTCCTCCATCGTGCGGCCGGAGGCGATCAGTTCCTCGGGCGTGGGCATGTCGATGCCATACACGTTGGGGTATTTGACCGGCGGCGCGGCCGAGGCCATGTAGACCTTGTTGGCGCCGGCCTCGCGCGCCATCTGCACGATCTCCTTGGAGGTGGTGCCGCGCACGATGGAATCGTCCACCAGCAGCACGTTTCGGCCCTTGAACTCGACGCCGATCGCGTTGAGCTTCTGGCGCACCGACTTCTTGCGCACCGATTGCCCCGGCATGATGAAGGTGCGGCCGACGTAGCGGTTCTTGACGAAGCCCTCGCGGTACGGCTTGCCGATCTTCTGCGCCAGCTGCATCGCCGACGGGCGGCTCGATTCGGGGATCGGGATCACGACGTCGATGTCGGACGGCGGCATCGTCGAAATGAGGCGCTGCGCCAGCGTCTCGCCCATGTTCAGGCGCGCCTGGTAGACGGAGATGCCGTCGATGACCGAGTCGGGCCGCGCCAGGTAGACGTACTCGAACATGCACGGGTTGAGCGTCGGGTTCTCGGCGCACTGCCTGGCGTGCACGTTGCCGTTCGGATCGATGAACAAGGCCTCGCCCGGCGCGACGTCGCGCACGACCTGGTGGCCGGTGCCCTCGAGCGCCACGCTTTCGCTGGCGACGATCACGCTCGCGCCCTCAGGGGTCTCTGCCGTGCCGTAGATCAGCGGACGGATGCCGTACGGATCGCGGAAGGCCAGCAGCCCGTAGCCGGCGATCAGCGCCACCACGGCATACGAACCCTTGATTCGCTTGTGCACCGCCGATACGGCCTGGAAGACCACATCGGGCGTCAGCTCCGCGCCGCGCGCGGCGTTCTGCAGCTCGTGGGCGAGGATGTTGATCAGCACCTCGGTGTCCGACTCGGTGTTGATGTGGCGGCGATCCACCTCGACCAGCTCGGCCTTGAGCGCGTGCGCGTTGGTGAGGTTGCCGTTGTGCACCAGCACGATGCCGAACGGCGCGTTGACATAGAACGGCTGCGCCTCTTCCTCGCTGTAGGCGTTGCCCGCCGTGGGATAGCGCACCTGGCCGAGACCGACCGTGCCCGGCAGCGCGCGCATGTTGCGCGTGCGGAAGACATCTCGCACCATGCCGCGCGCCTTGTGCATGAAGCACTTGGTGCCCTGCATCGTCACGATGCCGGCAGCGTCCTGCCCGCGGTGCTGCAGCAGCAGCAGCGCGTCATAGATCATCTGGTTGACGGGAGATTTCGCGATCACGCCGACGATGCCGCACATAGCTGGTTCCGTTTCCTGAGATTCCGAGAGAGATGTTCGTTGCGCGGCCGTCGTCGCGGCCTGCGTCGCAGGCGTAACCGTAGCCGAGTTCGACGCGAATGGGTGAGCGTCCTACGTGGCGATGTGCACGTTAAGTGACTGCGGCAGCACGGGTTTCAACCCTTCCAGCGCCATGCCCAGCCACAACGCCCCGTGGGAGCTCGTCCATGTCGGCGACGTGGAATAAGGCGACAGCGACACCAGCATGCCCACCACGACCAGGATCATCGCCCCGCGCACGAAGCCGAAGACGCCGCCGAGCAGGCGGTCGACGATGGACAGCGGCGAAGCCGAGATCAGCGCCCGCAGCATGCGCGCAAGCACCGCGCAGGTGAGCAGCACCAGCACGAAGATCAGGATGTAGGCCAGCCATAGCCGCACGGGCGAGCTGCGGTCGCCGACGGGGATGAGGTCCGGCACCAGCGGCCCGAGCGAGTTGGCGATGACGAAAGCCGCGACCCAGCCCAGCAGGGAGACGATCTCGAAGGCGAAGCCGCGCCACATGCCGATCAGCACCGACAGGCCCAGCACGGCCAACAGCGCGATGTCGACCCAGCCGAGCGAAATGTCCAAATGCGGCAGGTTCACAGCGCGAGCACCACGGCCTGCAGGCCGTCGGCCTTCAGCCTGGCAGCGAGCTTGTCCGCCTCGGCCTTGGTCGCGACCGGTCCGACGCGCACGCGGATGCGCTTGCCGGTGGGCGTGTCGACCGGCTGCGTGTAGGTCTTCATGCCCAGTTTCTCGACCTTGGCGCGCACCTCGCGCACCTTGGCGTCTTCCAGGAAGGCGCCGACCTGGACGACGAAGCGGCCGCCGTTGGCGGCGGCGTCCGGCGGGTTGGTCGCGGCGCTGTCGGACAGGATCGCCGCGGGCGACGCCTTCGACGGCGCTGCCGGCGGCGGCAGCACCGGCCCCGCGGTGTGCAACGCGGACGCCGGCTTCGAAGCGCTGGCCGTCGCGGCGGACGCGGCGGCGGGCTTGACGGGTTTGGCGGCCGGCCTGGCTTGCGAAGCGGCGGCGTCGGTTCCGTTCGTCGACGGAGCGACGTAGGCGGCGGAGGCCGCTTCGTTACCGGCGCTGGCGGAGGTGGCGCCCAGGGCGGATGCCAGCGACGCGAATGCCGATCGATGCGCAGCGGAGTCCGCCGCTGGCGTGGACGCAGGCAGCGGCGCCGACGGGCGGGCGTCGTACGACACCGATTCAGGCGCCGGCACCGACGCCGCCAACGGCGCCGCCGCAGTCGCGCGGCGCGCGCCCGCGTGCGAGGACGCGTCGACGACGGCTGGCGCGTTGCGGGCCGGGATCTCGATGGGCAGGTCGACGGGAATCGGCCGCGGCTGCGTCTCGAACAACAGCGGAAAGCCGATCACGCCCACCAGCAACAGCACCGTCGCGCCCATCAGCCGCGTGCGGGCGCGGGCACGCACCTCGCGCATGGCCTCGGCGGTGTCGGCGGGATTCTGGGTGTTGGCCAGCGGGGCCTGGCGAGCGGCGGACTTGCCGCCCCGGCCCTTGGGGGCCTGTGCAGATGTCTGCTTGTTGCGTTGGAAAATCGACAGCAGCCCCATGCCTTCTCAATTCAAAGTGAGCCCCGGTCCGCGCAGTGCCGCAGACAGCCTTCAAGGGGGCGACCGGCCTTGCTCCGGAGCCGCCGGGCGTGACGGCCTGAGCCCGGGGCCGAACAAGTGACGAAGCGGCAATCGCCGCTGCATCAACCGAGGTGTCGAGCCACCAGTCGCGGCGGGCCGTCCTTCAGCACGCCGCCCACGGTGTAGAACGAGCCGAAGACCACGATTCTATCAGCCGGGTCTGCCTGGGCCAGCGCGGCGGCCAGGGCCTGAGCGGGCGACGCGAAGGTGCTGACGCGCGGCTTGGGCGAGGCCGATGGTGCGGCGGCCGTCAGCTGCCAGACGCATTCGGCCAGTTCGGCCGCCTTGGCGGCGCGAGGCAGCGGCAGGTCGGTGAGCATCCAGTCGTCGACCAGGTGGATGATCTTGCCAAGAGCGCCGGCCAGGTCCTTGTCGTGCATCGCGCCGAAGACGGCGAAGGTGCGCTTGAAGAAGCCCATCTGGTCGAGGTTCAGCGCCAGCGCGGCGACGGAATGCGGGTTGTGGGCGACGTCCAGCACCAGGGCCGGCTGGCCCGGGACGATCTGGAAGCGGCCCGGCAGGTCGATCGAGGCCAACCCGATGCGCACCGCCTGCGCAGTGATCGGCAGCCGCTCGCGCAGCGTCTCCAGCGCGGCCAGCGCGCCCGAGGCGTTGAGCAACTGGTTGGCGCCGCGCAGCGACGGATAGCCAAGCGAATTCCAGCGCTTGCCGCGCCCGCTCCAGGCCCACTGCTGGCGATCGCCGGAGTAGTTGAAATCGCGGCCGCACAACCACAGGTCGGCGCCGATCTGGGTGGCGTAGTCGATCACGCTTTGCGGCGGCATCGGGTCGCCGACGATCAGCGGCCGGCCCTTGCGCGCGATGTGCGCCTTCTCTCGCCCGATCGATTCGCGATCCGGGCCCAGGTATTCCACATGGTCGATGTCGATGCTGGTGATGACCGAGACGTCGGCGTCGACCGCGTTGACGGCGTCGAGCCGGCCGCCCAGCCCCACTTCGAGGATCACGAGGTCGACTGCGGCGGTCGCCAGCGTGCGCATGATGACCAGCGTCGTGAACTCGAAGTAGGTCAGCGCGATGTCGCCGCGCGCGGCCTCGACCGCCTCGAAGTGCGGGATCAGTTCCTCGGCCTTGACCATCTGGCCGTTGACGCGGCAACGTTCCTCGAAGTGCACCAGGTGCGGCTTGATGTAGGCGCCCACCTTGTAGCCGGCCGCCAGCGCGATCGCCTCCAGCATCGCGCAGGTCGATCCCTTGCCATTGGTGCCCGCCACGCTGATCACCGGCATCGCGAACTTCAGCCCGAGGCGCTCGATGAGCGTCCTGGTGCGCGCGAGCGTCATGTCGATCTGCTTGGGATGCAGTCGCTCGCAGTGGGCGAGCCAGTCGGCGAGGGTCTGGGGCAAGGTCATGGGCGGTTCAGGGTTGGGTGAGCATCACGCCAGCGGAGCGACCCCGGAGGTGTCTGGCACCGCCCCGGCCGCGCCATGCCCTCGGCAAGATGCGCGCGGCCAGTTCGCGGACGTGGCGGTGCCTGACGCCGATCCAGCGGGGCCGGCGTCAGGCACCGCCTCGATCGCGTGACACGTCACTGCGACAGTCAGCGGGTTGGCGCGATTCGAGGCGATGCCAGACACCTCCGGCAGCGCCTGGGCACGCCGAGATCAGGCGACGGCGTCGGCGCTTTGACGCTGGAGTTGGGCCAGCAACTTGGCGATCGTCGGACGCAGCTTGCGGCGGTCCACGATCATGTCGATGGCGCCCTTGCTGAGCAGGAACTCCGAGCGCTGGAAGCCTTCGGGCAGCTTCTCGCGCACGGTGTTCTCGATCACCCGCGGGCCGGCGAAGCCGATCAGCGCCTTGGGCTCGCCGATGACGACGTCGCCGATGAAGGCGAAGCTGGCGGACACGCCACCCATGGTGGGGTCGGTCAGCACGCTGATGTAGGGCAGCTTGGCCTTGGCCAGCAGCGTCAGGGCGCCGTTGGTCTTGGCCATCTGCAGCAGGCTGAACAGGCCTTCCTGCATGCGCGCGCCGCCGGTGGCGGTGTAGCAGACGAAGGGCACGCGCTGCTCGACGGCGGTGCGCACGCCGCGCACGAAGCGCTCGCCGACGACCGAACCCATCGAGCCGCCCATGAAGTCGAACTCGAAGCAGGCCACGACCAGCGGCACGCTCATCACGGCGCCGCCCATCACGACCAGCGCGTCGGTCTCGCCGGTGGCTTCCAGCGCGCCCTGCAGGCGCTCCGGGTACTTGCGGCTGTCCTTGAACTTGAGCGGGTCGACCGGGATGACTTCCTGGCCGATCTCGAAGCGGCCTTCCTGGTCGAGGAAGCCGTCGAGCCGGGCCCGCGCGCCGATGCGCAGGTGGTGGTCGCATTTCGGGCAGACGTTCAGGTTCTGCTCGAGGTCGGTCTTGTAGAGCACCGTTTCGCAGGACGGGCACTTGATCCAGAGGCCTTCGGGGATCGTGCGGCGCTCGCTCGGATCCGTTTGCTGGATCTTCGGGGGCAACAGCTTCTCAAGCCAACTCATCAATCACTCCTTGCAAGGCGCCGGACTGGCCGACGCGGAACCGGCGATTTTACGCTTTCCCGACTTCGTCCACCGCCGAGCGGATCCCGGCGATGAACCGGTGGGCGCCGTCGGCCACCTGGTCGCGCGGCAGCGCTTCCAGGCACTGCACCAGCGCCGAGCCGATGACCACGGCGTCCGACACCTGCGCCACCGCCTTCGCCGAGGCCGCGTCACGGATGCCGAAACCCACGCCCACCGGCACCTTCACGTGCTGCTTGATCCGCGGCACGGCGCGTGCCACCGCTTCGGTGTCGAGGTGGCCGGCGCCGGTCACGCCCTTGAGCGACACGTAGTAGACGTAGCCGGCGGCCACCGCCCCCACCTGCTTCATGCGCGTCTCGGTCGACGTGGGCGCGAGCAGGAAGATCGGCGCCAGCCCGGCCGCCTTCAGCGCGGCCGAAAACGCGAGCGATTCTTCGGGCGGGTAGTCCACCACCAGCACACCATCGACACCGGCCTGGGCCGCCGCGCGGACGAAACCGCCCTGCCCGTGCGCCAGGTCGTAGGCCTCGATCGGGTTGGCGTAGCCCATCAGCACCACCGGCGTGGACGCATCGCGGGCGCGGAACGCGCGCACGGCCGCCAGCACCTGCGGCGTGCCGATGCCGCGGGCAAGCGCCCGCTCGGACGCCTTCTGGATGACCGGGCCGTCGGCCATGGGGTCGGAGAACGGCACGCCCAGCTCGATCACGTCGGCGCCGCCGGCGGCCAGCGCCAGCATGATGTCGACGGTGGCGTCGGCGTACGGGTCGCCGCAGGCGATGTAGGGGATGACCGCCGTGCGGCCCTCGTCGCGCAGCTTGGCGAAGACGGTGTCGATGCGGGCGGTCATCGCGAAGCCTCCGTGCTGCGCACTGCGGCGTGCCCGCCTTCGGGCGGCCGGGCGTCGGGCGGCACACCTCCCACGTTCATCGTGCCGCCCTTGACGGCATGTCCTGCCATCGATGGCCGGTCGTAGTACGCCGTCCCGGACAGGTCCGCCACGGTGCCGATGTCCTTGTCGCCGCGGCCGGACAGGTTGACCAGGATGTGCTGGTCGGGCTGCATCGTCGCCGCCAGCTTCATGCCGTAGGCCACCGCGTGGCTCGATTCCAGCGCCGGGATGATGCCCTCGGTGCGGCAAAGCCGGTGGAAGGCCGCCAGCGCCTCTTCGTCGGTGATGCCGACGTACTCGGCGCGGCCGATGTCCTTCAAAAACGCATGCTCGGGCCCCACGCCGGGGTAATCCAGGCCGGCCGAGATCGAATGCGTCTCGGTGATCTGGCCGTTGGCGTCCTGCAGCAGGTAGGTGCGGTTGCCGTGCAGCACGCCCGGCGAGCCGCGCGTCAGCGACGCCGAGTGCTTGCCCGAATCCAGGCCCAGCCCGGCCGCCTCGACGCCGATCAGGCGCGTGTTCTCGTACGGGATGTACGGATGGAAGATGCCCATGGCGTTGCTGCCGCCGCCCACGCAGGCGATCACGGCGTCGGGCTGGCGGCCGGCCATCTCCGGCATCTGCACCAGGCACTCCTGGCCGATGACGCTCTGGAACTCGCGCACCATGGTCGGATACGGGTGCGGCCCCGCCACCGTGCCGATCACGTAGAACGTGTTCTCGACGTTGGTGACCCAGTCGCGCAGCGCCTCGTTGAGCGCGTCCTTGAGCGTGCGGCTGCCCGACTCCACCGGCACCACCGTCGCGCCCAGCAGGTGCATGCGGTAGACGTTCGGGCTCTGGCGCTTGACGTCCTCGGCCCCCATGTAGACCACGCACTCGAGGCCGTAGCGCGCGCAGATCGTGGCGGTGGCCACGCCGTGCTGGCCCGCGCCGGTCTCCGCGATGATGCGCGGCTTGCCCATGCGGCGCGCCAGCAGTACCTGGCCGATCGTGTTGTTGATCTTGTGCGCGCCGGTGTGGTTCAGGTCCTCGCGCTTGAGCCAGATCTGGGCGCCGCCCATCTCGCGGCTCATGCGGTCGGCGTGGTAGATCGGGCTGGGACGGCCGACGAAGTGCTTGAGCTCGTGGTGGAACTCGCGCTGGAACTCGGCGTCCTGGCGGTAGTGCTCATACGCGGCCTTGAGCTCGTCGATGGCGTGCGTCAGCGTCTCGGCGACGAAACTGCCGCCGTACGGCCCGAAGTGGCCCGAAGGGTCGGGCTGGGAATACTCGAACATGGTGATCTCCGATTTCTCCGCCGCGACACGCAGGTCGGCGGCGGTCGAAGCAGCCGGGGCTGCTTCAGGTCATGGCATTGGCGATGCGGGCATCGGCCTCGCGCACCGCCTCGCAGAACCGGCGGATCAGGGCGGCATCCTTGATGCCCTTGTCCTGCTCCACGCCGGAACTCACGTCAACGGCCCAGGGCCGGACGTGCATCACTCCATCGATCACGTTTGCAGGATTCAACCCACCAGACAAAACGACTGGAAGGGGGACGCCTGACGGAATTTGAGACCAATCGAACACCTTTCCACCGCCGCCGTAGCCCTCGACGAAAGCGTCGAGCAGCAGGCCGGCCGCGCTGGCGAAACCAGACGCACAGTCTAGCAAATCGACGCCCGGCGCCATCCGGACGGCGCGCAGGTAGGGCCGCCCGGGCTGCTCGCACTGCTCGCGCCCCTCGTCGCCATGGAACTGCAGCAGCGCGTTGGGCACCGCCACGACCGCCTCGTCGATCAGGTCGGGGCTGGCGTTAACGAACAGGCAGGTCGGCGTGACGAAGGGCGGCAGCCGCTTGACCAGCGCCGAGAGGCGGGCGATCGAGACGTGGCGCGGGCTGCGCTCGTACAACACGAAGCCGACGGCGTCGGCGCCGGCCTCGACGGCCGCGTCGACATCCTGCTCGCGCGTCAGGCCGCAGATCTTGATGCGGGTGCGTCGATAACTCATGGCCGCGGCGCCGTGATCAGCGGCCACGGATCGTCCGGCCGCGCCAGCTCGACGGGCACGCGCGGCAGCCAGTCGTGCGCCGGCGTGCGGCGGGGAACGCCCAGGTGCGGGTCGTACTGCGGCCCGAGGAAGTACAGCCCGGCCGCTGGAAAGGTCGGGGGCGCGAGCTCGCGGTTGCGCGCGGCCAGCAGCTCGGCCATGTAGCCGGGAAGCTGGTTGCCGCTGCCGATGGTGATCAGCGCGCCCATCACGTTGCGCACCATGTGATGCAGGAAGGCACTGGCCTCGAAATCGAAACGCCAGTAGTCGCCGATGCGATTGATCTCGATGCGCCGCATCTCCTTGACCGGCGACAGCGCTTGGCACTGGGACGAGCGGAAGGAGCTGAAGTCGTGCTCGCCCAGCAGCGCCTGGCTGGCGTCGCGCATCTTGTCCAGATCGAGTGGCCGGAACACCCAGCCGCACAGGCCGGCCTCGATCGCGGGGCGCACCGCCGACTCGCGTACCAGGAACGCGTACTGGCGTCCCCGCGCGCCGTTGCGCGCATGGAAGTCGGGCTCGACGTTCTGCGCCCACTGCACGGCGATGTCCTCGGGCAGGAAGCGATTGGTGCCGCGCACCCACGAGAAGATCTCGCGCGAGACGGGCGCGTCGAAGTGCACGACCTGGTTGAGCGCGTGCACACCCGCGTCGGTGCGACCGGCGCATACGGTCGGGACGATCTGGCCGCGCGGCAGTCCGACGAACTGGGCCAGCGCGTGCTCGAGCTTGTCCTGCACGGTGTTGCCGTCGGGCTGCGATTGCCAGCCGTGGTAGTTCTGGCCGCGATACGCGATGCCCAAGGCAACTCGCCCGGGCGGGACGCCCGCGTCGGCGGTGTCGTCCTGCACGGGCGAAGTCGATGTTTCGGAGTCGGGCTGGCCGGGCGCCAGGCCCGGCGTGCTCGTGGGGTCTTGGGGGATGGGCGTCGTCACCCCGGCAAGGTTAACCCAAGGCGTCCAGCATCGTCTGTGCGCGGGACTTCAAGGGGCCATCGGCCTTGGAGACGACCTCCTCCAGCAGCTCGCGCGCGCCTTCGTGATCGCCGATGCGGCGGAACTCGTCGGCCAGCTCGATCTTGCGGGCCATCGGCTCGCTGTCGCCATGCGTGGAGTCCATGTCGAGGTCGGGCAGCTCGTCATCGGCCTCGACGACGTGCGGCGCGGACTTGTCCAGGTCCAGCGACAGGTCGCCGAAGTCGAAGTCGAGCGACGGCGCGCCAGCGGCCGGTGCGGACGCATGGGCCGCGGCCGGCGCCGGGGCAGGCGCGGACGGGATGGTCGGCACTTCCACGTGGGACGGCTCGAGATCGAAATCGCTGACCTCGAACGGCATGTCCTTGACGCCACCCGCCTGGTGCGGCAGGCGCGCGGTATCGCCGTCCATGGTCATGGGCTCGGTATGCGTGACCGGTTGCGCGGGTGCCGGCGCCGGCTGCACCGTGGGCGGCCCGTCCTGGTCGAAATCGATCGGCAGGTCGGTCGACGAGAACGAACCATGGCCGTCGGCCTTGTCACCCGGCGGGCGCATCAGCGTGACTTCCTCCGGCTCGTCACCCAGCGGATGCAGCGGCATCGGATCGGTGTCGACGATGGCGTACTCGCCGCCTTCGGTGTACAGCGGATTGGTGGGGTCGATCTGGCGGCCGAGCTCCTGGGCCTT
>JBJMWF010000162.1:0-25086 GCA_045810265.1 Vitreoscilla sp. | reverse complement strand
CCGGTGATGACCGTCGGAAACATCACGAGGTCGTTCTTCTTGAGGTCGGCCGCGCTCGCGATGACGTCCGACGCGCCAAAGTCGACCTCGTGCTTGTTGATCTTGACCATGCCGGCGCCCGAACCCACCGGCGCGTAGTCCAGCGTGGTGCCGCGCGCCTTGGCGTATTCCGCGGCCCAGATCCGATAGACCGGGGCGGCGGCGGAGGAGCCCGCGCCGGAGATCGACTCCGCGGCATGGACGGGGATGGCGGCCGCAGCGGCGGCGCACAGGACAAGCGAGATGAGGCGGTTCGACATGGGAGGGGCCAACGACTGTTTTGGAAGCAACTCAACATTTTCCCTTAGCCAACATGACAAGTCATCTGGCGAGCCGTCAAAACTGCCACGCTTGCCGACGGCAGTGCATGAAACGGCCTTTCCTGAAGCCAGGCTTGCGAAGGCCGTTCGCCGGCCACGCCAAACCTGCTGGCGCTCGTCAGGTATTCGCGCGACCGCAGGGGCGCCAATGTCAAAATCAGGCCTCATTTGCGACGACCCGATGAAAAGCGACTCTCTGGGCATGCCGGCCATCGAGCTGGCTGCGGACAACAAGCCGGCAAGAACGAGAGCGGAGTTGATGAGCGACTCCGCCATCTACCGGCGCACCGCGCTGGGCCAGCGCGAGCTGCTGCGCGCGGCCGATCCCTCGGCCACGCCCGCGCTGCGCCTGCTGGCGCGCTTGAACGGCTACACCGACCTGCGCCGGCTGATCGATCTGGCGCCAGGCGACGCGCGCGAGATGAGCAAGGCCATCCAGCAGTTGTTCGGCGAAGGCCTGATCGAGCTGGTCGACGTGTCGATGTGACGGGTGCCGCCGACCCCGGCGGCTGAACAGGCGGCCGGCACGACGGCACGTCACGCTGCCGTCACGCGGATCTTCGACAGTCACGACTTCCACGCGCCATGCCCCTGGCGGCGCGCCCCGAATGACACCGGAGTCGAGACTGATGAACAAGCCCCTGATGGCCACGGCGCTCGCCGTGGCCGCCCTGATCGCCGCACCCGCGCAGGCGACCAGCGTCGCCCTGGCCGCCGACGGCACCTGGAACGAATTCGACATCGACAGCCTGCTGTCGACGGACGGCGACAGCGGCTGGATCGACGAGGCCTACGCAGGCGACGACTCGGCGCTGAGCTTCACGTTCACCATCGCCGCCGGCAGCCACGGTACGCTGACAGTCGTCGACACCGGCTTCGCCGGCGACACCTTCAGCATCACCAACGGCGGCGCCGTGCTGGGCACCACGTCCAGCGTGCCCGCAGGCACCAGCGCCGGGGCGCTCGTGTTCGGCTACGACGACGCCCTGGCCAACCCGGCCTACAGCAGCGGCGTGTTCACGCTCGGCGCCGGCAGCTACAGCATCAGCGGCTTGCAGCTGCAGTCGGTGGACGGCGACCTGGATGCCACCAGCGGCGGCCTGCGCCTGAGTGTGTCCAGCATCCCGGAGCCGACGAACGCCGCGCTGATGTTCGCGGGCGTCGCCGCCCTCGCCGCGCTGGCTCGTCGCCGCAAGTCCGCCACCCGCATCTGAAGGCCAGACACATGAAGAACACCCTGTTCACGCTGGGCCGCACGCTGCTGGCCGCGACCATCGCCAGCGCCTTCGCCGGCTGCGCCGTCGCTCAGACCGCGACAGCGCCCATCAGCGTCAAGATCATCGGCTTCAACGACTTCCACGGCAACCTGCAATCGCCGGGCACCTTCGGCCAGAACACCATCGTGCCGTCGGCCAAGCGGCCCGCGGTGGGCGGCGCCGAATACATCGCCGCGTATGTTGCGCGACTGAAGGCGCAGAACCCGCTCAACGCCGTCGTCGGCGGCGGTGACTTCGTCGGCGCCTCGCCGCTGATCTCCGCCCTGTTCTTCGACGAGCCCGCGGTCGAGGTGATGAACCACGTGGGCGTCGATTTCACCTCGGTGGGCAACCACGAGTTCGACAAGGGCTCGGCCGAGTTGAAGCGCCTGCAGTCCGGCGGCTGCCACCTGACCGGCGGCAAGCCGGACGCCAACAGCTGCAAGGGCCTCGGATCCAAGACACCGGGCAGCTTCGACGGCGCGCACTTCAAGTGGCTGTCGGCCAACGTGATCGAGAACGCCACCGGCCGCACGCTGCTGCCGCCCTACGGCATCAAGACATTCAACGGCGTCAAGGTGGCCTTCATCGGCATGACGCTCAAGGGCACGCCCGGCATCGTCACGCCCACCGGCGTGGCGGGCCTGAGCTTTCAGGACGAGGCCGACACCGTCAACGCGCTGGTGCCGCGCCTGCGCGCGCAAGGCATCGAGGCGATCGTCGTGCTGGTGCACCAGGGCGGCTTCCAGTCCAGCCCCAATGTGGGCGACATCAACGGCTGCGACGGCAACCTGAAGAACGCCGACGGCAGCAAGTCCGACATCGAAAGCATCGTCAACCGCCTCGACGACGCGGTCGATCTCGTGATCAGCGCGCACACGCACGCGGCCTACAACTGCTCGGCCAGCACCGTGGACGTGCAGAAGGTTGGCGGCGTCGCCGTCTCGACGCCGCGTCCGACCGGACTGCCGAACAAGGCCGGCCGCCTGATCCCGGTGACCAGCGCCAGCGCCTTCGGCCGCATCGTGACCGACATCGACGTCCAGCTCGACCCCAAGACGCACGACGTGATCGCGGTGGCGCCGACCAATCGCCTGGTCGACCGCACGGATCCCGCCATCAACGATGCGATCGCGGCGGACCCGACGGTGCGCAACATCGTCAACGGCTACAACGCGCTGGTCTCGCCACTGGCGAACGCCGTGGTCGCGACGATCTCGCAGGCCCTGCCGGCGACGGCCAACGGCGCCGGCGAAGAGCCCGCCGGCGACCTGATCGCCGACGCGCAGCTGGCCGCCACGCAGCCGGCTTCGCTCGGCGGCGCGCAGATGGCCTTCATGAACGCCGGCGGCGTGCGCTCGCCCGGCTTCGCACCGGCCGGCGTCACCTATCCGTACGCGCTGACGTACGGCGACGCGTTCACCGTGCAGCCCTTCGGCAACAGCCTGGTCACGATGACGGTCACCGCCACGCAGCTCAAGGCCCTGCTCGAGCAGCAGTTCAACGGCTGCAATGGCCAGACGGCCAATCGCGTGATGCAGTCGTCGAACGGCCTGAAGTACTCGTGGAGCAACGGCGCTGCGGCCTGCTCGAAGATCCTGGAGGCCACGTTCACGCCGACCGACGTCACGCAGACGCCGCCGGTCGTGACCGGCCCGACCGAGACCATCGTGTCGGGCGGCGTGGTGCAGAACCCGGCCCGGACCTATCGCATCACCGTCAACAACTTCATGGCGACCGGCGGCGACGGCTTCACGACGCTGCTGGGCGGCACCAACCTGCAAGGCGGCGCGCAGGACATCGACGCGCTGGTGGCCTACCTGGCTGGCTACAAGTCGCCGAACCCGGCCTACGACGCGACCCTGCCCTCGATGGGGATCCCGCGCGTGACGCTGCTGCCTTGAGCGTCTCGACCCTGCTGCGGCGAGCGGGCGTCGCCGCTTCGATCGCCGCGGCCTGCGCGGCCGCGCACGCGCACGCGCACGGCGATGAAGCGGCCGCTGCGGCACGCCTGCCGCAACGCACCGAGTTGCTGGCACGCGCGCAGGCCGAACTCGAACGCGGTGACGCCGCCCAGGCCCTGGACGACTTCGAGCGTGCGGCAATGATGCTGCACGCCGCCGACGCGGAGCTCGGTCTGATCCGTGCCGCCATGCAGGACGGCCAGTACCGCCGCGCGCTCGCGTTCTGCGCGCACACGGCGGGCGAGCACACCGACGACGCCGACGGCGGCGCACTCTACGCCTGGCTGCTGCGCATCGGCGGCCAGGGCGAGCTCGCCGCGCAAGTCCTCGCGGACACGCGTGCACACGTGCCTGACGACGCCGTCGCAGCCGCGGTGGCGCGTGCCTTCGCCGCGACGCCACCGATCGCTTCGGGTGTGTTGCTGCAGCCGCCGCACCGGATGGCGCCCTGGCCGGTCGTCATCGACTCGCGGTCATCGCCACCGCAGACGGCTCGCTTCGTGTCCAACGGCGTGCTGGTCGACGACGGCTCGGCCGCGCTCGTGCCACTGCCCTTGTTGGACGGCGCTGCTGGCATGCGCCTGTGGGTGCGCAACGGGCTGGGTCAGGTCAGCGAAGCCAAGTTGGCGCACGGCGGCGGGGACTTGGCGTCCCGCGGTCTGGCACGGCTGGAGCTGCGGTGGCCGCTGCCGGTCGGCGCGTCGCTTCAGGCCACGGGCCGCGCGCCGTTCGCGGGCAGTCCCGGCTTCTCGCTGCAGTTCGGCGATGGCAGCGGGCCGGCCTGGCCGATGCTCACGCAAGGCTTTCTCGGCACGCTGGTCGGCGATACCGGCGTGCGCAAGCTCGGCTTCGCGTCGCCGCCCGGGGCCGCCGTTCTCGATGCGCGTGGCATGTTGATCGGCGTCACGCTGGCATCGACGGGTGGCCCGGCCACGTGGCTGCCCGTGCCGTCCACCGCGCCGTCGCAGGCCGCTTCGGCGCCCACGCCGCCGGCCCATGCCGGACCGGCGCTCACCGCACCCGACGAGATCTACGAAACCGGCCTGCGGCGGGCACTGCAGGTTTTGGCGGCCCCGCCGCCTTGACCTGGCTCCTCAGCCCCGCGTCGCCACCAACGAAGACGCGTCCCCGCCTGCAGCGACGTCGTCCGGCACCGTCTCCAGGTCCGCCAGCCAGGCCGCCGCGCTGGCGTCGCTCGGCGCACGCCAGTCTCCGCGTGGTGACAGCGAGCCGCCGGAGCCGATCTTGGGCGAATTGGGCACGCAGGAGCGCTTGAACTGGTTGGCCATGAAGCGCCGGATGAACAAGCCCAGATGCTTCTTGATCTGCCCCAGCGAATACTCATGGCGCGCCGGCTCGCCATCCGGGAAGCGCCCTTGCTCGCGGTCATGCCAGGCCTGCCAGGCGAGGAAGGCGATCTTGCTCGGGGAGTAGCCATACCGGAGCAGGTAGTAGAGGTGGAAGTCCTGCAGCTCGTAGGGGCCGATGAAGGCCTCGGTGCTCTGCGTCGGCGCGTCCTGGTCGGCGCCGCCCGGCACGAGTTCCGGGCTGATCTCGGTCTCCAGCACGTCACGCAGGACCTGGCTGCCCTGCTCGCCGATCTGGCCGGTCTGCGCCACCCAGCCGACCAGGTATTTCATGAGCGTCTTGGGCACGCTGGCGTTGACGTTGTAGTGCGACATGTGGTCGCCCACGCCATAGGTGCACCAGCCCAGCGCCAGCTCGGACAGGTCGCCGGTGCCCACCACGATGCCGCCATGCAGGTTGGCCAGCCGGAACAGGTGGCTGGTGCGGTCGCCGGCCTGCACGTTCTCGTAGGTGACGTCGTAGTGCGGATCGCTCTCGGTGTGCGGATGCGCGATGTCCTTGAGCATCTGCTGGCTGCTCGGGCGGATGTCGATGGTCATCGTGCTGCAACCGATGGCCGACATCAGCCGCAGCGCCTGGTCCAGCGTGCGCTGGCTGGTCGCGAACCCGGGCATGGTGACGCCCAGGATGTCGCTGCGCGGACGCCCCGAGAGGTCCATCGCCTTGGCCAGCACCAGCAGTGCGTGCGTCGAATCGAGGCCGCCCGACACGCCGATCACCAGCTTGCCGCGGCCCGTCACGCTCAGGCGCTGCAGCAGCGCGTGCACCTGCATGTTGTAGACCTCCGCGCAGCGCTCGTCGCGCCGGGCGGGGTCCGAGGGCACGAACGGGAAGCGCGCAATGGTGCGTTGCAGGCTGCCCACCGCGGCGGTCGGGCGATCGAGGCGGAACGGCACCTGGCGCCAGCGCACCAGCTCGTCGCGCTGCGCGGAGGCGCATTGCGCGAAGCTGGTCTGGCGCATGCGATCGTGCGTCAACCGCTCGAGGTCGACGTCGGCCGTGACGAAATGGGCGCCCTCGACGAACCGCTCGGTCTGCGCCAGCAGGTCGCCATTCTCGAAGATCAGGGCCTGGCCGTCCCACGCGAGGTCGGTGGTGGATTCGCCCAGGCCCGCCGACGTGTAGAGGTAGGCCGCGATGCAGCGCGCCGACTGCTGGCCGACGAGCTGGTGGCGAAAGCCCGCCTTGCCCACCGTGATGTTCGAGGCCGAGAGGTTGACGCACACCGTCGCGCCCGCGAGCGAGGCGTACGACGATGGCGGCACGGGCACCCACAGGTCTTCGCAGATCTCGACGTGCAGCACCAGCCCGGGCACGTCGTCGGCGCCGAACAGCAGGCGCGACCCGAATGGCACCGTCTGCCCGAGCACCGTGATCTCGTTCGCCAGCGAGGTGTGGGCTGGCACGAACTGGCGCATCTCGTAGAACTCGCCGTAGTTGGGCAGGTAGCTCTTGGGCACGATGCCCAGCAACCTGCCTCGATGCAGCACGGCGGCGCAGTTGTACAGGCCCGTCGGCAGTTGCAGCGGCAGTCCGACGATGGCGACCGAGGCGGATCCCTCGGTGGCTTCGAGCACGCGGCGCAGCGCGTCCAGGCAACCTTGCAGCAACGCCTTCTGGTGGAACAGGTCGTCGCAGGTATACGACGACAGGCCCAGCTCGGGAAAGGCGACCACCGACGCGCCCGCCGCCTCGGCGCGGCGCAGCAGCGCGATCGACTCGGTGGCGTTGTGCTCCGGATCGGCGACCCGACCGGCGGGCACGGCGACGGCCACCCGCACGTAGCCGTGGCGGGCCGGATCGAGAAAGGACTGGGTTGGGGTCATGGCACCAGTTTAGATGCGCGCGGCAACCCGCGCTCAATCCCGGTCGACGCGCAGGTGGCCCGCGGGGGTGGTGGGGATGCGCAGCACCTCGTGGAAATGCTGCAACGCGCGCCGGTTGCGCGGCGCGCCGAGCGTGGCGACGCAATCTTCCGGCACGACGACGTGGAAATCGCGCATGCGCGCGTCCACCACCGTGCCGGCGACGCACTGGTCGGTGGTGGTGCCGGTCACGATCAGCCGCCGTACCTGCAGGTGGTCGAGCAGGAGCTCCAACGGCGTCGCGAAGAAGGCCGAATGCTTGGGCTTGAGGACGAGGTAGTCCTCGTCGCGCGGCTCCAGCAGTTGCGCGATGCGCGCACCCGGGCCGGCCGATTCCAGCGCCTGGCGCACCACGAACTTGAAGTCCGAGCGCCACTGGCCGCTGTTGTCGTTGGCGTAGATCACCGGAACGCCGCGCTCCCTGCAGCGGTTGGCCAGCGTGGCGATTGCAGGTGCGACGCGCAGCGCCGAACGCACCAGCCGATCGCCGTCCGGGAAGTCCCAGCGGCTCATCATGTCCAGGATCAGCAGCGCCGTCCCGTTGGACGGCTGGTCGACGATGCCCTGGCGCTGCGGACGCTGACGTGGCGACGGTGCCGTCACGGTCGGCGCCCCCGCGCGTCACGCGCTCGCGACCCCTTGGTCCTCGACATGCCCATCGTGGCGCCGGCGCTCACGCGGGCCGCGTGTTCATCGCCTCGGCGCGATCGGGATCCGTCTTGTGGATATCGCCACGGCCGCGGATGCGTCCCGACTCGCCCGCCTGGTACAGCGTGCCCTCGCGCGCGTGCGGCGCCTCGTCGCGCTGCTGGCGGCCGATCTGCTTGCGTGCCATCACGTCGGCAATCGACGGCATGATCTTGGCCATCGTCGTGTTCAGCACGGCCATGGCGCCCACCTTGGTCGATCGCGTCGGCGAGGTTGCCGCGTCGAGGATGGCCTGCGCGACCTTCTCTGCCTCGATCATCGGCGTCGGCAGCTTGGGCTCCTGCGCCAGGTAGTTGGCGGCATGCTCCGGATAAGGCGTGTCGACTGCGGTGGGCTGGATGAGCGTCACCGAGACGGGTGCCTTGTCCGCTTCGAGCTCCATCCGCAGCCCGTCGGTGAAGCCCTTGACCGCGTGCTTGCTCGCCGAGTACATCGCCTGCAGCGGCAACGCGGCTTCCGAGGCTTCGCTGCCGACGTTGATCAGCGCCCCGCCGTTGCGGCGCAGGTGCGGCAGCGCCGCGAGCGAGCCGTTGACCACGCCCCAGAAGTTGGTGTCGAACAGGCGTCGGCTGTCACGCTCGTCGACCTCGTCGAGGCGGCCGTAGATCGATACCCCGGCGCCGTTGACCCAGGTGTCGATGCGCCCGAAGGCTTCGACGGCGCGCGCGGCGAGTTGCTCGACCTGCGCGCGGTCGGCCACGTCGACCTGCATCGCGATGGCGCGGCCGCCTTGCGCGTTGATCTCGCCGACGATGTCGTCCAGGGTCTCGCCGCTGCGCGCGGCCAGCACCACGCAGGCGCCCTGCTGCGCGGCGGCCAGCGCGGTGGCCAGGCAGATGCCGCTCGACGCGCCGGTGATGACGATGACTTGCTGATCCAGGGGTTTGAGCGTGATGTCCATGCGAAGGGCTCCGTGAGGTTGATCCGCGCCGGCACTTCGGCCTGCCGCGCCGCCCGCTTCGCGGCAATGTGCGCACCCGCTAGAGCATGCAGGGGCGGCGAGATTGATCGATCCGCCGCAGGCACTCACGCGCGCCGCAGCGTGCGAGCCGGCTGCAGCCAGCGCGCGGCCACCACCAGGCCGGCCGCGAGATAGGCAGTCGCGCTGGGGATCCACATGATCAGCCCGCCGAGTTGCTGGTCCTCGAGCGGATCCAGGCCGAAGGCCGCGGTCGTGGCGGCGTAGTGCGAATACCAGAGCAGCGGCGACAGCGTCATGAGCGCGCCCAGCGCGCCGGTGTGGGCCATGGTCGTGAACAGCGAAGCCATCGCGGCGCCGCGCGCGCGGCGCGTGGAGGCCGCGATCGTCGTCCACCAGAACAGCAGCGCGCTGCCCAGGAAGCTCAGGTGCTGCAAGGTGTGGATCCAGCGATGATTCAGCGCCGCCTCGAACAGCGCCGGCAAGTGCCATCCCCACAGTGCGATGGCATGCAGGCACCAGGCCGACAGCGGATGCGTCAGCGCCCCCCAGAAGGCCAGCCAGCGCCGTCCCTTGAAGAGCCCGCCCGCGCCGGCGCGCCACGGCGGCGGCAGCGCCCAGGCCCAGGCCGCCAGCGGCCGGCCCAGCACCAGCAGCGGCGCCGCCACCACCATCAGCATCTCGTGCTGCAGCATGTGCGCCGAGAACAGGCGTTCACCCAGCGGATCCAGCGGCGACACCAGCGCCGCCACCAGCGCGACCCAGCCGCCCCACCAGCAGGCGACCCGCGCCACCGACAGCCCGCGGCCCCGGCCCGCATGCGACCACAGCCGCGCGACGCCCATGGCGTACATCGCCGCCGCCACCACCAGGCAGGCCAGTACCCAAGGCTCGAACGACCACGGGAACGAGGGCTGCGCCGTGTCGACGCCCGCGGGCAGGTGCGCCAGCGCCGTCGCCGGCAGGCCGGCGCAGCACGCGGCGGTCCGCAGCCGGCTGCGCCGGCGACTCAGTTCACGCACGGCGACAGCGTCCAGATGGGGAACCACATCGCCAGCGACACCAATGCGCTCAGCAGGCCGACCAGCGTACCCATCGCCGCAACGAAGCGGCGCCGGCGCAAGGGCCGCGTGTCTTCGCGCTGGGCCTCGTGCAGCGCGGCATCACCCGGCAGGCGATGCGCATGCCAGCTGGATGCCGACAGCACGGTCAGCGCCACGACGACCAGCAGCGTCACGCCGGACACCGCGTTCAGCGCGACCGTGGTCTGCTGGTGGCAGGACGGCGTCGCCAGCGCGAACGAGATGGATTGCTGCGCCAGCACCAGCAAGGGTGCGATCAGCAGGGCAGGCCAGGCACGCATGATCGGTTCTCCCGTGGACTAGTGCATCCGCGGCGCCCAGTACAGCACCGCGTAGATGGGCAGCCAGCTGACGACGACGAAGATCCAGTACAAGGCGTTCTCGCTGACGTCCACGAAGCGCTTGTTCTCGAACGGCCCCTTGATCGACAGCGCGAAAAGCACGCCGGTATCCCAGGTGTCGGTGATCAGGTGCGTGGTGTGCAGGCCCAGCAACAGCCACACGATGGACGCGTACGCATCGTCGTACCAGCGGCAATTCAGGACATGGAACTCCAAGCCCCGGATCACCAGCGTGAGCACCGACGCCGCCAGGGTGACGCCCAGCCACAGCTGCACGCCGCGCCGGTCGAACCGTTCGGCAGCCCGCTTGGCCAGCTGGTTGGGCCACAGGCTGACCAGCAACAGCACCGAGTTGACCGTGCCCCAGGTCAGCGCCGGCGGCGGCTCGTTCATCGGCCACACGACGACATGGCTGCGCAGGTAGAAATAGGTCATCACGGCCATCGCGAAGACGGTGCCTTCGATGGCCATCAGGCCCAGCGTGCCCCACCACATCAAGCTGCGGTGGCTGAACGCGAAGCTGGGCAGCTCGCTCACATCCAGGGCGCTGCCGCGAATGTGCACATGCTGCTGCGCGTCGGCGCGCTGCGCCAAGCCGACGTTCCGGGACCCGTGCGTCCTGCTCATGGCGCCCTCTCCAGCGCGACGCTGCCCCGCACCTCCTTCATGCGCGGCCAGAACCAGGCCGTCAACGCGATGGCGACGGGCACCGCGCCCCACACCACGGCCCAGGGCGTGAAGATCGAGCCGACGAACAACACGGTGGTCGCGACCGCGCCCCAGAACGGCCAGGGGTTCGGCTCCGGAAATGCGACGCGGGTGTCCGGGTCGGCGTCGAGCACGGTGGTCGACAGCACCTCGCGGGTGTCCACGGCAAGGCCGGCCACGTGGCTCGGCTCGTGCTGCGCTTCCCACAGCGGGTCCCGCCCGTGGACCACCGGAATCGCCTCGAAGTTGCAGGCGGGCGGCGGCGACGGAGTCGACCACTCCAGCGTGCCCGCACCCCACGGATCCGCGCCGGCCGGCGCGCCGTGGCGGGCGCTGCGCCATACGTTGACCAGGAACAGGATCACGCTGACGCCGATGGTGAAGGCTCCCACCGTCGAGAGCAGGTTGAGGTTGCCCCAGCCCATCTCCGCCGGATAGGTCCATACCCGCCGGGGCATGCCCGCAAGCCCGAGCTGGTGCATCGGGAAGAACGCCACGTTGAAGCCGATGAAGAACAGCCAGAAGTTCCAGCGGCCCAGGCGCTCGCTCATCATGCGGCCGGTCATCTTCGGGAACCAGTAGTAGACCGCGCCGAACAATGGGAACACCGCGCCCCCGATCAGCACGTAGTGCAGGTGCGCCACCACGAAGTAGGTATCGTGCACCTGCAGGTCGAGCGGCACCGAGCCCAGCATGACGCCGGTCAGTCCGCCCATCACGAGGATGAAGAAGAAGGCGAGCGTGAACAGCAGCGGCGTGCGCCACACCAGGCGGCCGGTCCACAGCGTCGCGATCCAGCAGAAGATCTGCACCGCCGACGGGATCGCGATCAGCATGCTGGCCGCGGTGAAGAAGCTCTTGCCCAGGTCCGGCAGGTTGGTCGCGAACATGTGGTGCACCCACAGCCCGAAGGCCAGGAAGCCGGTCGTGATCAGCGACAGCACCATCGCGGTGTAGCCGAACACCGGGCGCCGCGAGAACGTCGGGATGATCGACGACATGAAGCCCAGACCCGGCAGGAAGATGAAGTAGACCTCCGGGTGGCCGAAGAACCAGAACAGGTGCTGCCACAGGATCGCGTCGCCGCCCTCGCCCGGGTTGTAGAAGTGCGTGCCGACCAGGCGGTCCATGATGAGCGCGGTGCTGGACAGCATCACCGACGGCATCGCGAACATCACCATGAAGGCGGTCACCAGCATGCCCCAGACGAACAGCGGCATGCGGTTGAGCGTCATGCCGGGCGCGCGCAGCTTGAACACCGTGGTGACCAGGATCACGGCCTCCAGCAGCCCGGACAACTCGGTGAAGGTGATCATCTGGGCCCAGAAGTCGACCCGCTTGCCGGGCGAGTAGTCGGGGCCGGCCAGCGGCACGTACGAGAACCAGCCGGCGTCCGGGCCGGTGTTCGCCGCGAACGCGATCCACAGCATCACGCCGCCGAACAGGTAGATCCAGTACGCGTAGGCGTTCATGCGCGGAAAGGCGACGCTGCGCGCGCCGATCATCAGCGGCACCAGGTAGACCGACATCGCCTGCATCACCGGCACGGCGAACAGGAACATCATGGTCGTGCCATGCATCGTGAAGACCTGGTTGTAGAAGTCCGGCCCCATCAACCGGCTCTCGGGCCGTGCAAGCTGCGCCCGCATCATCAAGGCCAGCAGGCCGGCCGCGACGAAGAAGCCGAAGGCGGTCATGATGAAGCGCTTGCCGATCGTCTTGTGGTTGATCGCGGACACGATGCCGCCCAGCCCGGGCGGGTCGCTCCAGGTGCGCTCCAGCGCTGCGCGCTGCTCGGATGTCGGCGGGACGTCGTTGCGCCGCGCAGCCGGCAGCTCGCGTCGGTCGGGCACGGCCGTCATGACAGCGTCTCCAGGTAGGCGACGAGCGCGTCGAGATCCTCGTCCGGCAGGTTGGTGGCCGGCATGTTGACGCCGGGCTTGAACACGTGCGGATCGCGGATCCACCGTTTGAGGTCCGCCGGCGTGTTGGGCAGCGTGCCCGCACCGATCGAGTGTCGCGAGGCCAGGTGCGTGAGGTCGGGCGCATGCGTCGCCGAGGCCGTCGTTCCTTCGATCGAGTGGCACATCACGCATGTCGTGCTGACGAACAACTGCTGGCCGCGCATCTGCTGCGAGTTGGTCGGCTGGGGCGCGCGCTCGAGCTGGTGCGCGACCCAGGCCGCATAGCGATCGGGCGGATCGGCGAACACCTCGAACGCCATCCAGGCGTGCTCGACGCCGCAGAACTCCGCGCACTGTCCGCGGTAGACGCCAGGCTTGTCGGCCCGGAACTCGATGCGCGAGGTGCGGCCCGGGATCAGGTCCTTCTTGCCCGCGAGGCTGGGCACCCAGAAGCTGTGGATGACGTCGTTGGACTTGAGCGTGACCAGCACCGTCTTTCCGACCGGCACATGGATCTCGTTGGCGGTGTTGAACGCCAGCGAGGTCGGCGTCTCGTCGTAGCGGGCTTCCCACCACCATTGGTTGGCCGTCAGCTGCAGGGTGACCGCGTCGCGCGTGGACAGCTGCGCCAGCGCGCGATCGGTGAGCACGCTGGCCACGATGAGGAACAGCAGCAGCAGCGTCGATGCGACCACGCCGCTGAGCACGCTGCGGTGCGGACCCGGCTCCGCCGATGCCAGCGAGGACAGGTTCGGCGCGGTGTCCGGCTCGGCGCGCGGCGCCCGCCACAGCGCGATGCCCACGGCCACCAGCACGGCGACGAAGACCACGGAGCAGACCGCCAGCGTGACGTGCCACATCCAGAGAATGTGTTCGGCCTGCGGGCCGTGAGGTCGCAGCACGTCCTGCAGCGGCACGGTGGCGGCGGCGCCGCGCGCGTGCTGCGCGGCGGCGATGGCGAGGGCGGCGCAGGCCGCCTTGAGCTCAGCGGCGCGTGCCATCGTCGATCACCTGTTGATGCGGGGTCTCCCGCGAGCGCCGGGTCTCGGGGGGCCGCGGCGACATGCCGTCGCTGCGGCCAGGGGCGACGTCGCTGCGCAGTTGTCCGGAGATGGAACGCACGTACGCCACCAGGTCCCACACCTGGTCCTCGGGCAGGTGGGTTCCGAACGACGGCATGCCCGCCGGCCGGCCCTGCACGATGGAGGCGTAGATGTCTTGCGGGTGCGAGCCGTAGATCCACTTGTCGTCCGACAGCGGCGGTCCCCAGTCGCCGCCGCCGCCCGTCCCGTGGCAGCCGCTGCAGTTGTACCAGCGGAAGAGCCGCTTGCCCTGCGACACCGCATAGGCGTTGCCCTCGACCTTGTAGGGCGTGTTGGGCTGGGCGGGCGCGCCCGGCGCCGCGGCGGGCGACGGCTCACCTGGTTGAAGCTCCGTGGCGCGCATGGCGGGCGCGCTGGCGGCGCCCTGCGGCGGGTCGAACTCGCGTTTCTCGCGGGCGCAGGAGGCCAGCACCAGCGCGACGCCGCACAGCAGCCAGGCGCGCACTCGATGGCCAGGGTCAGGGCAGCGCGAACACATAGAGCGTGCCTCCCTTCTTCGTGTAGCGCGGCAGGTCGGCCATCGCGCCGGTGAACCCCTTGCCGCCGGTGCGGTCGCGCGTGTCGAGTTCCTGCGAGACGACCTTGCCCGCCCAGCCGCCCACGCCGGAGACGACGGCGACGTACTGCTTGCCGTCCGGCCCGCGATAGGTGATCGGCTGCCCGACGATGCCGGAGTCGACCTTGTATTTCCACAGCAGCGAACCGTCGCGCGCGTCGACCGCCTTGAACCAGCCGTCCATGGTGCCGTAGAAGACGACGTCGCCCGCGGTCGCGACCGCGCCGCCCCAGACGGGGAACATTTCCTTGATGGACCACACCATCGTGCGGCGCACCGGATCCCAGGCGCCGAACACGCCGCGGTTGCCGCCCGGGCCGGCGAAGATCCGCCCCTCCGCACCGAGATACGGGGTGCCCGAGATGTAGCTGGCCTCGACCCCGGTCCAGTCCTGGCACAGGTTCTGGTGCGGCATGTACAGCAGGCCGGTGCGTGGCGACCACGCCGAGGGCTGCCAATCCTTGCCGCCGGGCGCCGACGGACAGATGTCGCGCACCGCCTGGCCCGAGCGCGGTTCGTAGTCCGGATTCGTGTTGAGCCGGCCGGTCTCCAGGTCGACGCCGGTGCTGGTGGTGACCTTGACGAACGGGTCGGCGGACAGCACCTGCCCGGTCGCGCGGTCGATCACGTAGACATAGCCATCGCGGTCGGGGTGCACGATCACGGGCCGGGTGCGTCCGTTGATCTGGAGATCCAGCAGCACGTTCTCGTTGGTGCCGTTGTAGTCGTGGCTGTCGTGGCGCGCGTACTGGTAGAACCAGCGTGCGGCCCCGGTGTCGGGGTTGCGCGCGAAGATGCCGGACGTCCACTTGTTGTCGCCCGGGCGCTGCTCAGCGTTCCAGGGTGCCGGGTTGGCCGTGCCGTAGTAGACGAGGTCGAGCTGGGGGTCGTACGAGATCCAGCCCCACGAGGTGCCGCCGCCGTGCTTCCAGCCGTCGAGCGGCCAGCTCTTCACGCCCAGGTCCGTGCCGCGATCATCCGCATAGAAGGGCTTGAACTCCGGGCCGATGAGGACGTCCTTGTCGTAGCCCGTGGCCCAGGCGCGCCAGACGGTCGCGCCGGTGGCCGCGTCGAGCGCCGTCAGCCAGCCGCGCACGCCCATCTCGGAGCCCGCGTTGCCTACCAGCACCTTGCCCTTGACGACCAGCGGCGCCATGGTGATCGTCTCGCCGGTCGTGGGGTCGCCCAGTTGGCGGCGCCACAGCTCCTTGCCCGTCGCGGCGTCGACCGCGATGGTCTGCGCATCGAGCGTGTTGATGAAGACGCGGCCGTCGGCGAAGGCGGCGCCGCGATTGACGATGTCGCAGCACGCGACGCCTTGTGCCAACGGTTTGGGGTGCGGCTCATAGCGCCACTTGACAGCCAGGCCGGGCCTGGTGAGGTCGAACGCGACAAGCTCGTTGGGCCACGGGCCGACCAGGTACATGGTGTCGCCGGAGACCACGGGCCCTTCCTCGTGCCCGCGCTTGATGCCCGTGAAGAAGCTGGCGCTCAGCGCGAGCTTGCCGACGTTGGCCGGGGTGATCTGCGCCAGCGGCGAATAGCGCGTGTTGGCGAAGTCGTGCGGCATCTGCGGCCAGTCGCTGCCGTCGCTGCCAGGAAACGCCATCGAGGCCGACGCGGACGGGCTCGCTGCGCTGGCAGCGCTGGCCGCACCCGGCGCGCTCGCCGCCGAGCCCGACTGCGCATGCGTCGCGATCGATATCAGGCCGCAGGCCGCGGCCACTTGCAGGCGCACATGCCACCTGGCTCCAGTTCCCATTCCCGTCTCCGATGCGCCGTCTTGTCGCGGCGGCATCTGACAGCAAATCTCGCGCCCATCCCCTCTCAATGATCGGCGTCCCTGGCGGGAGAGACTTCGGCCTGGCTCGTCGTGGTGCCTGCCCTGCGCGTATCCACGTCGACCGACGGCCCGTCGGATTCGAGCACCGGTCCAGCCACGGGCTCGGAGCCGACCGCGCCGGATCCCAGCACGCCGCCGGCGATGGCACCGCCGACAGCGCCCGCCAGGCTGCCGACCGGTCCCGCCGCGATGCCCGTGATTGCGCCGGCGACGGCGCCGCCGACCGCGCCCATCGCGGTGCCGAGCGGATGGGTGCCGGCCTGCTGCACCGGATCGGAGGCCGCTCGCGACGCGGCGGCAGCTTGCTTGAGACGATCTTCATCGGACATGACGGACTCCCTGTCTGAGGCGTGTCGAACGCTTTGCCAAGTGCCACGGGCGACTTCGCCGCGGCCCACTGAGTCCAGCAACGCCCGTTCCCGAATGCACCGTCGACAGGGGTGTGGACCAACAGTGGGCCAGCGTGCGACAGGCCGCTCGAGCAACAGTTTCCGACTGTGTAAGCGTGCAGCCGAAAAGGTGTCTGCAAACGCTCGAGCAGTGCGGTGACGGGCTCCGGGCGCAAGCCCGAGGCGAAGCCTGGCCGCAGTCATCACGCACGCTCGCGGCACGTGCGTTGCCAACCCGGGGTCGTCTGGCGCAAGTGCGCCGCACTTGCAAACAGCACCATGACCTATCGCCCGAGCTATGGCGTGTTCCCGCGAGCCTCCGCCATCCTGTTTGGCATTGGCCTCGGCGGATTCTTCGACAGCATCGTGTTCCAGGAGGTGCTCCAGTGGCACCACATGATCAGTTCCTGGTATCCGCCGACCTCGCTGGACAACATCCGCCTGAACATCCGCTGGGACGGCTTCTTCCACAGCGCGACCTACCTGTGCCTGGTGCTGGGCATCGCCTTGTTCTGGCGCAAGGCAAGCATGCGCGAGCTGTACTGGTCCAGCGAGATGCTGGGCGGTGGCATGTTCATGGGCTGGGGCGCCTACAACCTGGTCGAAGGCATCGTCGGCCATGCCCTGCTCGGCATGCACCACTTCAACGAGACAGTGCCGGCCAGCCAGCGCCCTTACTGGGACCTGGCCTTCCTCGCATGCGGCGCACTGATGGTGTTCGGCGGACGCCTGCTGGAACGGCAGGCGGACCGCCGGCGCAAGTCGCGCGACGTGCGCGTCTCGTATGCGTCCAAGGCGGCGGGCTGAAGCGCGGCACTTTCTCGATCGGCTTGCTCGGCTGGGTTTGTGCATTGCCGCCGGGGCTTCGGCGCACGACTCGCGCGCAGGTGCCACCTCGGCCAGCCCGACCCACATTTTCAGGAAAGCCTACTCATGTTTTCACACAACAAACGCCTTCAGTACACCGTTCGCGTCAGCGAGTCCAATCCCGGCCTCGCCAACCTGATGCTCGAACAATTCGGCGGCCCGCAGGGCGAGCTCGCCGCGGCCTGCCGATACTTCACCCAGTATCTGGCGGAGGACGATCCCGGCCGCCGTGACATGCTGATCGACATCGCCACCGAGGAGCTCAGCCATCTCGAGATCATCGGCACCATCGTCGCCATGCTGAACAAGGGCGCCAAGGGACGCCTGTCCGAAGCGGCCGAAAGCGAGGCCGAGATGTATCGCTCCATCAGCGGCGGCGGCAACGATTCGCACGTGACGCAGGTGCTCTACGGCGGCGGCCCGGCACTGATCAATTCGGCCGGCGTGCCCTGGACGGCGGCCTACATCGATTCCATCGGCGACCCCACCTGCGACCTGCGATCCAACATCGCCGCCGAGGCGCGCGCCAAGATCGTCTACGAACGCCTGATCGCCTGCACCGACGACACGGGCGTCAAGGAAGCGCTCGGCTTCCTGATGACGCGCGAGGTCTCGCACCAGAAGTCCTTCGAGAAGGCGCTGTACTCCATCCAGCCCAACTTCCCCCCGGGCAAGCAGCCGCCGCGCGAGGAGTTCGCCAGCGTGTACTACAACATGTCCACCGGTGAAGGCGACCAGCGCGGGCCATGGAATGCGAGTCCGATGTTCGACTTCCGCGAAGCGCAGACTGCCGTCGACGGCGGCGACGGCAACTTCATGGTGTCGCTGCAGAGCGATGAGGTCAGCGCAGTCTCGGCGATGGCGCAGCGTCTGAAGTCCGACCTGTCGGCAGACCCGGTGACCGGCGCCGAGCTGGGCGCGGGCAAGGCCGGCCTGGACTCGGGGCTGTCGGGCAAGGTCAAGGGGTGATGCAGCTGCTCGTGGCGAGTGGCAGCCGCCCATCGGCGGCTGCCGCGGTCGCACCATGAACACGGTGACGCTCGTCGATCCCGGCGGCGGCAACTCGTTCGCCAGCCTGCAGGCCGCGCATCGCTCGATCCCCGTCCCCGCGCCGGGCACGGGGTGGGCGGTGCGCGCGCGTCGCCTGGCCGCGTTCGCCGGGCCGGGCTACCTCGTGGCCGTCGGCTACATGGATCCCGGCAACTGGGCCACGTCGCTGGCCGGCGGGTCGCAATACGGCATGGCACTGGTGGGTGTCATCCTGGCATCCAACCTGATGGCGATGCTGTTCCAGGCCGCCGCGGTGCGCCTGGGCCTTGCAGGCGGCACCGACCTCGCGCGGGCCTGCCGCGAACACTTTCCGCCCTCGATCAACCGGCTCCTGTGGCTGGGCTGCGAGGCCGCCATCGTCGCCTGCAACCTGGCCGAAGTGCTGGGCATGGCCATCGGCCTGAACTTGCTGCTGGGCATCGCATTGCCGGTCGGCGTGCTGTTGACGGCACTCGACGTCGCGCTCGTGCTCGCATTGCAACGGCGCGGATTCCGCAGCGTCGAGGCGGCCGTGGCCGCGCTCGTCGGCGTCGTGGCGCTCTGCTTCATCGCCCAGCTGGTGTGGGCGCACCCGACGCTGGCCGACCTGGTGCACGACGCGGTGCCGACGTGGCGCCAACTGACCGACGCCCACTTCGCCTACCTGGCCGTCGGCATCGTCGGTGCCACCGTGATGCCGCACAACCTGTACCTGCATTCCGCCGTCGTGCAGACGCGCCGGCACGACGGCACGCCCAAGGGCACCGCGCACGCCATCCGCTGCGCGACCATCGACTCCAATCTCGCGCTGGGCCTGGCCACCTTCGTCAACGTCGCCATCCTGGTCGTGGCCGCCTGCACCTTTCATCGCGCGGGCCAGCCGGCGGTCGTCGACCTCTCGCAGGCCTACCGCCTGATCTCGCCACTGCTGGGTGTGGGGATCGCCAGCACGGTGTTCGGCATCGCCCTGCTCGCCTCCGGGCTCAGTGCTTCGGTGACCGGCACGCTGGCCGGCCAAGTCGTGATGGAAGGCTTTCTCGCCTGGAAGCTGTCTCCCGCCAGGCGAGCGCTGGCCACGCGCGCCCTCGCCCTCGGCCCAGCGCTGCTGGCGGCGGGCTGGTTCGGCAGCGCGGGGGCCGGCAAGCTGCTGATCTTCAGCCAGGTCGTGCTGTCGCTGCAGCTGCCCTTCGCCCTGGTGCCGCTGCTGCTGTTCACGACGCGCAAACGCTACCTGGGCCGTCACGCCTTCGCGCCGCCGACCGCCGCTCTGCTGTGGCTCACGGCGGCCATCGTGATCGCGCTCGACATGACGATGCTGCTGCAGTTGTGCCGAGGCGCTTGAAGAAGCGGCTGGGCCCGGTGGCCTGACGAGTCCGGCCGCCCGATTGCCGTGTCTGCGGCATCGCCAACGACATTCCTGGAGCCAGCATGAACAACACATCGCCCAGCGCCAACGGCGCGGCGCGGCCCAACGAGAACCGGACCGTCCACAACGAGAGCATCAACACCGAGGCGACGCCTGGCGGATCCGGCGGCGCCCGCCCGCGGCCCGAGCCCCAGTTGCCACATGACATCGACGAGTCCGTGCACAGCCAGGCGAGCGCCAGCACCAGGCACGACGACGTCGGCAAGCAGGCCTACGAAGACACCTTGAGCCCCTCGCAGGACACGGACAAGGGGCCGGTGCTCGATGCGGTCTACAACGACAAGGTCGCGCCCGATCGGGGAGCGGATACGCCCCGGCGATGACGGGCGCAGCCTGACCGCGACGAGGTCGCCCGGGCGCTATGCGCCTCCCCGGACGTGGTACTCCAGCCAGGCGACGATGCGCTGCTGGGCATCGTCGCGGCAGGCGGGCTTGCCATGTCCCAGCAACCGGTGGCTCTCTCCCGGGTAGAGCACGAGCTGGGTCGGCGTGTCCCCGGACCGATGGAGGCTCACGAACAATTCCTCGGACTGGCACTTGGGGCAGCGCTCGTCGTCCTTGCCCTGCAGGAACAGCGTCGGCGTGAGCGACCTCTCGACGTGCTGCACCGGCGACAGCTCGCGGGCGAGCTGGCGATCGAAGCCGGGTTGGGACCCCAGGTAGAAAGGGTCGACGTGGTAGCCGCTGTCGGAGGTACCGTAGTGCGTCTCGATGTTGCCGATCGGGGCGATCACGACCGCCGCCTTGAAGCGCTGCGTGTGTCCGGTGGCCCAGCAGCTCAGGGTGCCGCCATACGATGTGCCTGCGATGGCGATGCGGTCGTCGCAGCTGCCGTCGGCCCGCAAGGCGTCGAGCGCCGCCATATGCTGCGGCAGGTCGAGCCGGCCCCAGTGCCCGGCCAGTCGCTGGCAGAACTCGCGGCCGTAGCTTGCCGAGCCGACCGCGTTGAGCGCCAGGACGGACCACCCCTGCGAGCAGAGCACGTGCCAGTAGAGGTTCGTGTCGAAGTCGAACGCCGCATGGCTGGCGGGTCCGCGGGGCACGTCGTCCAGGAGCGGGCCGGGCCCAGTCGCATCCTGGCGCCGGATCAACCAGCCTTCGATCTTCTCGATTCCGCCCTTGCCGTCCGGTACCTCGAACTCTCGTGACATGGCCTCGATGCGTGGTCGCTCCTCCCACCAGGCGTTCAGCTGGCTCAGCCGCACTTCGCTGCCGCCAACGGCGTCGCACGACCACAGGTCGCCGGGAATCGAGGGATGCAGGACGGTGTACACGAAACGCCGGCCGAGTGATCGCAGCACGCCGAGTTGCCGATCGCCGGCCCTGAGCACGCTCACCTCCTGTCGCATCGTGTCGACCTTGGCGATCTGGTGGCGACCGCGGAACGTGCGCATGAAAGCGATGGAGCGGCCGTCGTCGACCCATTGCACCGACTCCGGATCGCCGACGTCGATCTGCCCCTCGAGCACCTCCACCGGCTCACCCCGCGTCGTATCCACGAGCCAGAGCCGCAGCTGGGCATCGCCCTCGCTCGCCGCACCGGTGAAGGCGATCTGCCGGCCATCGGGCGACCAGGCCGGCTGCAACACCGTCGCGACGTCGGCGCTCAACCGGCGATGCTGCGCCGTCGCAAGGTCAGCCACCCACAGATCCATGCGATGGGCCTGGCGACCCTCGCGAGTGCGCACGTAGGCGATGTAGCGGCCGTCGTTCGACACGTCGAACGACAGCACGTCGAACGGCCCGCTGGTCAGCTGCGTCTTCTGTCCCGAGGTGGCATCGACGCGAAACAGATGATGCTGCCGGCGCAGCGTCGGGCCCACGCCGTCCGCCTTGTAGGGCAGGCGCCAGTTCACCTCGACATCGGCCTTCTTCGCATCGCCGTCCGGCAGCCGCGCCCAGGGCCCGCTTCGCGGCAGCCCTTCCTCGACCGTCGCACGGACGATCAATTCGCGGCCGCTCGGCATCCAGCGGTGCGGCCCGACCCCCGACTCGAAATCGCCCACTTGCCGCGCCTCGCCGCCCGTGCGCGAGATGCAGAACAGCTGCTGCTTGCCGGACCGCTTGGAGATGAACGCCACCTGGCCGCCTGACGGCGAGTAGCGCGGCGAGCTGTCGCTGTCGCCGTATGTCACGCGGCGTCCGCCCGGCCCGTCGCAGGGGAACTCCCACAGGTTAGAGACGTAAGCCTGGGTCGTCCGGTCGATCGACACGACCTCGCACACCACCTGGTCCAGCGTCGAGATGCCATGCACGGACCGGACCTTGCGATGCAGGTACAGGTCGTCTGGGGTGAACGCTTTTGCCACTTTCGAACGCGGAAGCTGATTGCAATCGCGGCAACGTCCCGAGAAATCCGCCCTCCCGGAGAGCGGCCTTTCGATGCTTCCTCGGAGTCGCCGTGGAGCCGCTGGCAGCAAGTGCCATTCCCATTCGCAGTCTGCAGCAGGGGCCGCGCCGGAATGCAAAACGGCCTCGCGAGGAGGCCGTTTTCATGAGGTGGAGGCGCGACCCAGAGTCGAACTGGGCTAGACGGATTTGCAATCCGTTGCATAACCGATTTGCTATCGCGCCGTTGTCGGCTGACCGGCCGGAGAGGCGAGCCAGAACCGTCAATTCTGACAAAAAAGGGAAGCCATGAGCTTCCCTTTTTCTTTAAACCTGGAGCGGGAAACGAGACTCGAACTCGCGACCTCAACCTTGGCAAGGTTGCGCTCTACCAACTGAGCTATTCCCGCATGGTCCAACTTTCGGACTCCAACCTCGATAACGTTTTGCGTTAGAAGTTTTCGTCTTCCTGCTGAAGCTGGCAGTTTATACCGGTTTGTTCTGCCTTGGCAAGCCTGAGCTTTTCAGTCTGGTTTGCCCGGCAGCCGGAGCTGCTGCCCGGACCGCCTTGCGGCGACCCGGGCGCGCATTCTAACCCGAGATCAGTGCTTGATCGACTCGGAGACGTCCGCCTTGGCGACGGGCGTATCGACCACCGGCGCGACGACAGCGTCCTTGGGCGCTTCGTCCTCCGGCAGCGCCACGGGCATGGCTTCGAGCGCGACTTCCAGCACCTTGTCGACCCAGCGCACCGGGATGATCTCGATCTGGCTCTTCACGTTCTCGGGGATGTCCTGCAGGTCCTTGACGTTGTCCTCGGGGATCATCACCGTGGTGATGCCGCCGCGGTGCGCCGCCAGGAGCTTCTCCTTCAGGCCGCCGATGGCCGTGACCTCGCCGCGCAGCGTGATCTCGCCCGTCATGGCCACGTTGGCGCGCACCGGGATGCCCGTGAGCGCCGAGACGAAGGCCGTGGCCATCGCCGCGCCCGCGCTGGGGCCATCCTTGGGCGTCGCGCCGTCGGGCACGTGGATGTGGATGTCACGCTTCTCGAACAGCTCGTCCTTGATGCCCAGACGCGCGGCGCGGCTGCGGATCACGGTACGGGCGGCCTCGACCGACTCCTTCATCACGTCGCCCAGCGAACCGGTGCGAATGATGTTGCCCTTGCCCGGCATGACTGCCGATTCGATGGTGAGCAGGTCGCCACCGACTTCCGTCCACGCCAGACCGACCACCTGGCCGACCTGGTTCTTCTTCTCGGCACGGCCGAAGTCGTACTTGCGAACGCCCAAGAAGTCGTTCAGGTTGTCCTCGGTGATGACGGCCTTGCCGTCCTGCTTCTTCAGCTGGACGCTCTTGACCACCTTGCGGCAGACCTTGGAGATCTCGCGCTCGAGCGAACGCACCCCGGCTTCACGCGTGTAGTAGCGGATGATGCCGCGGATCGCGCCTTCGGTCAGTTCGAGCTCGTCGGCCTTGACGCCGTTGTTCTCGGCCTGCTTGGGCAGCAGGTAGCGCTGCGCGATGTTGAGCTTCTCGTCCTCGGTGTAGCCCGCCAGGCGGATCACTTCCATCCGGTCCAGCAGTGCCGGCGGGATGTTCATCGAGTTGGAGGTGGCCACGAACATGACGTCCGACAGGTCGAAATCGAGTTCGATGTAGTGGTCGCTGAAGGTGTGGTTCTGCTCGGGGTCGAGCACTTCCAGCAGCGCCGACGACGGGTCGCCGCGGAAATCCATGCCCAGCTTGTCGATCTCGTCGAGCAGGAACAGCGGATTGCGCGTGCCGACCTTGGTCAGGTTCTGCAGCACCTTGCCCGGCATCGAGCCGATGTAGGTGCGGCGGTGGCCGCGGATCTCGGCTTCGTCGCGCACGCCGCCGAGGGCCATGCGGACGAACTTGCGCCCGGTGGCGCGCGCCACCGACTGGCCCAGCGACGTCTTGCCCACGCCCGGAGGCCCGACGAGGCACAGGATCGGCGCCTTGACCTTGTCGACGCGCTGCTGCACCGCGAGGTATTCGAGGATGCGGTCCTTGACCTTCTCCAGGCCGTAGTGATCCTCGTTCAGGACGTCCGAGGCATGGCCGAGGTCGTGCTTGATCTTCGTCTTCTTGGCCCACGGCAGGCCGATCAGCGTGTCGAGGTAGTTGCGCACCACCGTCGCCTCGGCCGACATCGGCGACATCAGCTTGAGCTTCTTGAGCTCGCTGTCGGCCTTCTTGCGCGCTTCCTTGGGCATGCGCGCGGCCTTGATCTTCTTCTCGAGTTCCTCGAGGTCGGCACCTTCCTCGCCGTCGCCCAGTTCCTTCTGGATGGCCTTGACCTGCTCGTTGAGGTAGTACTCGCGCTGGCTCTTCTCCATCTGGCGCTTGACGCGGCCACGGATGCGCTTTTCCACCTGCAGGATGTCGACTTCGTGCTCGAGCAGCTCCAGCAGCTTTTCCAGCCGCTGGGCGATGTCGAACAGGTCCAGCACCGACTGCTTGGCCTCGAGCTTGAGCGGCAGGTGCGCCGCGATCGTGTCGGCCAGGCGGCCCGGATCGTCGATGCCCGCGATGGAGGTCAGGATCTCCGGCGGGATCTTCTTGTTGAGCTTGACGTACTGGTCGAACTGCTGCGTGACGGCGCGGCGCAGGGCCTCGACCTCGGGCGACGTCTCCGTCTGCGGCGCGACGGGCACGGCCTCGGCGACGAAGTGCTCGCCGTTGTCGTCGATCTCGCGCGTGGACGCGCGCTGGATGCCTTCGACCAGGACCTTCACGGTGCCGTCGGGCAGCTTGAGCATCTGCAGGATGCTCGAGACGCAACCGATCTCGAACATGTCGTCCGCACGCGGTTCGTCCTTGCCGGCGGCCTTCTGGGCCACGAGCATGATCTGGCGACCCGCCTCCATCGCCGCTTCCAAGGCCTTGATGGACTTGGGACGGCCGACGAACAGCGGAATCACCATGTGCGGGAACACGACGACGTCGCGCAGCGGCAGCAGCGGCAGCGTGATCGGCTCGGAAGGCAGGATGGGATGTCCGGACATAGGGGGGAAACCTCTCTTTCTCGAGCCCAGATGCGG
>JBJMWF010000161.1:0-10450 GCA_045810265.1 Vitreoscilla sp. | reverse complement strand
GTGCGTCGCCACCCGGCGTCCCTGCAGCACGCCGGCACCGGCCAGGACGAAGGCGCCGGTGCAGACCGAGCAGACCCGCCGCGCGCGGGGCGCGTGTTGTGCGATCCAGTGCTCGAGCGCGACCGGATGCTCGAACTCGTCGCCGCGGCAGCCACCGGCCACGAGCAAGGTATCGACGGGGTCGTCGTCGACTGTCCCGAGCGACACGGTCTCGATGCCCAGGCCGGCACCGCACGCGACCAGGCCACCTTGGGCGGAGGCGACGGTCAGGCGGTACGGCGGCTCGCCGGAGGCCCCTTCGGCCAGCCGGTTGGCCGTCGCGAAAGTCTGCAGCGGGCCGCTGAGATCCAGCAGGTTGAACCCGTCGTAGACCAGGAGGACGATGTGGCGGCTGGCTATGCGTGCCGGCATGTTCTGGTCAGCGCGCCGCCTGCAGGTCACCCCACGGATATTCGATGCCCAGCGCCGCGAGGCGGGCGGTGCCCTTGCCATAGCGATGGGAGATCACGTCAAGGTCGGTCGCCAGCGCGGTGCCCGCGGGAGTCGCCTCGCTCAGAGAGATGCGCACGTCCGGCTTGGCGGAGGAGGCCGCCTGCGTCTGCACGCGCAGTCCGCCTCGCATCCGTACCGTGCCGCCGTGCTCCGAGACCAGGCTCACCTTGTCGCGCATCGTGCGGGACCAGGCCTCGGCATGCAGCGACAGCGCGACCTCGTCGTCCCCCTCATGCACGGTCACGGCCACGACCTCGTCGCGCTTGAGGTGCGTGTTGACGGTGTGCACGGCGATGTCCGCGGCACCGACCTTGAACACGTCGCTGTCGTGCACCGGATCCCACGATTCGACGCCGAAGCGGTGGCCCGTCTCGTGTGCGACCGTCGGCCCTGCGATGGTCTCGACCAGCGCCAGGCTGATCGGCAGCGACGCCGATACCCCGGCGCTGGAGGCCACGCTGCCATCGGCCAGGTAGCGCACATTGGTCATCCACAGGACCTTCGGGTAGTCCTTGCGACGGCCAGGCAGCGAGGCCCAATGACCGGTTGCATGGCGGCCGTCCAGCACACCTGTTTCCGCCAGCAGTTCCACGCCGTCGCAGATCGAGACCATGGCCGCGCCACGCGTCTGCTGCTCGCGCAACCAGGCGATCTCCTGGGCGTGGTCGTCCGCGGTCACCGGCACGATCACGTAGTCCGCGCCTTCAGGGTAGGCGCGGTCGAACTCGGCGGCCGTCATGTCGGGAATCACGGTGAGCGGGCCGGCCTTGAGCGGGCCGTCCGCCACGTTCACGCTGATCACCTTGGCGATGCCCGACTGCGCGAGCACGCCGTAGGGCACCACGAAGTCGGAGAGCACGGCCTTGTTCTGGGCGACCACCACCACCACGGGCAACTCGCCCGGGTGCCGCTGCACATGGACCAGCGGCAGTGTCGAGGGCAAGTCGGCCGGTTCGGCGGGGGAGGCAGCGGCAGGGATCACGAAGAGCGCGGCGAGGCCGGCAAGCGCGAGTCGCTGCATCGTCAAGATTGAGTTCATTCTGGTTCGATGGCGGAGTGGATGCGCTCATTATCCGGAGTGCCAGAGGCATCAACTGCCATTCGAGAGGCACGTTCGGCCACGACAGCCGGCGTGTGGCCGTGGATCGAGCGCCGTCGCCGGTTCAGCCCTTGCAGCGCGGCACCATGAAGTCGATGAATGCGCGCAACTTGCGCGGCACGTGCGTGCGGGTCGAGTGGTAGAGGTAGTAGCCCGGGAAAGAGGGCCACCAGGCAGTGAGCAGGGGAACCAGCCGACCGGCGGCGATGTCGGCCGTCACCATGGATTCCAGCGGGCAGGCGATGCCCACGCCGGCCATCAGGGCCGCCATCATGGTGGCGCCGTCGTTGGTCACGATCGGGCCTTGCGTTTCGATCGCGAAGTCGCGGCCCTTGTTCGAATACTCCCACCGGTACACGCCGCTCTGCAGGCGCACCTGGATGCAGCGATGGTCGCGCAGGTCGTCGGGCGTGCGCGGTGGCTTGCGTCCGGCCAGGTAGCTCGGGGCCGCGACGGTGGCCAGGCGCTGGCGCGGGCCGAGCGGCACGGCGACGACGCCCTCGACCGGGTTTTCTCCCAGACGTATGCCGGCATCGAATCCGCCAGAGACCAGGTCCAGCAGCGCGTTGTCGCAATGCAGCTCGACGACGATGTCCGGGTAGGCGTCGGCGAAGGCGGCAAGGTGCGGCTGCAGCACCGACTTCACCGCCGATTGCGAGACGTTCAGGCGCAACACTCCGGCCGGAAGACGGCGGGATTCGTCCAGGCCCTCGATGGCGCCAGCGAGCGACGCCAGCCCTGGCAGCGCCTGCTCGAGGAAGCGCTGCCCGGCCTCGGTCGGGCGCACGTGACGCGTCGAGCGCTCCAGCAGGCGCACGCCCACGCGCGACTCGAGCGCGCGCAGGGACTGCGACAGCGCCGAGGTTGACACCCCGAGTTCCGCGGCCGCGCGCGTGAAGCTGCCGTGGTGCGCCACGCGGGCGAACGACGCGATGGCCGGGAGCAGGTCGGGAGACATGCACGAGATTATGAAGCGAAGCTTCAAACCGAAGTGAGCAGAACCCCATTTTTGTGCCTGATCGATCCGCCTAACCTGCGAGCCATGCCGTGTCGTCGACGCGGCCTTCATCTCGAAAAGGCAACTCCCAATGACTTCCCTCCAGGACAAGGTCGCCGTCGTGACCGGCGCATCCAAGGGCATCGGCGCCGGCATCGCGCTGCGGCTGGCCGCAGACGGCGCCGCCATCATCGTCAACTACGCACGCGCTGCGGGCGACGCGCAGGCGGTCGTCCGCCGCATCACCGAGGCCGGTGGGCGCGCCATCGCCGTGCAGGCCGACCTCGCCAAGCCTGAACAGATCGGGCCGCTGTTCGAGGCAGCCATCGCGCACTTCGGCCGCCTCGACATCCTGGTCAACAACGCCGGCATCTACGCGGTGGGCACGCTGGACGAGGTCACGCCGGAGAACTTCGATGCGCACTACAACGTCAACGTGCGGGGGCTGCTGCTGGCCACGCAGGCGGCGGCGCGCCGGATGCGGGCCGGCGGCGTCATCGTCAACATCAGCTCCGGCGTGGCAAAGAGCCCGTCGGGCGTCACGCACGTCTATTCGAGCACCAAGGGCGCGGTCGACGTGCTCACGCGCTCGCTGGGCATCGAGCTGGGGCCGCGCGGGATCCGCGTCGTCGGCATCGCGCCCGGTTTCGTCGAGACGGACGGCAACGCCCACTTCGTCAAGGACTTCGCACCGCCGCTGGTGGCCAGGACGCCGTTGGGACGCACCGGCCAGCCCAGTGACATCGCCGCCAGCGTCGCATTCGCCGTCTCGACGGACGCTGCGTGGGTGACCGGAACCACCATCGATGTGGCGGGTGGCCTGGTGTTCTAGGCTCGCCGGCCAGGTGGGACACCCCCACGAACGCGCCATGGCGCCGCGCTATATTCCGCGTTCATTCCCTTCGAGAGGCAGCTATGCGACGCGTCACGGGCATCGGCGGAATCGTCTTCAAGGCCAAGGATCCGGCCGCGCTGCAGGCCTGGTACCGAAAGCACCTGGGCATGGACGTGCAGTCCTGGGGCGGCGCGGCGCTGGATTGGGTCGACGAGGCGGGGCAACCCGTGGCGGGGACGACCGCCTGGCGCGTGTGCGGGGATCAGGGCGAAGACTTCGGGCCCGGTGCTCCCTCATTCATGGTGACCTATCGGGTGGCCGACCTCGCCGGGCTCTTGTCGGCGCTTCGCGCTGAAAGGTGCACCGTGCTCGACAAGCTGGACGAATCCGAATACGGCAAGTTCGGCTGGGTCGTCGATCCCGAAGGCAACAAGGTCGAATTGTGGGAGCCTCCTGAAGGCCAATGAGGCTTGCTCAAGGACGCGCCTGCGCTGACGTGCGCGCCTTGAGGCGGATCTTCAAGCCCACCGGAAACATCGAGAAGGCCAGGTATTCGGCAGGCTCCTGGCCATCGTCGGTGGCGACGTCGACCAGCTCGAAGTTGCGCGCGATGGTCGCCAGCACCATCTTCATCTCGAGCATCGCGAAATAGCGGCCGGGGCACATCCGCGGGCCGGATCCGAACGGCATCGAGGACTTGAGCAGGCTCCTCGAGGCATCGCCGGCCGCCGGCTGCGCGGCCGCGTGCAGCTCCCGCCAGCGTGCGGGCCGAAACGAGGGCGCGTCGGCGGCCGCGTGTGGGTCGACCGTGCCCGGACGCATCAGGCAGATGACCATCGAGCCGCGGGGCAGCAAGATTCCCTCGATCACGACGTCATCGTTGTTCTCCAGCAGCGTGGCGGGCGCCACCGGCCGCAGCCGCATCGACTCGTTGACGCAATCCTCGATGGCGTCCAGGCCCCGCGCCACGTCGAAGTGCCTGGGCATGTCGTCGTCGCCCAGGGCCGCATCGACGCCGGCGACCAGATCGTTCCAGGCGTCGCGATGGGTGTGCAGCAGGTGCAATGTCCAGGCCAGGGTGTTGGCGGTGGTGTCCTCGCCCGCCAGCAGCACGGTCAGCACATTGCCCACCAGGTCGGCCTCGGTGAGGCGGCCGCCCTGCTCGTCGCTGGCGGTCACGAGTGCCTCCAGCAGGTTGTTGGGGTTCGCGGCCAGATCCGGATCGGCCGCCAGGCGATCGCGCGTCGCCTGGATGAATCCTCGAATGGCTTCGTGCACCTTGGCCAGGTGCCGCTCGAAGTCGCGGTCGGAGGGCAGGCGCAGATAGCGCCACCAGGGAAACGGCGCGAAGATGCGCTTCATCAGCATGGGAAACACCTTGTCGAGGTGCGTCTGGATGGCGGCCTCGGGGTTCTCCAGCGTATTCATGTCGATGCCGAAAGCCAGCCCGGCCGTCACGTCGACCGTGTACTGCATCAACAGCTTCTGCAGGTCGACGGCCTCTGCATCGCGTGCAGCCCGGTCAAGCCGCGATTTGAGGCGTTCGGTGACGCGCGTCATGGACGCGAAATACCGTTTGAGATGAGCCGGGTCGAATGCCGACATCACCAGCTTGCGCTGGCGGCGCCACTCGTCTGCCTCGGCCGAGAACAAGCCGTGCGCGCCGATCTCGCGAATCGCGCTTTCCACCGTCGAGGAGCGCCGCCACCCGGCCGGGCGGTCCTTCAGGATCGCCGCGATGGTCTCGGGACGGGACAGCACCAGGGCGTCGCGGCGGCCGATGCGCATCCGGTATGCCGACCCGTAGCTCGCTGCCCATTGCTCGAGTTGCAGATGCATCTTCGAGAGCTCGAACTGCAACATGTTGCCGACCAGAGGCCAGTACCCCGGTCCGGGCAAGGAACTCAAGGGTCGGCCCGCGGGGCTGGTCAGGACGGCCGACTCCGACACTGGCGTTTCCATCTCTGGCCCCCCGAGCTCGCTGTGGTGGCGAATTGTCGACGGCCTCGGTCGTCCCCGCAATCATCCGGGTTGCGGATTCAAGGGGTGCCCGATCGACCCTGCGCGCCGGCTCGCCGCGGCAGCCGCGCATCCCCTGAAGAGGGCGTTTCGGCGGTCACTTCCTGCCCGTCTGCTGCAGCGACTGGTTGATGGTCTGCGCCAGTGAGACGAAATCCGACGGGATCATCAGCACCGTCGTGCTGTTGTTCTCGGCCCCGACCTCCGAGATCATCTGCATCCGCCGCAGCTCCAGCGCGGCAGGGTTCTCCATCATCTGCGCCGCCGCTGAGGAGAGCTTGATCGAGGCCTCGAATTCGGCCTCCGCCTTGATGAGGCGGGCGCGCTTTTCGCGGATGGCTTCGGCCTGCATCGCCATGACCTGCTGCATGGCCACCGGCAGTTCGACGTCCTTCATCTCGAAGCGCTGCACTTGCAGTCCCCAGACCGTGGTGGATCTGGCGATGCTCTCGCGCAGCAGCTCGATGATCGTGATGCGCTCCTGCAGCACGTCGTCCAGATCATGCTGGCCGATGATGTTGCGCAGCCCCGTCAACGCGAGCTGGTAGACGGCGGCGTGTGCGTCGGCGACTTCGATGACGGACTTCGCGGCATCGACGATGCGGTACCAGAGGACGGCGTTGACCTTGATGGTGACGCTGTCGCGCGTGATCGTTTCCTGCTGCTCGGCGGAGACCGTCAAGGTCCGCACATCGATCGTGGTCGCCCGCTCGATGCCCAGGGGAACGATCCAGTACAGACCCGGCCCGCGCAGGCCCACGAAACGTCCCAGCCGCAGGATGACCCCGCGCTGGTATTCCTGCGCGATGCGCAAGCCGGAGAGCAGGAGGGCAAGGAGAACGCCAATCACCGCGAGCATGGGAGACCTCGAATAGTTGGTGGGCGGAGCCCACGGGAGACCCGACTGTCTCCCCGCCAGCGTAAGGAACGCATAAGCGTCGGCCGGCCCGGCCATCGGCGGTTGGCAGCGCGCCTGCGGCCCGTGGACTGGCTCGCCGGGCCTGTGGCGCCCCGACCCCTCGTCAACCGAAACGCAAGGCGTAGACCGGCGGCAACCGCGCCGGCAGGGCGGCCCAGTGGTCACCGGCGTCGTCGCTCGTCCAGACGCCGCCCGTGGTGCTGCCCATCGCCAGGTGCAGGCCATCGTCGGCGACGGCCAGCGAATGCCGGTAGACGAGGTCGTAGCAATCGCTCTGCGGCAGGCCGGCTCGCAGCGTCTCGAAGGTGGCGCCGCCGTCGCGCGTGCGGTTGACGGCCAGCGCGCGATCGACCGGTATGCGGCACTGGTCCTTGACGGCCGGCACGAACCAGGCCGTCTGCGGATCGTGCGGGTGCGCGGCCACCGCGAAGCCGAACGACGACAGCGGCGCCTGCAGCTCGCTCCAGTGCGCGCCGCCGTTCGTCGACCGGAAGATGCCGTTGTGATGCTGGCACCACAGCACCTCGGGCTGGGCCGCGCAACGCGCGATGGCGTGGGGATCCTGGATCGCGGGGTCGAAGGCCTGCTCGGGCGGCATGTACTCGGCGCGCATGCCGTGCGCGGTCTGCGCCCAGCTGCCACCGGCATCGCGCGTGACCCAGGCGCCGCCGCAGCTCACGCCCACCAGCACCGTGCCGTCGGCCAGCGGGCTGATCGAATGGATGCCGGGCAGGTCGTAGCCGCCGCCGTTCCAGGCCAGCCGCTCGGGCCGGTTCCACAAGGCTTCGTCGAGCTGCCAGCTGCCGCCGTCGTCGCTCGAGCGGAACAAACCGCCGGGCAGGGTGCCGGCATACAAAGTGCGGCCCGAGCGCTCCATCGCCCACACCAGCGAGACCTTCCACGCCGGCCCGGGCGCGCCCTCGGGCTGCGGTGGATAGGCCGGCGCGGCCACTTCGCGCCAGCTCGCGCCGGCGTCCTCGGAGGTGTGCATCTTGACGCCGAAATGGCCGAGGTTCAACGCGGCGAACATGCGCCCGCCGGCATCGGGCGGCAGCACCATGCTGACCGGATCACCCACGAAGCTCGCGCGCTCCACCTTCCAGGCACCCGCGCGCTGGCGCAGCTCGATCAGCCCCTTGCGCGTGGCCACCCATGCTCGATCATTCATGCCGCTCTCCTTGGTGCCTTGCCTCAGCCGCCCGTCAGCGCCTGCAGCACATGGACCTTGTCGCCGGGCGCCAAGGCATCGGTCAGTGTCACGCGATCCACCGCCTTGCGCCCGTCGATGAAGACGACCACGTGCGGCCGCAGGTGCCCCTGTTCGTCAAGCACGTAGTGGCGCAGGCGCGGATTGAGCTCGAAGGCCGCCTCGAGCGCCTGGCCAAGCGTGGCCGCCGGCGTGTCGAGCTCGGGCGTCTCGGTGAAGCGCTGCAGCTGCGACGTGAACGCGACATGAGGCATGCCGGCGATGGTGACGGCCACCCCCGGTGGGAGCAATCAGGCCTATCCCGCGCCTCTATCGCGGCATGCGTTCAGCCGCCTGAAAAGCCTTCGAGCACGTTGACCACGTTGACCCCGACCTCGGCGACCGCGTAGCCGCCTTCCATCGTGAAGACGGTCGGCAGCGCGCAGGCGCCGATGGCCGCGCCGATGCGACGGTAGTCCTCGCTCTTGAGCAGGAAGCGCGAGATCGGATCGTCCTCGAAGGTGTCGACCCCGAGCGCCACGACAAGGGCATCGGCGCCGAAACGCGCGATCTCGTCGATGCCGCGTTGCAGCGCTGCCCGCCAGGCGTCGAAGCCGGTGCCGGCCGGCAGCGGCAGGTTCAGGTTGAAGCCGAGACCTTCGCCGCTGCCGCGCTCGTCGGCATGGCCCAGGAAGAACGGGTACTCGGTCATCGGGTCGCCGTGGATCGAGACGGTCAGCACGTCGGCGCGGGCGTCGAAGATCGTCTGCGTGCCGTTACCGTGGTGGTAGTCGATGTCGAGCACGGCCACGCGCGCCGCGCCGGCTTCGCGCAAGGCCTGCGCGGCGAGCGCGGCGTTGTTCAGGAAGCAGTAGCCGCCGAAGAAATCCGGCCCCGCGTGGTGGCCCGGCGGACGGGTCAGTGCCATCGCGGCCCGCGTCGAGCCGCTGCCCACCGCGCGCGCCGCGTCGATCGCGCACGCCGCGCCGGCCGAGGCCGCCGCCCAGGTGCCGGCGGTGATCGGCGAGCCGGCATCGAACGAGAAGCGACCGACGCGCGCCGAGAAGTTGGCCGGCGTCACGTCCGCGCGAAAGCCGCGCACGGGCCAGACGGACGGCAGCACGTCGACGTCGGCGTTGCTCGCGTCCAGGGCGATCCACTCGGCCCAGACCGTGGCCAGGAAATCGACGTAGGCTGGCGCGTGCACGCGTCCGACCAGGTCGAGGTCGACCGCGCCCGGCAGGCGAAGCGTGCCCGCGGGCCGGCGCTGCAGCTCGGCCATCACATAGTCGAGTCGTGCGGGGGTTTCGTGGCACGGCACCAGGCGGCCGCGGAACATTTCGTGGCGGCCGTCGTGCGCGTGGTGGGCCGGGTTGTGGAAGATCAGCATGGTTCGATTGTCGTGGCCGCGCCCGGGCTTGCAAGCAGGCGCAACGATTAAGCTGCGGGTTTACCAGCGCTGCCTGGCCACGGGCCGTCCCTTGTCGCAGCCGGGACAGGCGCCGACGCTCGAACCGCCCTAGAATCGAACGATCGTTCTATTTTCTGGTTCGAGCGTCTTGTCGAACTGCATCACGGAGACCAGCCCATGAGTGCGAGCTACGAAGTCCGCGGCGGCATTGCCGTCATCACCTTGAACAACCCGCCGGTCAACGGCCTGGGCTACGAGACGCGCAAGGCGGTGGCCGAGGCCGTCGAGAAGGCGGAGGACGACGCGGCCGTCAAGGCGATCGTGATCACCGGCGCCGGCAAGGCGTTCTCGGGTGGCGCGGACATCAAGGAATTCGGCTCGCCCAAGGCGCTGGCCGAACCCAACCTGCTGAGCCTGATCGCGCGCGTCGAGGGCGCGTCCAAGCCGGTCGTCGCCGCGATCCACACCGTGTGCATGGGCGGCGGGCTGGAGCTGTCGCTGGGCTGCCACTACCGCGTGGTGTCGCCGGGCGCGCAGATCGCGCTGCCCGAGGTCAAGCTGGGCATCCTGCCGGGCGCGGGCGGCACGCAGCGCCTGCCGCGCGCCATCGGCGTCGAGGCGGCGCTCAACATGATCGTCAGCGGCGAGCCGGTCAAGAGTGAGCTGCTGGCGCAGATCCCCGGCCAGAAGCTGTTCGACCGCGTGATCGAGGGCGACCTGATGGAGGGCGCGATCGCGTTCGCGAGCGAGATCGCGGCTGCGCGTCCGCTGCCCATGGTGCGCGACATCAAGTGCAAGCACCCCGACGGCGATGCCTACTTCGGCTTCGCGCGCAACACCGTCAAGGCGATGGCCAGGAACTTCCCGGCGCCGGTGCGCTGCGTCGACTGCGTCGAGCAGGCGACCAAGGCGAAGTTCGAGGAGGGCCTGAAGTACGAGCGCGAGGCCTTCGCCGCGCTGATGCTCACGCCCGAGAGCAAGGCGCTGCGCCACGCGTTCTTCGCCGAGCGCGCCGCCTCCAAGATCCCCGGCATCCCGGAGGACACGCCGACCCGCGACATCAAGCGCGTGGCCATCATCGGCGCCGGCACCATGGGCGGCGGCATCGCGATGAACTTCCTGAACGCCGGCACGCCGGTGACGATTCTCGAGATGAAGCAGGAGGCGCTGGACAAGGGCGTGGGCATCATCCGCAAGAACTACGAGGCGCAGGTCAAGAAGGGCAAGCTCAAGGAAGACCAGTACGCCGAGCGCATGGCGCAGCTGTCGACCACGCTGTCGTACGCGGAACTGGGCGACGCCGACCTGGTGATCGAGGCGGTGTTCGAGGAGATCGGCGTCAAGCAGAAGGTGTTCGAGCAGCTCGATGCGGTGATGAAGCCGGGCGCGATCCTGGCGTCCAACACCTCGACGCTGGACCTCGACAAGATCGCCGGCTTCACCCGGCGGCCCCAGGACGTGATCGGCATGCACTTCTTCAGTCCGGCCAACG
>JBJMWF010000160.1:0-17713 GCA_045810265.1 Vitreoscilla sp. | reverse complement strand
TCGGCCCCCGGCACGCCCATCATGAAATTCAGGCCGGCGCTGGCCAGCAGCACCAGCAGCGTGTCCATGTCGTCCTGGTCGGCCTCGGCATGGTTGGTGTAGCAGATGTCGCAGCCCATGGGCAGGCCCAGCAGCTTGCCGCAGAAGTGATCCTCCAGGCCGGCGCGGATGATCTGCTTGCCGTCGTACAGGTACTCCGGGCCGATGAAGCCGACGACGGTGTTGACCAGCAGCGGCCGGTAGCGCCGCGCCACCGCGTAGGCGCGTGCTTCCAGCGTCTGCTGGTCGACCCCGTGGTGGGCGGCGGCCGACAGCGCGCTGCCCTGCCCCGTCTCGAAATACATCACGTTGTCGCCCAGCGGGCCGCGCTTCAATGCGAGCGCCATCGCGTGCGCCTCGTCCAGCAAGGCCAGCGACAGACCGAAGCCGCGATTGGCCTGCTCGGTGCCGGCGATGGACTGGAACACGAGGTCGACGGGCGCGCCCTGCTCGATCGCCCGCATGGTGTTGGTGACGTGGGTCAGCACGCAGGCCTGCGTCGGGATGCGCTGGCCCGCGATCAGGTCGTCGAGCAGTCGCAGCAGCCGCACCAGCTGCGGCACGCTGTCGGCGGCCGGATTGATGCCGATCACGGCGTCCCCGGCGCCATACATCAGGCCGTCGACGATGCTGGCCAGGATGCCCGCGGGGCTGTCGGTCGGATGGTTGGGCTGCAGGCGCACGGCCAGCGAGCGCGGCAGGCCCAGCGTGTTGCGAAAGCGCGTGACCACGCGGCAGCGGCTCGCGGCTAGGATCAGGTCCTGGTTGCGCATGATCTTGCTCGCGGCGGCCACCATCTCGGGGGTCAGCCCCGGCGCGAGCGCGGCCAGCGTCGACTGCGTCGCCGCATCCGACAGCAGCCAGTCGCGCAGCCCGCCCACGGTCAGGTGGGCGACCGGAGCGAACGCCGGGGCGTCGTGCCCGTCGACGATCAGCCGCGTGACCTCGTCGTCGTCGTAGGGCACCACGGCCTCGGACAGGAAGGTGGCGAGCGGCAGCTCGGCGAGCGCGGCCTGCGCCGCCACGCGCTCCTGCGCCGTCGCGGCGGCCACGCCGGCGAGCGCGTCGCCCGAGCGCGCCGGGCTGGCCTTGCCCATCAGCTCGCGCAGATCGGCGAAGCCGTAGACCCTCTGACCGACCGTGGCGCGATAGCTCATGGCGCGACGATACCGCAGCAGGAAGTCCCTCGTCGGCGCGCCGGCGCGGCGCTCCATGTCATGCGGAGGCGGTCACCGCCGCATCGACCACGGGAAGCCACCGGCGCAACGCGGCGGCCAGCATGTGGAGCTGCAGCGGCTTGGTGAGGTAGTCGTCCATGCCGGCGGCCGAGGCGCGGTTCGCCTCGCTGGGCAGTGCATTGGCGGTCAGGGCCACGATGGCAAGCCGGGCGTGCGCCAGTGTCCCCCGCTGCGCCTCCTCGCGACGGATGGCCTGTGCCAGCGCGTAGCCATCCAGGCGCGGCATGTCCAGGTCCGACAGCAGCAGCGCATGGCGCCCGGCGCGCCACATCTTCAGCGCCTCCTCGCCGTCGACCGCGACCTCGGCGGCGTAGCCCAGGATCTCGATCTGCCGCAGGATCACCATCTGGTTGACCTCGTCGTCTTCGGCGATCAGCAACAGGCGGCCCTCGGCGCGCGCCTCCTCCAGGCTGACGCGGCGCGCCGGGACGCCGACCATGCCGCCCGATGGACGCTCGCGCAGGATGCCCGGCGGCTGCAGCGCCGCGGCGACCGCCACGGCATCGAGCAGCAGCGAGCGGCGCAGCAGCAGGCCACCGAGCGCGACCACCCGGTCGGCGCCCTGGTGCGCGGCCAGGCGGCTGCCGCTCTCGATCAGCACGTGCCCGAACCCGTTCGTGCGCAGGAGTTCCGGGGCCACGGCCGACCACTGCTCGCGCGTCATGCGATGGATCAACACGGTCGACGCGCCGGCTCGCACGCCGGCGCGCGCCACCTGCAGGCTGGAGGCGAGCGACGCGCACGCGCCGGCCGCCTCCAGATAGGCCTGCATGTCGATCGCATCCGGATCGGTGCCGACGATGAGGCAATCGACGCCGTCGAGCCGCGTTTCCTCGGACGCCTCGGCGAGTGCGACGGGAGCGAGCGGCAGCGTCACCGTGAAGGTCGCACCGCGCCCCGCTTCGCTCGCGACCGTGATCTCGCCGCCCATCAGGCCGACCAGCCGGCGGCAGATCGTCAGGCCGAGGCCAGTGCCGCCGAAGCGGCGCGTCGTCGAGTCCTCGCCTTGCGAGAACGGCGTGAACAGCTTGGCCAGCGTGGCGGCCGACATGCCGATGCCGTCGTCGATGAATTGCAGTTGCATCCTGGCGGGCGACTCGGCGCCGACGGCGTCCACGGGCAGCACGCGCACGGCGACGCGGCCGCGACGGCCGGGCGTGCCGGCGCCGAACTTGATGGCATTGCCCATGAGATTGATCAGCACCTGCCGCAGTCGCAGAGAATCGCCAAGGACCTGTCGCGGCAACGCGGGCGACACGAACAGGTGGATCTGGACGTGCCGGGCCACGGCAATCGACAGCAACGTGTCGCACACGCTTTCGACGAGCTGGCGCAACTCGATCGGCTCGTTCGCCAGTTCGAGCCGGCCGGCCTCGATCTTGGAGAAGTCCAGGATGTCGTCGATGATGCCCAGCAGCGAGAAGGCGGAACTGCGGATGGTGTTCACCGCGGTCGCCTGCTCGCGCGGCAGGTCGCTGTGCGAGAGCACCTCCGTCATGCCGATGACGCCGTTCATCGGCGTGCGGATCTCATGGCTCATCGTGGCCAGGAAGACGCTCTTGGCGCGATTGGCCGCCTCGGCCGCCTCGCGCGCGAGCTCCAGTTCCGCGGTGCGCTCGGCGACGCGCCGTTCGAGCTCGCCGTTGAGGTCGCGCAGCATCAACTCGGCGCTGCGCTGCGCGGAGATGTCGACGCTGAAGATCGAGATGCCGTCCGGCGACGGGTGCACGCTGACCTGGAAGCAGCCCTGCAGGCCGCCGGGAAACACTGCCTCGACCTCGCCACGCTGGGGCCGGCGCTCGCGCAGGCAACGCTCGCTCATGGCGAACAGCTCGGTCGTCTCGATGCCAGGATGCAGCTTCCACAGCCGCCGGCCGACCAGGTCGGCGGCAGGGCGGCCAGCCTGCCGCGCCGCCTCGCCGTTGACGTAGCGGCAACGCCAGTCGGCGTCGATGATCTGGCAGCCCTCGATCATGTTGTCCAGCGTATCGCGATAGCGGCGCGCGCCCTGTTGCAGGGCTTCCTCCATCTCGACGCGTTCGGTGGTGTCGTCGAACGCCACCGTGACGATCCGCGCAGGGCCCTCGCCGCTCACGGCCAGCCCGATCTCGACCGGAAACACGCCGCCATCCTTGCGGACGGCCAGCAGGCTGGCGCGGATCGGGCATGCATGCGGTCCCGGCGCGGCGGCGCGACGCGCTTCGTCCAATCGTGCGGTGAACGCCATCCCGTCATCCGGCGCGAGGAGGTCCGTGGCCGACCTGCCGGCCGCTTCTTCCGAGCTCCATCCGAACAGGGCCTGCGCACAGCGATTGAGCCGCTGGATCGCGTCACCGCCGCCGATGCGTGCCATCGCCTCGTGCGAGAACTCGAACGACTCGTCGAGCTGCTGCTGCCAGCCGGCGAGCTCGAGCCGGGCCTGCTCCGCGTTCTGCGCTTCCTCGCGCGTCTGCAGCAGCGACGCCGCCAGTTGCTGGTTGACGCCATCGAGCTGCGCGTCCACACCCTGGCCGAGCTTCAGCTGGGCCTGGACGACGTCACGTTGCAGCCGCAGCAGTTCGGTTCGATCCAGCCCGGCCTGCCGGTGCAGCATCGCGATGTCGGCCGCGAGGTCGGACGCCGGCTTGACCGACGGATCGTCCGGTTCGCTCACGGCAGCCAGCGCCTGGCGAGCGTCCCGCTTGTCGTCCCTTCCGGCGGCGACCGGGGACTCCGGTACCACGTGGGCGCGACCAGTGCGATGCATTTCATGCTGCCTCCGCGGTCTGGCCAGGCGAGTGGACGGGCCGGTCAAGGTACCGGGACTCCACGTGCGGCGACCTGCGTGCGAGGTCCTGCTGCGGAGCACGGATCATCGTAGCACCGCGGCCCTGCGGCGTCGGGGTAACTGCGTACCCAGTGGGCTCTTGCGAATCGGCCTTGCCACGGCTCGGCCCGGACGCCCGGGCCGGCTCGTCATCAACGATCGCGCAGTCTTGCCAATTCATCCTCCAGCCGCGCGATGCGCGCATCGCGCTCGCTGATCGCGCGCGCCACCTCGTCCACCGGCACCAGCTGCGGAATGTGTTGCGGGCAGTTCGCGTCCCACGCCTTCACGGTGAAGACGATGGCCTGTTCGGCACGCGCCTTGTAGCCGGCCGGCATCAGCCGTTCGACCAGCGCCGGATCGGTCTCGACGCGCGCCTCGCCCCAGATCTTCAGTCGCTGGCGATGCGCATAGTCCATCAGGAACAGCTGCGCCTTCGGGTTGTCGGCCAGGTTGCCGGTGGAGATGAACTGCCGGTTGCCGGTGAAGTCGGCGAACGCCAGCGTGTGCTCGTCCAGCACGTGCAGGAAGCCGGGCGGCCCGCCGCGGTGCTGGATGTAGGGCTGGCCTTCGAGGTTGGCCGTCGCCATGAACAGCGTGGTCTGCGCCTCGATGAAGCCGCGCAGGTCGTCGCCGATACCCGTCTGCCAGCCGTGGCCCTGCTCCATGCGCGCGTACGCGTGACGCGAGCCGCGCGCCTGTTGCAACGCCTTGACGGTGGGCGTGAAGACGATGTCGCTGGGGTGGGCATGGGCAGGCATGGCGGGGCTCCTTCAGGCGGTTGCGAGCGTGGTGACGGCCGGGAAGTCGATGTCGGTGGCAGCCACCTCGTTGAGGTAGTTCGTCCAGGTGTTGAGCGCGACGTGCTGCACGATCTCGATGACCTGCGCATCGCTGTAGCCGGCGGCGCGCACGGCCTGCAGCGCGGCGTCGCCGACGTGGCCGCGGGCGCGCGCCACCAGCACCGCGAAGCGGACGGCGGCATCGGCCTTGGCGTCGTGCGAGGTGCCGGCGCGGTTGGCAGCGATCTCGGCGTCGTCCAGCTTCGTGACGTTTTTTCCGAGATAGGTGTGTGCGGCCAGGCAGTAGTTGCAGCCGTTGACCTCGGCCACCGCCAGCGCGATGCGCTCGCGCGTGGGCGCCGGCAGCGCGCCCTTGGCGAGCGCGCCGGACATGGCCAGATAGCCTTCCAGCGCCGCCGGGCTGTTGGCGACCAGCCGGAACAGGTTGGGCACGGAGCCGAGTTGCTTGTGGACGGCTTCGAGCAGCGGCTGCGAGGCGGCCGGCGCGGCGGCGATGGACGGCAGGGTCGGAATGCGGGACATGGTGTTTCCTTCGAACCACGGCGACGTGCCGCGGCATGGGAGAACTATGGATCCTTCCGCTTCGCTCCACCAGAGGTCACAATATGGAAACATCCTTCCATATTTCGGGAATATCCATGGATCGGCTCGACGCGATGACCGTCTTTCTAGCCGTCGTCGACGAGGGCAGCCTCTCGGCCGCGGGGCGCCGGCTCTCGATGCCGCTGGCCACGGTCAGCCGCAAGCTCGCCGAACTGGAGAGCCATCTGGGCGCGCGGCTGTTGAACCGCTCGACGCGGCGGCTCGAACTCACCGAGCCGGGCCGCAGCTACGAGCAGGCCTGCCGCCGCATCCTCGACGAAGTGCGGGGCGCCGAGCTCGCGGTGGCGGGCGAATACGACGCGCCGCGCGGCGAGCTGGCGATCACGGCACCCATCGTGTTCGGCCGCCTGCACGTGTTGCCGGTCGTCAACGAATTCCTGCGTGCCAACGCCGAGGTCGACGTGCGGCTGGCGCTGGGCGACCGCATCGCCCACCTGCTGGACGAGCACGTCGACGTCGCCGTGCGCATCGGCGTGCTGCCGGACAGCCGCCTGAACGCCTTGCCGCTTGGCACGCTGCGCTCCGTTGTCTGCGCCAGCCCGGCCTGGCTCAAGGCCCACGGCACGCCCCGCACGCCCGCCGACCTGGACCAGCACCGCTGCATCACCTTCGACGCCACCTTCCCCGGGCCCTGGCGCTTCGCCGACGGCGCGACCTTCATGCCGGCGCGTCCGCGCCTGGCCGTCAACACCGCCGAGGCCGCGATCGACGCGGCGGTGGCGGGCCTGGGCGTCACCCGCGTGCTGTCCTACCAGGCCGACGCCGCGTTGCGCGCCAAGCAGCTGCGCCTGCTGCTGCGCAAGTTCGAACCGGCGCCCATGCCGGTCAACCTCGTGTACGACGGCCAGCAACGCGTGACGTCCAAGCTGCGGGCCTTCCTCGATTTCGCCGCGCCGCGGCTGCGCGACCGCCTGGCCTTGCTGCGCGCAGAATGAAGCCATGAGCGCCTCTCCCGATCCGCGCACGCTGCTGCGCCAGATGTTCGACGCCGCCATCGCCTCCGCCCAGCCGGCGCTGTGCCTGCCACCGCACCTGCCCGAACCGCCCAGGGGCCGCACCATCGTCATCGGCGCCGGCAAGGCCTCCGCCGCGATGGCGCGGGCGCTGGAGGATCACTGGCCCGGGCCGCTGGAGGGGCTGGTCGTCACGCGCTACGGCTACGAAGTGCCGTGCGAACGCATCGAGATCGTGCAGGCGGCGCACCCGGTGCCCGACGAGGCCGGGCTCGAGGCCTCGCGCCGCATCGCGCACAAGGTCGCCGGCCTGAGCGAGGACGATCTGGTGATCGCGCTGATCTCGGGCGGCGGCTCGTCGCTGCTGGTCGCGCCTGCGCCGGGGCTGACGCTGACCGACAAGCGCGCCGTCAACGCGGCGCTGCTGGCCAGCGGTGCCTCGATCGGCGAGATGAACTGCGTGCGGCGGCACTTGTCGGCGCTCAAGGGCGGCCGGCTGGGTGCGCTATGCCATCCGGCGCGCGTCGTGACGCTGCTGATCTCCGACGTCCCGGGCGACGACCCGCGCGACATCGCCTCGGGTCCCACGGTGGCCGATCCAACAACCTGCGCCGACGCGCTGGCCATCGTCGACCGCTACCGCATGGCGGTGCCCGACGCCGTGCGCAGGCTGCTCGAGTCGGGCGGCTGCGAATCCATCAAACCGGGCGATCCCCGGCTCGCCCGCAGCGAGATCCGCATGATCACCGCGCCCCAGATCGCGCTCGAGGCAGCCGCGCGCGTGGCGCGCGATGCCGGCATCGCCGCCCACATCCTCGGCGACAGCCTGGAGGGCGAGGCGCGCGACCTCGGCAAGGCCATGGCCGGCATCGCGCGCCAGGTCGCCACGCACGGCCAGCCGTTCGAGGCGCCATGCGTGTTGCTGTCCGGCGGCGAGACCACCGTCACCGTGCGCGGCCAGGGGCGCGGCGGCCGCAACGTGGAGTTCCTGCTGTCGCTGGCCGTCGCGCTGGACGGCCTGGCCGGCGTGCACGCGATCGCAGGCGACACCGACGGTGTCGACGGCGCCGAGGAGATCGCGGGCGCGCACGTCACGCCCGACACGCTCGCGCGCGCCTGGGCGTCGGGCATGAACCCGCGCGCCAGCCTGGACGCCAACGACGGTCACGGCTTCTTCCGCGCAATCGGCGACTCGGTCATCACCGGGCCGACGCTGACCAACGTCAACGACTTTCGCGCCATCCTGATCGACAGGCGCTGACCGTCCGCGCGACAACCGCCAGGCGAACCCGATGATGAATGGCGACTCCAACGCCTTGCCCCCGGAACCCATGCCCATGCGAACCCGCCTTCTGCTGTCGCTGCCCCTGCTCGCGATCCCCGCCCTGTCGTGGGCGTTCTTCAAGCCGATCCGCGTGCTGGCGCCCCGACTGGCGGGGCAGACCTGCGCGGGTGCCGTCTGCGTCGACGATCCATCCCGCCTCGCACAGGCGCAGGCCATCTATCGCGATGCGCTGGCGTTCGTCGACCAGTCCGTCGGGCACATCCAGTCGCCGCCCCGGGTGGTCTTCTGCAGCACCCTGGCCTGTTCCCGGCGCTTCGGCTTCACCAGCAACGGCGCCTACACTGTGGGCGTCTCGGGCATTGTCATCAGCCACCGCGGCTGGGCGCCGTATTTCGCGCGCCATGAGCTGATCCACCATCTGCAGAACGAACGCCTGGGCGTTTTCGGCGCCTGGCTTGGCCGGCCCACCTGGTGGCGCGAGGGCATGGCCTATTCCCTGAGCCTGGACGACCGCAGGCCGCTGCCGCAGCCGCTGGAAGGCTACCGCTCGGGCTTCGACCAGTGGTTGGCCACGAATGGGCGCGGCCAGCTCTGGACGGCCGCCGCGGGAGCCAACCCGGCGGCGTCATCGCCGAAAGCCGCGAAAGCCCGTCAGCCAGGCTCGTAGAGGCGCCACCCGTTCCGTCCGGATCGCTTGGCTTCGTAGAGCGCGAGATCCGCGCACTTGTACAAGGTGTCCGGGTCGGTGGCGTGGCTCGGGCAGCGTGCCGCGCCCACGCTCGCGCTGATGCGCATCGTGCTGCCGTCGTTGGCGAAAGGCTGCCCCAGTGCGGCCATGAGGCGGCCGCAGGTCACGTCGACATCGCTCGGCTTGTCGCTTTCGGCCAGCAGCACCGCGAATTCGTCGCCGCCCAGCCGTGCCACGCAGTCGGCCTCGCGGAGGTTGGCGACCAGCCTGCGCGCCACTTCGGCGAGCACGGCGTCTCCCGCATCGTGACCCAGGGTGTCGTTGATCTCCTTGAACAGGTCAAGGTCGATCAGCAACAGCGTCACGCTGCCGATGCCGCGCAGGGCGCGCGCCAGGGCCTGGCGCAGGTGCTCGTTGAAGCGCCGACGGTTGGCCAGCCCGGTCAGCGGGTCCAGGTAGGCCAGCTTCTCGAGTTCGAGCTGGCTCCTGCGCAATTCCTCGCCGCGTTGCTCCAGCTCCGCGGTGCGCGTCGCGACCAGTTGCTGCAGTTCGCGTTGGCGCCTGCGCAGGAAGGACGTTCGCAGCTGCACCGTCGCGGCCAATGTGGCAAGGGCCGCGAGAACCGCCGCCAGCCTTGCCCAGAAGGTCTGGTACCAGGATGGCAGCACCCTGACCGGCAGCTCGCGCAAGCTGGGCAGCCATGGCGCCTCGTGTCCGGAGCCGCGCAGCTGCAGCACGTAGTCGCCGGGCGGCAGGTTCGTATAGGTGGCCAGGCGGCGGCCGGCTTCGGTCGAGATCCACTCGCTGTCGAAGCCCTGCAGCTTGTAGCTGTAGCGGTTCAGGCCGGGCGCCGCGAAATCGAGCGCCGCGAATTCGACGGTCAGGCTTCGGTCCTCGGCGGGAATGTCCAGTCGCGGCGCACTGGCCGCGACGTTGAAGCCGCTCGCCGGAAGATGGCGGCTGCCCACGCGCACCTCCGTCACCACCACCGGCGGGTGTTCCTCGAAGGAAGCCACCTGGCCGGGGCGCACGACCGTCAGCCCGCCCTGGCCGCCGAAAAGCAGCTCGCCGGCGGCCGTCCGCGCCCCGGAGTTCGACCAGTTCTGTCCGATGGCCACGCCCTGTGGCTCGCCCAGCGCGCGCACCTGAAAGGTGTCGGGGTCGATCCGGGCCAGCCCCTGGTCGGTACTGGCCCAGACCACGCCGTGTTCATCGAGCAGCAGCTTGTCGATGCCGTTGTGCGGCAGGCCCTCGCGCATGCCCAGCCGCCGGAAGCGCAGTCGTCCGTCCGCGCGGCGTCCCTCGAGCACCTGGATGCCGCTGCCGACCGAAGCCACCCAGAGCCGGCCGTGCGCATCGATCAGCAGCGAGGCCACGTAGCCGCCGAGCAGCGCGGTCGGGTCGGTGGCGTCCACCTTCACCTGCTCCACGTCGCCGGTCTTCACATTGACCCGGCTCACACCGGCGGCCGTTCCCACCCACAGCGTATCGCCGCTGCCGCGCAGGATGGCCGTGACGCGCTGGTCCGCGAAGCGCTCGACCGGCTCATGGCGCAGCACGCGCGGCGCCTCGGCCTTGCTGACGTCGAGCGCCCACAGCCCGTCCGAACCACCCATCCACAGCACGCCGTCGTCCAGGTACATCGCCCAGACGTTGGCATCGGCCGCGCGCCCCGGCAGATCGATCCGTACCACGCGCCGGCGCTGCGCGTCGGTGCGGTAAAGCCCTTGCCGGGTACCGATGTAGGTATCGCCCCCCGGCACCGGCACCATGGACAGCACGCGCCCGCGCGGCAGCGCGCTCACCGGATGCGCGGGGTCGGAACGCAGTTCGCCAATGCGACCCGCGACGGGATCGAGGATGTCGACGCCGCCCGCTTCGCCATTGCTCAGCCAGACGTGGTCCTGCGGATCGACCATGACGAAGGGGATCTGCACCGACGTGATCGGCTTGTCCCGCGTCGACGCGCCGAACAGCGTCGAGACACCGGCCTGCCGCGGATCGCTCATGTTCAGGGCCGTGGTCGTACCGACCCAGATCAGCCCGCTGCGGTCGCGCAGCATCGACTGCACGTCGTCGTCCTGCAGGCTGGTGGGCACCGCCACGTGGTGACGGATGCGCCGCGTACGCCAGCCGGCACCCGGCTCGACGACGACGATGCCGCCGCCGGCGGTGCCGAGCCAGATCTCCCCCGGCTTGGTTTCGACGACGGCATGGATGGTCTCGGCTTCGAGCCCGGCGGCGCTCTCGCGCCCGTGCACCACCTGGGCATCGACCTGTCCCGGCTCGATCACGAAGGCGCCGTGCGAGCGGGTGGCGATCCACAGGCGGCCGGCGCTGTCGCGGCGCAGGTCGGTCACGTTCAGCGCCGAGTTGTCCGGGACGTCCAGCAACACCGCCACGAAATGCTCGCTGGCCGGCGAGCGCCGAAACAGGCCTTGCTCGGTGCCGGCCCACAAGGCGCCATCGCGATCCTGCAGCAGGCTCAGCACCGGCCCCGGGACCTCGGGCGCGAGCGCCACGTTGCGCACCACGCCCGTCTCCGCGTCGACGTGATCGAGGCCTGCCGCCGTGCCGACCCAGACGCCGCCGTGGCCATCGCTCGCGATCGCCGTGACCGCCGGATTGCTCAATCCCCCGGGCCCCGCGCGATAGACGACAAAGCAATCGCACTGCGTGTCGTAGCGCGCCAGCCCGCCGACGCCCGTCCCGGCCCAGAGGCGCCCGCGTTCGTCCGCCAGCAAGGCCAGCACGCGGTTGTCGGGCAACGCCGACTTGTCCGACGGATCGGATTGGTAGATGCGGGCGCGATAGCCGTCCCAGCGCGCCACGCCGCTCTCCGTGGCCAACCACAGAAAGCCCTGCAGATCCTGCGCCATGGCCTGCGCATACTGCATCTCGTTCTCGGGGTGGTGGTGGAAGACCGTGTCGGCCTGCGCGATCCAGCGCTGCGGCCTGGCCGCCGCAGGATCGCTTTCAGCGGCGCATGCCGCAGTGCCGCAAGACATCGTCACCACGCACATGGACATCCAGCCGACGAGACTCCGCGCGGCGGTCCAGGTCGAATGCAGGATGTGGGCAGTCATCATTTCTGACACCTGTCTGGCGGGACGGGCGGTGCCGAGGTTCAGTGGAGAGGGCGCGAGAGCTATGAGGGTTGTCGGCCTTTTCCGGGGACAGCTTGAACTGTCGAGCGGTTGAGTATCTCAACTATCGACAAGTCCCGACATCGTCGGCTCCGCGGACATTCACGCCGGACCGTGGCGGAATCCGCGTGCGGGCGCCCGATGCGGCGCCCGGGACAGTCAGGCGGCGGACGTGGCCAGCATCTCGCCAGTGTCCAGCGCCAGCACGCGCTCGGGCCAGCGCAGCGCGCCCAGCCGCGAACGCGGCACGCTGTCGGCCGCGAGCGGGCGCTCGAGAAAACGGCCGCCGACCGAGAAGTCGATGCAGAAGACGTTGCGATGCAGGCCATGCCAGGCGGTGGGCGCCAGGTCGGTGAACAGGTTCTCCTCGGCCTTGCCGAGCGAGGCGCGGTCGACGTGGGCGAACTGGCGCCAGTAGTGGCCGACGACCACGGGCACCGATTCGGTGTACTCGTCCCACCAGCGGATGCGCTCGACGAAGCGCCAGTGCCCGCTCGCGAAGAACGGCCGCGCCGCGCCGCGTTCGATGCCGGAGGTGACGACGCGGATCGGATTGGCCATCTGGCGGATCTCGTCGACCTGCGCCGTGGCCACGAGCATGGGCACGGGCTGGGTCGGATCGACGAGGCGTTCGCGGTACTCCTCGTACTCGAGTCGCGCAGCCGCGCCGATGCCGCGCACGGCGATCAGGCCCTCGGCGTCGGCATCCCAGCGCCGGAAGTGCTCGACGCGGCTGAGCGCCGGGTCGGCGGCGCGCAACAGCGCGATGGATGCGGCGTCCCAGGCGGCATGCACGACGCGCAGGTCGTCCCGCTCAAGGGCCAGCGGCAGCGAGCGCAGGAACGTGATGACATCGTCGCGCAGCTCGGGCGGCAGGTGTGCGCGGGGCTCGTACTTGGCGTCGCGCGCGTTGAATTCGCTCCAGAACCAGTCGTTGCCGTCCTTGCGGTCGCCGCGCAGCAGGTTGATCTCGTGGTTGCCCAGCGTGGCCAGGGCTCGTCCGGATTCCACGAAGCGCTGGACGAGCGCGATGACGCCGGGGCTGTCGGGGCCGCGGTCGCAGAGGTCGCCGACGAAGACGAGGCGGCGGTCGTCCGGATGTTCGCCGTCGGGGGTGTAGCCGAGGTGGGCGAGCAGGGCCTGCAGTGCGTCGAGCTCGCCGTGGACGTCTCCGACGATGTCGAGCGGGCCTTCGGGTAACGGGGCGAACATCGGGGTTCTCGGCATGGGTCGCATTTTCGCCGATGGCATTGGGTTGACCGGGTCGTGGGGCGTTTTGTGGTTTGTGGTTTGCGGTGTGTGGTTGCCTGCGGCGCTGGGTTGGCTTTGCTTCGCAAAGCCGGGGGGTGTTGGCCGCGACCGCGCGAGCCGGCGAGGCGGGAGTTCCTGTCCCGCTCACGCCTCGCGACGGCGCGCGTCGGCCTGGCGGCCTTCGCGCGCCTGCTCCGAGATCGCGGGACAGGAACCCCCGCCTCGCCGGCGGCACTGGCGCGGCTGTTTTAGATGAGGGATTGAAGTGCGATCGCGGAGGCGATCGGGACCTTTGTTCACGGCATCGCCAGCGGGCCGCGAAGCTCGAGTCCGTAGCGCGCCGCTTGTCCCTACGGGGTTCCACATTCGCGGTGGCTGCCTTGCAGTTCGTCGTGGAACCTCAGACCAATCGGTGGCTGCCGCTCCGCACGAACTGCCGAAGCAGGGTGCCGCTTCCCGTCGCCGATCGACGGAAATCCGGTGCGGATTTCCGTCGATTGGCAACGGGCTGGCGCGAGCTATGGGGCGTTGGCGCGGAGCGGCCCGCCAGCAACTGGTTTGAGGTGCAATTCCCCTTCTTGAGTCGCCGACAGCGGTGGTTGCGCGCCGCAGGCTCAGCGACGCCTCGTGCCGACGATTCCCGAGACACGGCGACGCGCCGTGAACGAATGACTCGTTCGCCTCCGCGAACGCATTTCAGTCCCTCACCCAAAAAGGCCACGGTAGTGGAGCCGGGGAGGCGGGAGTTCCTGTCCCGCGATCTCGGAGCAGGCGTGCGAAGGCCGCCAGGCCGACGCACGCCGTCGCGAGGCGTGAGCGGGACAGGAACTCCCGCCTCCCCGGCCCGCGCGGCCGTGGCCAGCGACCCACCCCGCGGCTTTGCGAAGCAAAGCCGCCCAGCGCCGCAGGCAAACCAGTCAACCGGGACGCATCGCCCCAAGCCAAAAACTAACGCTTCGGCAACTTGCGAATCAGCTCGATCAACGCCTCCACATCCACCGGCTTGACGAAATGGTGATCGAAGCCCGCCTCGCTCGACTTGCGCCGGTCTTCATGCTGCCCCCACCCGCTCAACGCAATGAGCCAGAACCGATCGCCCCCATCGAGAGAACGGATCGCACGCGCCGCCTCCAGCCCGCTCATGCGCGGCATGCCGATGTCCAGCAGCGCCACCGCCGGCCGCCAGCTGCCGGCCATCTCCACTGCCTCGACGCCATCGTGAGCGACCGCGACCGAGTAGCCCAGGATCTGCATCACCTGGGACAGGCTCTCCGCCGAATCCGCGTTGTCGTCGACCACCAGCACACGCAGGCCGTCGGTCTCCTGCGCCGTCAGTTCATGGCCGGCGTCCGCCCTCGGCGCGCGCGACGGCGTGCGGATCAGCGGCAGCCGCACGACGAAGCGGCAGCCGCGGTCGGGCCCCTCGCTGGTGGCATGCACCGAGCCGCCGTGCATCTCGACCAGCCGCTTGACCAGCGCCAGGCCGATGCCCAGGCCGCCCTGCGCCCGCTCCATCGAGCGGTCGACTTGCGCGAACATGTCGAACACGCGCGGCAGCATGTCCTGCGACAGGCCGATGCCCGAGTCCTGCACCGTGATCACCGCCTCGTTGCCGTCGCGCTCGGCCAGCACCTGGATGTGACCGCCCTCGGGCGTGTACTTGGCGGCGTTGTTCAGCAGGTTGGCCACGATCTGGCAAAGCCGCGTGGAGTCGGCCTCCACCATCAGCGCGCGGGGCGGCGCCAGCTTGGTCGTCAGGTGATGGCGGCCGGCGTCGATCAGCGGACGGCTGGTCTCGATCGCGTCGAGCACCGCATCGGCGACGTCGACCTGCTCCAGCCGCAGCTCCACCTTGCCCTGGCTGATGCGGCTGACGTCCAGCAGGTCGTCGACCAAGTGCACCATCTGCTTCAACTGGCGCTCGATGATCTTGCGCGCGTTCTCGTGCATCGCCTCGTCGCGCGACAGCTGCATGATCTGCACCGCGTTGCGGATCGGCGCGAGCGGGTTGCGCAGTTCGTGCGCCAGCGTTGCGAGGAACTCGTCCTTGCGCAGGTCGGCGTCGCGCAACGTGGCTTCGGTGTGCTTGCGCAGCGTGATGTCCGCGATGATGCCCAGGAAGCGCAGGCGCGGATTCTCGTGTTCGCTGGCACGCGCCGAGATGTAGGGGCTGCCGTGCACGTCGATCCAGTGCTCGCTGCCATCGGGCCAGATGACGCGGGCTTCAAACGCCAGATCGGTGCGCGTGCTGAAGGCGTATGTCACGAGCGCGCGCACCCGCTCGCGGTCGTCCGGATGCAGGTGCGCGTAGACCATGTCCAGGTTCCAGCCCGGCACCGGCTCGGTGTAGCCGAAGCAGCGGTCGTACAGGTCGGAGTGGCGCGATTCGCCGCTGGCCGTGTCGATCTCCCACTCGCCCACGCGCGCGGCCGCGAGCGTGAACTCCAGCCGCGCCTTGCTCTCGCGCAGCGCGGCGTCGATCAGCTCCTGCTCGGTGATGTTGGAGGCGATGGCCAGCACCGACTCGACCGTGCCGTCCTCGGCGAACTCCGGGATCAGGCGCGACGAGAACATCCAGGTGTGGCCGCCCACGCCGCCGAAACGGAACTTGATGGCGCCGACGTTGCCGGTGTCGAACACCCGGCGCACCGCGCGGTCCCAATCGGCCTGCACGTCGGGCATCATGCCCATCTCGGCGGCCGTGCGACCCAGGTGCGATATCGCCGGTACGCCGGTGTAGCGCTCGACGATCGGGCTCACGTACAGGTGGCGCAGGTTGCGATCCAGGCGCGAGAAGATGTCGGGCGAGTTCTCCACCAGCGTCGCGAACTGGCGCTCGCGCTGCGTCAGGGCGGCCGTGGCGTGGGCCAGCGTGGCCTGCGCCTGCACCCGGTCGTCGATGTTGCGGATGACCGAGAGCGTGCCGAGCGGCCGGTGCGTGGCGTCCTCCAGCAGCGACACGGTGCACTCCACCTGCATCTCCCGGCCGTCGCTGCGCACGTGCACCGACTCGGCCCGGTAGCTGCCCTGCGTGCGCAGCGACTCGCGCGCGTGCATCGCGCGCTCCGCGTCGGCCCAGCGCTCGCGGAACAGGTCGCCGCGCGGGCGTCCCAGCACATCGGAGGCGGCGCAGCCGTACTGCAGTTCGGCCGCCGGGTTCATGAAGATCACGTGGTCGTCGACGTCGAAGGCGAGCACCGCGTCCTGCATCTGCGCGAGCACGTCCTTGCGCATCGCGTTGGTCGCGGCGTTGGCGCTGTCCAGGGTGTAGATGTCCTCGCCGACGATCAGCGCATCGACGTCGCCGTTGCGGATCGCAGCCAGCGTGTCCTCGGCCTCCGTCAGCCGTGACTGGAGCTCGAGGTTGAGGCGCCGAAGGCGCGCCAGTTCGCTCTCCGCCACGTCATTTTCGGTGGCGGTGTCGTGATCGAATTGATCCCTGCTCATGCCTGGCCCTTGCAGGTCGCGTGCCTAACGCCCGAGCGGGACGTCGAGTCCCTTGAGGACGCGCTCGACGTCCGACATGTCGCCGATGATGCGGCGCGCCGGCGGCGGCGCCAGCCGCAGCAGCGTCGGCGCGCAGATGATCTGGTCCTGCGTCGCCTGCGCCACGTGCTCGCCGATGCTCAGGATCTCCAGCGAATACTTGCCAGGTAGATGCTCCTCGAGCAGGCGCCGCGCATTCACGATCGCCCGGGCGGAGTTCGGCGTGGCGTCGGTCACGTAGAGCCTCAGCACGTAGGGTTTGACGTCGACTGCACCCATGCCCGCTACCGCCGCGGCCGGACATCGAGACCGACCAGCACGCGCTCCTCGTTGGACAGGTCGCCGATGATCTTGCGGATCGGTTCGGGAAACTTGCGCACCAGCGTGGGCACGGCCAGGATCTGGTCGCCCGCGGCCAGGCGCGGGTTGACCAGCAGGTCGACGACCTCGATCGAGTAGCGTCCCGCCAGGTGCGTCTCGCACACGCGCTTGAGGTTGTCGAACGCGGCCGTCGACTTGGCGGTCTGGCCGGCGATGTACAGCCGCAGCTGCCACTCGGCGACCTCGGGCTGCTCCTCGTGCAGCGCCTTCTCGGCCAGTTCGGCGGCGCTGGCCTTGGCCTTGGCGGACGACTTGTGGGCGCTCATTTGGCCCCCTTTCGCCCTGCCGGCGCGACGCGTGGCCGCGGTGGCGGCACGTCGCGCGACTGCGCGTTGGCGCGCGAACGCGCCGACAGGCCTTCGGCCGCCAGGCGCTCGCGCTCGATGGCGAACGTCACTTCGCCGGCACGCGCCTCGGCCCGGGCGTTCAGCGCCGCGATCTGCGCGTCGATCGCCTGGCGGTGGATCGCCAGCTCGCGCACGCGGCGCTCGTGGTCGCGCCGACGCAGTTCGTCCGAGGCCGCCTCCTGCGCCGCCTGCGAGATGCGAGCCGTGCCGGTGAGGACGCGATCGCCCGACAGGTAGACGTCGACCAAGTCGACGCCGTGGTCGCCCATCACGAATTCGCGTACCTGGTGCGAGTGCGGCATGCCGCGCGACTTCAGGACCTGCAGCGTGCGCGTGCGCTCGCCGTTGGCCTCCAGGTTGGACAAGAGGATCCAGGTATCCATCAACGAGGAGACGCCGACCTGCGAATCGGCGACATCGGCCGCCATGTCGCTGGTCAGGCTGGTGAACAAGGCCGTGATGCCTTGCTGCTTGAGGTAGTCGATCAGCCGCATCAAGGTCGGCTTGAGCATGCGGTCGGCCTTGTCCATCGTCAGGTTGCTGATCGGGTCGACCACCACCACCGACGGCTTCATGTCGCGCACCAGCTGGTACATGTGGACCAGGTGCTGCTCCAGCCCGTGCAGCGTCGGCCGCGAGGCATCGATGTGCAGCAGGCCCTTGCGGCCCCACTGGTCGAGGTCGATG
>JBJMWF010000159.1:0-7059 GCA_045810265.1 Vitreoscilla sp. | reverse complement strand
GCCAGCAGGCCATTCAGCACGCCCAGGGTCACCACCGCGACGGCCGCTGCCACGACGACGAAGCGATCGCGCCGCCATGCGAAGTACGGCCTGAACGTCGACAGCGACAAGGTATGCGACACCGCATGGATGACGACGGCGGCCAGCACCGGCGCAGGAATCAACTCGATCCACGGCAGGCACAAAAGCACCAGCGCCAGCACGACGAGGCCGGCGGCCTGCGCTGACCTCGTGCTCGTCGCGCCAGCCGCTTCGTTGGCCGCGGTCGCCGAGAAGCCGGCTCCCACCGGCAGTCCATGCATCACGCCGGACAACAGGTTGGCCGCACCGAGCGCGAACAAATCGCGGTTGGGATCCACCGCATCGCCATGCCTCAAGGCCATCGCGCGGATGGCGCCGTAGCTCTCGGCGAACACCAGCAACACCAGCGCGAGCGACAGTTCCCCGAGGCTGATCCACTGTCCTTGCGACAGCACCGGCAGCGCGGGCACCGACAACGCGAGATCGATCCGGCCGACCACCGCCACGCCGCGGGCCTGGAGATGCAAGACCTGCCCCGCCCCGATACCCCCCGCGATCACCAGGAGCGCGCCGGGCAGCCTTGGCAGGTGCGCCAGCAGCGCAAGCGCGGCCAGCGACGCGCCGCCCAATGCCACCGCGCTCCAGTGCCAGCCAGGCAGTTGTGCGAGCAGTTCCCAGCCGACCGCCGATGCGCTGTCCGCCGCCACCGGCGTCCCCGTCAGGTTGGGCAACTGCTTGACGATGATCACCAGCGCAAGCCCGAACGAGAATCCGCGCAGCACCGGCTTGGAGATGAAGCTGCAGATCGAGCCCAGCCGCATCGCGCCCGCCGCCAGGAACGCGAGGCCGCTCGCCAGCACCAGGCCCGCCGCCAGGGCGGCACGCAGCATGGCGTCGTGCCCGGCGAGCGACAAGGTGGCGGCGCCCAGCACCGCGGCGGATGACGACGTGGCCGACACGATCGCGAAGCGCGAGCGGCCGATACAGCCGTACACCAGCAGCCCCGCGAACAGGGCGAGCACGCCGGCCTGCGGAGGCAGGCCCGCGATGCCGGCATAGGCGACGGCCTCCGGCAGCAACAGGCCGGCCATCGAGACGCCGGCGACGAGGTCGGCCGTGATCGACGGGGTCGTGACGTCGCCGCTCATCGGCGCGCGTCGGACGGTGGCAGCATGACGCCGCTCCATCCAGGCAGGTAGCGCGCCAGCGGACTCCTGGCCAGGCCCTGCGCTTCGCGCAAGGCGAGCGCCAGCGTCTTGCGGATCTGCGAGCGCGAGATGTGAGGCCGCAGGTAGTCCGCCCACAGGAATTCGGCGAACGGCGAGGTGTCCTTGGCGAAGCCGCCGGCGCTGCGCAGCATGCCGGCGAGGCTGCGATGCGGGTCGTCGGCAAGATCGGTGATGCGCGCCGGAATGTCCGCGTACGGCCGGCGCCTGCCCGTGTCGTCGAACGGATGCACCCAGTTGCGCTGCTCCATCACGCGCCAGAAGATGGTCGTCGTCAGGTAGGACAGGTCGTCCAGCACCATCAGCTTGACGCGCTCGACGCCCTCCTCGTGCAGTGCAAGGCCCAGGTGATGGTGGTCGACGATGTAGCTGCGCCCACGCGGGCCAAGCACCGCGGGAAACCAGTGCGAGGCCAGCAGCTCCTTGCGGTTCTTCCTGGACAGCTGCGCCCACTCGCGGCGCTTGAGCGCCACCTCGGCGAAGCCGGCCGTCATCTGCGTGGGACGGAGTTCGAGCAGGTTGGCGTCGACAAAGTGGTGATGCGTGGCAGGCGACATGGCGGCGCGGGCCGCGTCGCCAGGCAAGGGCCTGGGGCCAACGAGCCCTGGTGTTCGGGGCTTCGATTGTGGAGCCGATCAGGCCGTGATCGCTCCACGTCCTTCATGCGACCGAAGCGCCATGCGTGACGCGCCGGCTCGCGCGCGGGGCACCGGAATCAGCCGAAGAAGATCTGGAAGATGTCCGGCTCGCGCACTTCGCGCATCTGCAGGCCAGGCAGCACTTCCTCGAACGGATCCGACGGCTCGATCACGTCCAGCTCCGAGGGCAAGGTCTCCATCCAGGCCGGCTGCGAACGCACGCGGCGGCCGCCCAGCACGTTCATCAGCAGCGACGGCAGCAGTTCCCACTCGACACGGCTGGCGGGGGAGGAGATCGAATGCTTGTCCATGATGCGGCGACCCGGGCGTTGCGCGGCATGACCGCGATGAACCGTTATCGTCGGCGTGCTGCCGAGCTGTAACCAATTGAAGCGTGCGGCGTGACATCTGCCCGCTTCGACCGCTTGACGGGACAGCTTGCGCAAGGCTAAGCCGTCGCCGCTCCCCACGTTGATTCGGTCGCCATCATGCGCAGAATTCGCCGCGACGGAGCCCCGAATGCCCGGCCCCATGCAAGACTCGAACCGACCCAGCCCGGTGCTCGGGTGGGCCGAAAGTGAACCGTCAGCAGGAACTCACCATGACCCAACGAAAACACTCGGTCAACGACGCACACAAGCCGGTGAAGCGCACCGCCGACAAGGCAGCAGAGAGTTTCTCGGCCGAGGAGCGGGATGCGATGAAGGCGCGCGCCAAGGAGCTCAAGGCTGCGCACGGCGGAAAGGCAGACGGGGAAGCCGAGTTGCGGGCGAAGATCGCCGAGTTGCCGGAAGCCGACCGGCCGATGGCGGAGCGGCTCCACGAAATCGTCATGGCCAGCGCCCCCGAACTCGCTCCCCGAACCTGGTACGGCATGCCGGCCTATGCCAAGGACGGCAAGGTCATCTGCTTCTTCCAGGGCGCGCAAAAGTTCAAGACGCGCTACTCGACCCTGGGCTTCAGCGACGGCGCCAACCTCGACGACGGCACGATGTGGCCGACTTCCTTCGCGCTGACGACCTTGACCGGCGACGAGGAGGCGCTAATCGCCGCGCTGGTGAAGAAGGCGGTTCGCTGAGGCGTCGCGGCGCCACGTTTGCGGCGCCTGGCACGGCGAGCGGACCGGTTGGCGCACATCGACTCCTCAGACACCACTCAAGCGGTCGAGTTGAGAAGGCGTGCGCATTCACGTTGATGAAATGCACAACGCCCCGCCGGAGAAATCTCCGGCGGGGCGTCTGCGTTTGGTGGGTGGTACAGGGATTGAACCTGTGACCCTTGCCGTGTGAAGGCAATGCTCTACCGCTGAGCTAACCACCCGATAACTTGTTGCCCTGACATCAGGACAGCCTTGGATTATGCCACAGCTTCCTGCTGTTGTGCACGCCAGAGCGTCTTTCCGCCGCTGGCCTTGTCGATCTCGCCCAACACGCGTTCGTGGTCGGCAAGTTCGGCTTCGGTGGCGGTGAGCACGGGCAGCACGAAGATGCTGAGGTCGACCGGGCCGCCGAGATCCCCAGGGCCGCGGTTGCGGTCCTCGGTCATGTCCATCACCAGGGAATCCTGGCCGCGGGTCAGGCGGATGTAGACCTCGGCCAGCAGGTTCGCGTCGATCAGGGCGCCGTGCAGCGTGCGGTTGGTGTTGTCCACCTCGAGGCGCTTGCACAGCGCGTCCAGCGAGTTGGACTTGCCGGGGAACTGGTCGCGCGCCATCGCCAACGTGTCGGTGATGGCCGTCACGTGCGTGCTGAACTTGGGGCGGCCGCAGCGGCGCAGCTCCTCGTTGAGGAAGCCGACGTCGAAGCTGGCGTTGTGGATCACGATCTCGGCGCCGCTCAGGAACTCGAGCACCTCGTCGACGACGTGGGCGAACAGCGGCTTGTCGGACAGGAATTCGTCGGTCAGCCCGTGCACCGCGACCGCGCCCTCCCCGTTCTTGCGCTCGGGGTTCAGGTAGAAGTGCAGGTGGCGGCCGGTGAGGCGGCGGTTGTCCATCTCGACGCAGCCGATTTCGACCACGCGGTCGCCGCTCTCGGGGCTCAGGCCGGTGGTTTCTGTGTCGAGGAAGATCTGGCGCATGGCGTCGATTTTGTCAGGAGTTCGAATGGCCGCGCGAGGCGGCCCGGCTGCGCGTGCATTCCGGCGCAGGAATGCCGCTATTGGCGCGCAGCAGCATCAGGCAGCGCTGGGCGTGGCGCCGCGCGGCTGGCGCGCGCCCCACCAGAACATCAGCAGGCCGGCGATGATCATCGGCACGCACAGCCACTGGCCCTCGCTCCAGCCGAAGGCCAGCAGGTGCGTGGCCGGATCGCCGACCAGCGTGCTGCTGTCGCCGATGAAGTCGTCCGGGGCGCGGAAGTATTCGGCCACGAAGCGGAAGAAGCCGTAGCCGATCAGGAACAGGCCCGAGACCTGGCCGCGGCCGCGTTCCCGCTTGCCGAAGATCCAGAGAATGATGAACAGGCAGATGCCTTCGCCGAGGAACTGGTAGATCTGCGACGGATGGCGCGGCAGGTTCGAGCCCGATTCCGGGAACACCATGCCCCACGGCAGCGACGGGTCGGCGAAGCGTCCCCAGAGTTCACCGTTGATGAAGTTGCCGATGCGCCCGCTCGCCAGCCCCAACGGCACGCACGGCGCGATCAGGTCGGTCACCTGCAGGAACGGCCGCCTGCGCTGCCAGGCAAAGAACGCCATCGCGACCAGCACGCCCAGCATGCCGCCGTGGAACGACATGCCGCCGTTCCAGACGGCCACGATCTCGCCCGGGTGGGCGAGGTAGTACAGCGGCTTGTAGAAGATCACGTAACCCAGCCGGCCGCCGAGCACGACGCCCAGCACGCCGTAGAACAGCAGGTCCTCGACATCGCGCCGCACCCAGCCCTCGCGCGCGAACCAGGGGTACTGCGCGCGCCGGCCGGCCAGCCACACGAACAGGCCGAAGGCGACCATGTAGGTCAGGCCGTACCAGTGGATCGCGGGGGCGTAGTCGTGCCCGAACAGGTGCCAGTGGCCAAGCGGAATGGCGACGGGATCGATGTTGGGATGCTGAAGCATCGGCGGAGAACTCCTTGAACAGCCGGCGATTGTCGCCGTTTCGCGTGTCCCCTTGGCGGCGGCTGTCAGCGCCCTGTCGAAACCCGCGTCCTGCCGCGCCGCACGTGCTCCACGAAGCGGTCGACGACGGGCGCCGCGCCGGCACGCCACACCAGGCTGGTCTCGCAGCGCAAGGCCGGGCCGGGCTGGCCGGTCACGCGCGCGTAGCGCACGCCCGCGCGCCGCAGGTGCGTGAGCGACTCCGGCACCCAGGCCACGCCCATGCCGCCGGAGACCAGGTTGACGATGGTCTGCATCTGGATGGCCTGCTGCGCGATGGGCATGGTGTCGCCGCCGGCGTGGTACGCGGAGACCAGCGCGTCGAACAGGGACGGCGCGATCAGGCGCGGGAAGATCACCAGCGGTTCGGCGCGGACGTCGCGCCAGCGCAGGCGCGGCATCGTGGCCGTTGCCGCGGGCTGCTGCGCTCCCCAGGCAGCATGCCCTTCAGGCAGCGCCATCACCAGCGCCTCGTCGATGACGCGCACATGCTCGAAGCCCGGCGGCACGGCACCCGGCGCGTGGAGCACGAAGCCGGCGTCGATCTCGCCGGCGGAAAACAGCTCGAGCTGGACGTCGAGCGTGGCCTCGCGCAGGCTCAGCGCAACATCGGGATAGGCGGCGCGAAAGGCGTTCAGCCAAGCCGGCAGCGGCCCGTAGGTGACGCTCGAGACGAAAGCAAGCCGCAGTTGCCCCGACAGCCCCGCTGCCGCCGCACGCACCGCGGGCGCGAGCGCTTCGGCGCCGTCGAGCAGCTTGCGCGCCAGCGGCAGCAGCACCTCGCCGGCCGGGCTCAGCGCGACGCGGCGCTGGGTGCGGTCGAACAGCCGCGCGCCGAGCGCCGCCTCGAGGCGCTGGATGGCCTGAGTCAGCGGCGGCTGCGTCATCGCCAGCCGGGCGGCAGCCCGGCCGAAGTGGCATTCCTCGGCCAGGACTGCGAACTGGCGCAGCTGCCGGAGGTCGAATTGCGGGTCGGTCATTGATTCACCGGAGATATCAATCCAGCACGATGAATCTATTGGACACGCATTTTGCCGCGCCGGATACTCTGCCCTCACCCAGATTCCAAGCTTGCAGGAGACCACCATGTCCGCCCCCAACCGCCGCTCCAAGAACATCACCGAAGGCGTCGCCCGCGCGCCCAATCGCTCGATGTATTACGCGATGGGCTACCAGGAGACGGACTTCGGCAAGCCGATGATCGGCGTGGCCAACGGCCACTCCACCATCACGCCCTGCAACTCCGGCCTGCAGCCCCTGGCCGACGCCGCGGTCGCCAGCCTGAAGGACTTCGGCGCCAACCCGCAGCTGTTCGGCACGCCCACCATCTCGGACGGCATGGCCATGGGCACCGAAGGCATGAAGTACAGCCTGGTCTCGCGCGAGGTGATCTCCGACTGCGTCGAGACCTGCGTCGGCGGCCAGTGGCTGGACGGCGTGCTGGTGATCGGCGGCTGCGACAAGAACATGCCCGGCGGCATGATGGGCATGCTGCGCGCCAACGTGCCGGCCATCTACGTCTACGGCGGCACCATCATGCCCGGCCACTACAAGGGCAAGGACCTGAACATCGTCAGCGTGTTCGAGGCCGTGGGCCAGTTCTCGGCCGGCAAGATGAGCGAGGAAGACTTCTGCCAGATCGAGCGCCGCGCCATTCCGGGCACGGGCTCGTGCGGCGGCATGTACACGGCCAACACGATGTCGTCGTCGTTCGAGGCGCTGGGCATGAGCCTGCCGTACTCGTCGACCATGGCCAATGTGGAGGGCGAGAAGATCGAGAACACGCGCGAATCGGCGCGCGTGCTGGTCGAGGCCGTCAAGGCCGACCTCAAGCCGCGCGACATCGTCACCAGGAAGGCGATCGAAAACGCCGTCGCAGTCATCATGGCCACCGGCGGCTCCACCAACGCCGTGCTGCACTTCCTGGCGATCGCCCATGCCGCCGAGGTGGAGTGGACCATCGACGACTTCGAGCGCATCCGCAAGCGCACGCCGGTGTTGTGCGACCTCAAGCCCAGCGGCGAGTTCCTGGCCATCGACCTGCACCGCGCCGGCGGCATCCCGCAGGTCATGAAGCT
>JBJMWF010000158.1:0-11848 GCA_045810265.1 Vitreoscilla sp. | reverse complement strand
GATCCAGCTGATGGTGGGCGGCGTCGAGAAGCAGATCTACCTGCCCGTGGCGCTCGCCGATCGCCTGGGCTACTTCCGGGAGCAGGGGCTGGACGTGCAGGTGCTCAGCGACACCTCCGGCGGCCACGCGGAGGACGGCCTCCTCACAGGCAGCGTGCAGGGCGTCGTCGGCTTCTACGACCACACGATCGACCTGCAGGCCAAGGGCAAGTTCGTGCAGGCGGTCGTGCAATTCAGCCAGTCCCCCGGCGAAGCCGTCGTGGTCGCGACGCGCCAGGCCGACACCATCCGGACGCCCGCCGATTTCCGCGGCCACACGTTGGGCGTCACCGGCCTGGGCTCGTCGACGCACCTGCTGATGCAGTACCTGGTGGCCGAACATGGCCTGAAGAAGGGCGAGGTCACGATGGCGGGCGTGGGCGCGGGCGCCGCGTTCGCCGACGCCATGCGCGCCGGGCGCATCGACGCGGGCATGACGACCGAGCCGACGCTGTCGCGCCTGCTGAAGTCAGGTGACGCCCGCCTGCTGGTGGACCTTCGCACGCCGGAACAGGCCGCCAACGCGCTGGGCGGGCTCTATCCGGCGGCCTGCCTCTACATGTCGACGCCCTGGATCAACACGCATCGCGACGAGGTGCAGCGGCTGGTCAACGCGCTGGTGAAGTCGCTGCGCTTCATCGCGACGCACGGCGCCGCGGAAATCGCCGCCGAACTGCCCGCCGACTACATGGCCGGCGACCGCGCGCTCTACGTGAGCACGCTGCAACAGAGCAAGTCGATGTTCACCGCCGACGGCGTGATGCCGGCCAGCGGTCCGCCCAACGTGCTGCGCATCATGCGCCTGGCCGAGCGCACCGTCGGCGGCAAGCCGATCGACCTGTCGCGCACCTACACCACGCAGTTCGCGCAAGCCGCCCGCTGATGCGACTCCTCCTCGTCGAAGACAACAAGGTGCTGGCCGACTGGCTGTCACGCACCTTGCGCAAGCAGCTGTATGCGGTCGATTGCGTCGACAACGGCGCCGACGCCGACTTCGTGCTGCGAACCGAGACCTACGACCTGGTGTTGCTGGACCTCGCGCTGCCCAGGCTGGGCGGGCACGAGGTGCTGCGTCGACTGCGCGAGCGCGGCAACGCGACGCCCGTGCTCGTGCTCACCGCCGACAACTCCACGCGCAGCCGCGTCATGGAGCTCGATCACGGCGCGGACGACTACGTCGCCAAGCCGTTCGAGGTGGAGGAACTCGAGGCGCGCATCCGCGTGCTGCTGCGGCGCTCGGCCCACGTCTCCAATCCGCAGATCGCCTGTGGCGACCTGGTCTACCTGGGCGGCAGCCGCGAGTTCACGCTGGGCGGCAAGCCGCTCACGCTGACGCCGCGCGAGCGCACCGTGCTGGAGGTGCTGGTGATGAAGGCCGGCACCACCGTCTCGAAGTCGACGCTGGGCCAGAGCCTGCCGTCGGTCGAGGACGGCGTCTCGGCCGACGCGATCGAGATCTACGTGCACCGCCTGCGCAGGAAGCTCGAAGGCAGCGACGCCACCATCGTCACGCTGCGCGGCATGGGCTACGTGCTCAGGCCGGTCCACCATGGCGCATAGCCTGCGTGGACGCCTGCTGGCCTGGGTGATCCTGCCCCTGGCCGGCGCGGTGATCTTCGACGGCGTGCTCAGCCGCCGGGATGCCGAGGCGACGGCCGGCGTGGTGCAGGATCGTCTGCTGCTCGGCTCGGCGCGCATCGTGGCGGAGCAATTGCGCTTCGAGGACGGCGCCATCCAGGATCCGGTGCCGCCGGCGGCGCTGGAGCTGTTCCAGTCCGGCGATACCGACAACGTCTACTACCGCGTCGTGACGAGCGACGGCCGCACCGTGACGGGCTATCCCGAGTTCCAGTTGTCCGGCCTGGGCCTGCAACCGGAGACCTCGCAGTTCTTCGACACCGTCGTTCGCGGACGCCAGGTGCGGGCCGTGGTCTATCTGCAGCCGGTGCTGACGGAGACCGGCATCGAGCCTGTGCGCGTGCAGGTCGCCCAGACCTTGCTGGGCCGCTCCGCGCTGGCCAAGAGCCTGTGGATGCAGGCGATGGTGCAACAGCTCGCGATCCTGGCGCTGGTGGCCTTGCTGGTGCTGGTGGGCCTTCGCCATGGCCTCAAGCCGCTGCTGCAACTGCGCGACGCGGTGCTCGCGCGCCGCCCCGGTTCCCTGCACGCGCTGGAGACGCAGGCCGTCCCGGTCGAACTCAGTCCCCTGGTCGACGCGATCAACGAATACGCCATGCGCCTGGAGCGGCACACCAGCGTGCAGCAGTCCTTCATCCAGAACGCGGCGCACCAGCTGCGCACGCCGTTGACGCTGCTGACCACGCAGGTGAGCTACGCGCTGCGCGCTTCGGATGCGGCGGGGCGCTCCGAATCGCTCTCGGCGATCCGCCAGACGGTGCAGCAGTCGGTACGCCTGGTCAACCAGCTGCTGACCCTCTCCAGCGCGGAGGTGCATGGGCCCGGCGACCTGCAGGGCGCATCAGGGCGGCTGGACGAAGTCGTGCGCGGCGTGCTGGTCGACATGGCCGGCCGGGCGCAGAGCAAGGGCATCGACCTGGGCTTCGAATGCGCGGCGCCGGACGTCAGCGTGCGAGGGCACGCGGTGACGCTGCGCGAGATCGTCATGAACCTGGTCGACAACGCGATCCGCTACACGCAGGCCGGCGGCATCGTGACCACGCGGATCAGCGTGGCGGCACAAGCGGCGACGCTGACGGTGGAAGACAACGGGCCGGGCATTCCCGAGGCGCAACGCGAGCGCGTGCTGGAGCGCTTCTACCGCATCGACGACCGTGATTCCGACGGCTGCGGACTGGGCCTGGCGATCGTCAAGGAGTTCGCGTCGCAGCTGGGCGCGCGCCTGACGCTGCGCACCGCCAGCGAAGGCGCCGGCCTCGCGGTGGATGTCGTCTTCGCGCTCGCGCCGGGCGCGCCCGATCAATAGACGAACGGGACCAGCCGCCGGGTACGGCCGGCGTAGTCGGCGTAGCGGCTGCCCAGCGCCGTGGTCAGGGCGGCCTCTTCGACGGCGATGCGGTGCAGGAAGGCCAGCGCGATCGGCGTGACGAGCACGATCAGCGAGACCAGGTTGCCACCACACAGGCCCAGGCCCAGGAACGTCAGCAGCGAGCCGGTGTAGGCAGGGTGCCGGATGAAGCGGTAGGGCCCGGTATCGATCACGCGATGATCGGTGGCGACGGCGACGTCGAAGGTGAACAGCCGGCCCAGATAGGCCATCGAATACCACCGCAGGCACACGCCGGCGACGAACAGCGCCAGGCCAGCGCCGTAGACGCCCCGGGAGGCCGTCGGCCCCAAGTCGAACAACGATTCGAAGCTGGCCTGCGGGAGGCCCCGCTTGGCCAGCCATGCCAGCGTGACGCTGCCCCCGATCACCGCCATCAGCAGTCGCAGCGAACCGCGGTCGGCCTTGCGCGAGACGTCGCTGGAGAGCCGGCTGCGCATCAGCCAGAGCTCGCCCACGAGCAGGAAGGCGAGCAGCATCGGCGGGGTCGGCAGCATCATGGCGGCCATTGTGGCGGTTCGCCCCGGCCGGCACGTTGGATGGTCAGCCCGCCGCAGCGACGCGCGCCGGCGTCAGGGCGGCGGGCCGCGTCCCGGCGTGCTGCGTCAGGCCGCCGGCATCGCGGCGTCGGGCCCCATGTAGCGGTTGAACTCCTCGGCGTAGCGCGCGCTCAGCCGCGACTGCATCGCCGCATCGCCCTCGCGGCTCAGCTCGACGAACCACTTGTCTTCTTCCTCGTAGACGTGGTGCGCCACCGCGCCGCGCACATGCTCGAGCTTGTCGAGGTAGTCCTGGCTCATCGGATCGAGCGTCTCGAGCGCGGCCAGGTTCACCTTGGTGCCGCTCTGCTCCGTGTAGGCCGCGGTGGAATGCGCCTTCTGGTCGGTCAGCGCCATCGCGGGATAGAGCACGGCCTCCTCGGCCAGCGAGTGGCCGGTCAGCAGCGTGATGAGCCAGCGCTGGGCCTGGCGGCGGCCGTTGGCGTCGCCAGCGGCGGCCACGCGCGCGAACGCGTCCTCGACGGCGCGATGGTGCGCGAGCACGAGGCGCAGCCACTCGCAATTGGCGGACGCCTGCGTGGCTTTGGCGCGCGCGGCATCGCGCGCTTCCTGCGATTCGGGCGGTGTGACGGCGGCGATCACTTTGTCGAGAACGGACATGGGGCACTCCTTGCTTGAGATGAGGCGGTGGGTGGGTCAGGGATTGCGCACGTTGTCGAGCGCGGTCTCGCTCTGCTTGATGCGCGCGTCCAGGTTTTCCTGGTCGGACCGGCTAGGCGGCGACTCGCGGCCGGACGTGGCGTCCTCGTCGCGGTCGAGATGGCCGGTACCACGTCCGGGACGATCGGGTTGAATGGGTTCGGCGCGGCGTGGCGTCTGGCCGGGAGGACGAAGCGGATCGGACATGTGGGGGCTCCTTCGATGGAATCCCGTTCCGGCAAGCAACGTTCCGAGAACGCGGCGCGCGGCCGCGGGGCTGCCGAGAAAAAACGGCGGCCCGCGGCCGCCGTCATGGTGTCGAGCGCGGGCGCTCAGCGGCTTTGGCCACCGCTGCGATTCGAGTTGTCGCCGCCTTGCTGCATCGTCGAATCGCGCAGCGACTGGTCCGACTCCGACATCAGCTTGTCGAAGTTCTCGCGCTGGCCGGCCTCGCCGCCGCCTTGCTGGCCGCCCCGGCCGCCCGACTGGCTCTGCTGGCCCAGCCCCTGGCCGCCCTGGCTGCCTTGCTGGCCTTGCGAGCCGGACTGGCTCTGTTGTCCCAGGCCCTGGCTGCCCTGGCTGCCTTGCTGACCACTCATGCCGCCCGACTGGCTTTGCTGGCCCAGGCCCTGCCCGCCCTGGCTGCCTTGCTGGCCGGACGAACCGGACTGGCTCTGCTGACCCAGTCCCTGGCCGCTCTGGCCGCCTTGCTGGCTGCCCATGCCGCCCGACTGGCTTTGCTGGCCCAGGCCCTGCCCGCTCTGGCTGCCTTGCTGGCCCGACGAACCCGACTGGCTCTGCTGCCCCAGTCCCTCGCCGCTCTGGCCGCTCTGGCCGCCTTGCTGGCTGCCCATGCCGCCCGACTGGCTCTGTTGTCCCAGGCCCTGCCCGCCCTGGCTGCCCTGGCTGCCCTGGCTGCCGCCCTGGCCCATCGATTGCGACGTGTCGCTGCCCTGACCTTGCTGGTTCGAGTTCATGTTGACTCCTTTGGTGAATGGGCTCGCCGTACCGGCGAACGCGGCCTGCCTGTCTCCGGGCAACCCGTGTCCTGATCCAGCAACGGCCATTCCCGCGCGGCGCCGAATGGGAATGCCGCACGGCAGCAGCGCGCGTCCGTGCTCAGGCGGCGTCGGCTTCTTCGTCGGCCGACATCAGCACCTCCTGGCGAGCCGCCATCTCGGCACCGATCTCCTCGAGGTCCAGCGAGGTCTTGCGCACGCGCGGGAACAGCTCGGTGCGCTCCTCCTCGAAGTGCTGAGTCAGGAGCTCGTGCAGGATGCGCACCTGCGCGTCGTAGCGCGGCTCGGTGGGGTCGCCGGCCTGGATGTCGTCGATGAGCGAGCGCGCGCCGTCCTGCGCGACCATCGCCTCGTCGATCAGGTACTCCTCGTCGAGCACCTCGCGCGCGGCCGGGTAGAAGATCTCCTCCTTGATGGCGGAATGCACCAGCAGCAGGGTGCAGAGCTCCTCGGCCAGTTCGCGGCGCTCTTCGGCCGGCGCGCCGTCGGCGGCGAGCGCCTCGTAGCGGTCGAACAGCTCCGCGATCTCGTCGTGGTCGTTGGCCAGCAGGTCGACGGCGTCCTCGTCGATGGGGTCGCGCTCGGGTTGGTTCGGGGGCATCGGGAGTCTCCTTGCGGTGTTGCGCCAGGTCGGATGCCGGGCTGCATCAGCAGGGAACGGCAAACGACATTCCGGTCGAGGGCATCGCCATTGCCGGTAACAAGCGTCCACGATGGCGTGGATAGCAACCAACCGGAGACTCACAAATGAATGCAATCCTCAAGCTCACCGCGGTAGCACTCGGCGCGATCGGCATCGCCGGTGGCGCCGCCCTGGCGCAGACAAGCGGCTCGACGAGTTCGTCGAGCGGCAGCCCGTCGGGCGACACCACTGGCGCGACGTCCAACAATTCGTCGTCCACCTCGGGCGCGGGCTCCACCACGAGCTCTGGCTCCGGCTCGAACTCGGGCTCCAGCTACAACAGCGGCACCTCGGGCAACTCGGGCAGCTCGGGCAGCTCGGGCACTTCGAACAACTCGGGCACCGGCAGCTCGGGCACGTCGGGCACCTCGGGCACGAGCAGCGCCTATCCGAGCAGCACGTCCAACAGCGGCTCGATGAACTCCAACTCCTCGAACTCGATGAACTCCAGCGGCTCGTCGAATTCGTCGGGCCTGAATTCCTCGAACTCGTCGAACTCGACCTCGACCGACAACAGCAGCCTGCAACCGCGGTCCGACCGCAATTGACGGACGCTTCGCCCTCGCGGCGTGACCAGGCGGCGGGCCATCCAGCGCGGTGGCCCGTTCCGCCGTGCGCTTGCGCCCGACGTTCACGGCGCCACGCACTCGTCGATGCCGGACAGCACGAGACCAGTCAACTGGTTCAGCAATATTTCCATCACGACACGGCCATCACCTGGTCGACCGCATCCGCGCCGTGCGCGGCGCCGGCGCTGTCTGGCCCACCTCCGCCAGCTCGTCGGTGAGCCGGGCCAGACGCATCGCGTCGAACGGCGCGTGCACCTTCACATCGTTGTCGAAATAGCAGAACACGTCGCGCCTGGCCCTGCTGCGCGGCGCCACGGCCGAGGCCAGGCGCGCATCGTCCACCTGGGTGCCGCAGCGCCAGGCCGCGATGCGGCGTGCCCATCCAGCCAAGGCCTCGTCGCCATACCCGCTGGTGTACAGCGCCTCGTCGCCGTGCAGACGGATGTAGACGAAGTCGGCCGTGACGTCCTCGATCAAGGGCCAGCGCGACGCGGTGTCGGCTACCACCAGCGCCACGCCCTGCCGGCGCAGCAGCGCGATGAACGCAGGGTCGACGAAGCTCGGGTGACGGATCTCCAGCGCATGCCTGAGCGGCCGCTTGTCCACCGGCTCCAGCCATGCGCGTCCGTCCAGCCGCGCGTCATGCTCGCGAGCCAGCGCGAGCGCCTGTTCCGTATCGCGCGGCAGCAGTGCCAGGAAGGCCTCGAGACGATCGGCATGGAAACCGAGGTTGGGCGGCAACTGCCACAGGATGGGCCCGAGCTTGCGACCCAGCGCGAGCACGCCCGAGGCCAGGAAGTTGGCCAGCGGCACGCGCGCGCCGTTGAGCTTGAGCATGTGCGTGATGTAGCGCGGGCCCTTGACCGCGAACACGAAGTCGGCCGGCGTCTGCGCATCCCAGGATTGATAGAAGGACGGACGCTGCAGCGAATAGAACGACCCGTTGATCTCGGCCGTGTTCATCTTGCTCGCCACGAACTCGAGCTCCGCGCGCTGCGGCAGCCCGGGCGGATAGAACACCCCGCGCCAGGGCGTGTAGCGCCAGCCGGAGATGCCGATGCGCGCGGCACCGCAGCGTCGACTGGGTTGAACGGCCATGGTCCGCGACTCGGCAAGCTGTGTTCCGCCAGCGCGGCGCACGTCATGCCGTGTCGAGTTCGATCCAGACCGGCGCGTGGTCGCTGGGCTTGTCGCGGATGCGATGTTCGGCGTCGACTTCCGACTTGCGAAGACGCGCCGCCAGGTCCGGGCTCAGCAGCAGGAAGTCCATCCGGAAACCGGCGTTGCGGCGGTAGGCCTGCTCGTTGACCCAGAAGGTGTAGAGATGCCGCTCGCGCGGGTGCAGCCGCCGCGCCGCGTCGATCCAGCCCTGCTCCAGCAGCCGCTGCCAGGCCTGGCGCGTCTGCGGTTGCAGCACGGCGTCGAAACGCCAGGAACCCGCGTTGTAGATGTCGGCGTTGGTGGGCACGACGTTGAAGTCACCGGCCAGCACGACGTCGCCCCCCTCGTCGAGCAACGTCCGCGCATGCGCGTTGAAGCGCTCGAACCACGCGAGCTTGTAGTCGAAGTTGGGGCTGGGCACCGGGTTGCCGTTGGGCAGGTAGACCGAGGCGATGCGCAGGCCCTCGACCTCCGCCTCGAGGTAACGCGCCTGGCCGTCCGCATCGTCGCCTGGCAACCCGCGCCGCGCCTCGCGCGGAACGCTTCCGCGCGCGAGGATGGCCACGCCGTGGTGGCGCGGCTGCCCGTGCCAGATGAGGTGATAGCCGGCCGCGCGCAGCGGCTCGGCGGGAAACGTGGTGTCGCCGGTCTTGATCTCCTGCAGGCAGGCCACATCCGGGCGAGCCTCGGCCAGCCACTCGAGCAGGCGCGGCATGCGCCCCTTGACACCGTTGACGTTGAACGTGGCGATCTTCATGGGCGGCCTGGAAGAAGAAAGCCCGCTGTCCATTCCTGGAGCGGGCTTTCCGGTGTCCGCCGACGCGATGCGCCGTCTGGACGTCCTCAATGTAGTCCAGGCGCCGGCGGCTGCGTGTAGGACGAGCGCCCATCGATGCAACCGCGTCCGCGCACGCCGGCCGTCGCCCCTGGGCCGAATGTTTGCCCGTTCGCGACATGGACACGATCCTCGATTCCCTGCAATGGCCCGCGATGCTGGCCACCGTCGTCGCCTCCTGGTGCGTGGCGTCCACGCACCGGCACAAGCGCGTCGTCGGCTTCTGGACCTTCATCGTCAGCAACGTGCTTTGGGCCGCCTGGGGCTGGCACACGAACGCCGTGGCGCTGGTCGCGCTGCAGTTCTGCCTGGCTGCGATGAACGTGCGGGGCTTCGTCAAGGCGAGCCGCCAGACCCGCAGCCAGGACGCGGCGCCCGCCGGCTCCTGAAGACCGCGGGCTGCCCGCCGGGTTACCTGAGCGGAGGGGGCGGTGGCGGTGGCTCGGAGCCTGCATCGGGCTGGCGGATCAGGCTGATCTCGCCGTCGGGCTCCAGGTACATGAACCGCACCTTGCTCAGGTCCTCGAGCCCTTGCTCGCGCACCTTGGCCATCAGCTCCGCGTCCGTGATGAATTCGCGTCGCATGTTGCGGCGGTTGCACCTGCCGTCGCGCACCAGCACCAGCCGTTGCGCGGCAAGCAGCTTCTCGATCGCAGGAAAACGCCAGGTCGCCCAGTCGATGAAGACGTTCCAGAACACCAGCGTCGAGATCAGCACGACGGCATCGGTGGCCGAGGTGGCCTCGCCGATCATGCCGTTCTGCGCGGCGTCGCCCAACAGCACGACGAAGAGGAAGTCGGTGATGCCCATCGAGCCGACGTCGCGCCGCAGGATCAGCCGGAACACCAGCACCAGGAACCAGTACATGACGCTGCCACGAACGAACAGTTCGAGGATGGGCATCGTCATCGCGAAGACGTCGGCGAGATCGCTGTGGTCCATGTCCTGTGCGCCGGTGCGGCGGTCGAGTGGCTGACGCGGTCGACAAGGCAACGCCGGTGCCCATCCTTGCAGGCGTGCACTTTGCTGCAGTGGTCAACGCGCTTCGGCCCGAGGTCGAAGCGGGTCGCGCCCGTCCCACTTCTTCAACCTTCAACGCCTGGACACCATGGAAAACGACAGCCAAACCCAAACCAGCAACACCTCCAGCGACACCGCGTCCAAGCCCTTCCCGGTTTCGGGACAGTCCGGCGGCGGCACGAACGCCACGGCGCCGTCGCAGCAGCAGCCCGACTCGGGTGCAGCAGCCTCCGCCGCGCCGGTCGTCGAAGGCCTGATCAAGCGCGTGACGCAGAGCGCGCACGACGCGGTCGACGGCGTGGCCGCCAAGATCTCCTCGACGGTGGACGGCCTGCAGGGCGGCGTCTCCAAGGTCGGCGACACGCGCGACGAGTGGCTGGAATCGGCACGCGAGGCGATTCGCCAGCACCCGTTCGCGGCCATCGGCACGGCCGTGCTGATCGGACTGGCGCTGCGCGGCCTGTCGTCGTCCCCGCGCGACCGCTGACGCGTACGATCGCACGGCGCTCGCTGGTGGCACAGCCATCGGCGAGTGTGCCTCGTGGGGCCGTAGGTGGCGGGCTGGCACCGTGTTTGCTGGCTCGACGGCACCACGTCACACAAGGAGACAGCATGTCCGACGACATGAAGAACCGCGGCCCCCAGGACCGTGCACGCATCAGCCTCAGCGAGGAACATGAGGTCCGCTACTGGACGCAGGCGCTCGGCGTGAGCAAGGAGCAGCTCGCCGCGGCCGTGCAGGCCGTGGGCAACAGCGCCGACCGCGTGCGGGCCCACCTGGGCAAGCACTGAGTCGCAGCGGCGACCATGCTCGACACGGCGCGAGCCAGCGGCATCGCGGCGCTCGCGCCGTGGGACGAGCAAGGCCGCCTGCGCGCCGTGATCGAGGCGCCGCGCGGCCGCGCGAACAAGCTCAAGTTCCAGCCGGAGCTGGGCGTGTTCGAGCTGCACAAGGTGTTGCCGCTGGGCTGCGTGTTCCCCTTCGACTTCGGCTTCGTGCCCGGCACGCTGGGCCAGGACGGTGATCCGCTGGACGTGCTCGTCGTGATGGACGAGCCGACCGTGCCCGGCGTGGTGGTGCCCTGCCAGCTGCTCGGCGTCATCGTGGCCGAGCAGCAGCCGATCAAGCAGGCGGGCCGCGCCAAGCCGACGCGCAACGACCGGCTCATCGCCGTCGCGCACGAGTCGCACCGGCACCCGGGCTGCCGCTCGCTGCGCGACCTGGGCGACGGCATGCTGGCCGAGATGGAGCGCTTCTTCGTGTTCTACAACGAGCAGAAGGGAGTGCGCTTCACGCCGCTCGAGCGTGCAGGCGTGGCGCAGGCCAGGCGCCTGGTGAGCGAGGGCCGGCGCGCCGCACAAGGCTGAGCGTGGGCGCCCATGCGCCGCACGGCCGAGGCACAGGCCTTGCCGAAATTCCTCCTCCGCTGCGCCATGCCGGCGCGGCAGTCGCGCGAGGAAGACATCGATGAAAGCTCTCACCTACCATGGCTCGAAGGACGTGCGCGTCGACACCGTCCCCGACCCGAAGCTGGTCGACGCCGACGACATCATCCTGCGCGTGACCGCCACTGCCATCTGCGGCTCCGACCTGCACATCTATCGCGGCAAGATCCCGATGATGGAAAGCGGCGACATCCTCGGCCACGAGTTCATGGGCGTCGTCGAGGAGGTGGGGCCTGCCGTCACCAGCGTGAAAAAGGGCGACCGCGTCGTCATCCCGTTCACGATCTCGTGCGGCCAGTGCTTCTACTGCAACAGGAAGCTGTTCGCGGCCTGCGAGACGACCAACACCGGCCGCGGCGCCATCGTCAACAAGAAGGACACGCGCCCGGGCGCCGCGCTGTTCGGCTACTCGCACCTGTACGGTGGCATCCCGGGCGGACAGGCCGAGTACGTGCGCGTGCCCAAGGCCAACGTCGGCCCGCTGGTCATCCCGGACTCGGGCCTGACGGACAAGCAGGTGCTGTTCCTCTCGGACATCCTGCCCACCGGCTACATGGCCGCGGTCAACGCCGCCATCGGCAAGGGTTCGAGCGTCGCCATCTTCGGTGCCGGCCCGGTCGGGCTGATGGCCGCCGCTTCCGCCAGGCTGCTGGGTGCCGAGCGCATCTTCATGGTCGACCACCATCAGTACCGTCTCGACTTCGCACAGCAGGCCTACGGCGTCGAGCCGATCAACTTCGACCAGGTCGACGATCCCGCCGGCCTGATCATCGACCGGATGGACGGCCGCGGCGTCGACGGCTCGATCGATGCGGTCGGCTTCGAAGCCAAGGGCAGCGTCGTCGAGACCGCG
>JBJMWF010000157.1:0-12730 GCA_045810265.1 Vitreoscilla sp. | reverse complement strand
GCTGTAACCGTGCGGGAGGTGACGCCGCGCCGTGCGGATCTCCTCGTCGATCAGGTACATGTTGTCCAGCAGCCATTCGGAGGCGGGCGTGACCGCCCGATCCTTGGCGACGGCCTGGCGCAACTGGCGGGCCACGTTCTCCAGCACGCGCTCGTTGGACGCCAGCCGCGCCAGCAGGCGGTCCGGCCGGTGCTGTTTCGCCAGGCGATGGCGGCTCGCCAGCAGCTTGCCGTGCGCCACCATCTGGTCGCTGCTGAACAGTGCGGCGCGCAGCGGCTCCTCGGCCTCGCTTTCGCTGCCTGCGCCGGTGTTCCACAGGTGCTCGTGAGCCCAGTCGGAGGCGTGCGCGAGCAGGGTGCGCAGGGAGCGATCGGATCCCGTCATCAGCTTGTGTCCTTGGGGTCCGGAAGGGACCGATTAGCCGCGCAGGGAGCAAATGGTGAGCCCGACCGTGGGAAGCTTCCTGCGGCGCGGCCCAGACGTCCCTGAGAGCGGGCGACTGAACGAGCGTAAACGTTGCGGCAAGCCGTCCGGCACGCGCCTTGCCATGCCAACTGCAAGCGCGAGACGCGCGAGCGCCTCCTCTGACATCTTCCACCCGCTCGTCGCCCGAGTCCACTGCCATGTCCACATCCGCATCACCCTGCGGCACCCCCTGCGCCGACGCGCTCGAGATCCTGTCCCGGGGCCACGAACAGACCCGTGCCCTGGCCGACGAATGCCGCCGGGTCGGGCATCGCATTTCGGCTGATCCGGCCATGCAGGATCTGGCCGAAGCCCTGTGTCGCGCGATCCATCGGATGGCGGCGCTGGAGGAGGAACTGTTCTTTCCGGCGGCGCGGGCGGCGCTCGAAGCGTCCGACCTGGTCGATCTGGCCGAGCTCGAACATGCCACCGCGCGCGAGATCATCCGCCAGCTGCAGCACGCCGAGCCGGGCGAGCCGCGCTACGAGGCGCTGGTGTTGGCGCTGACCGGCTGCGTGGAGCGGCACGCGCGCCACGAGCAGGCGCAGCTGTTCCCGCGCCTGCGCGAGTCGTGCCTGGACCTCGACGCACTGGGACAGCAGTTGAATGAACGCCTGGCAGCCCAGGACGACGACCTGCTCACGGTGGAAGAACGGCGCGCGCGGGAGGGTTCGACGGCGCTTTGACCGAGGCTGCAATGGCGCCCTGTCCTACGGACCGTGGGCATCCCCGTTGCTGCGTCAACGCTGCCAGCCGCGAATCGCAAGACGGCTCGTGGCATCCGAACCAGACGCTTTGGCGTCGCAACGAACTAGGAGTTCCCATGTCCCCGATGCACAAGTCCATCACCGCCCTGGCTGCCTCTGCACTCCTGGCCACCGTCGGCTTCGCCACCGCGCAGTCGACCGACACCACGAACAGCACGAGCCCCAACAGCAACCTGACCACGACCACGGATGCCAACGGCAACCTGGTCACGACCACCGACGCGAACGCCCCGGTCAACGGCAACCAGACCACCACGACGGACGCCAACGGCAACCAGACCACCACCACGACCACCGTCGACACGGCGACGCAGGTGATCCCCGCGCCGCCCACTGGCGTGGTCGAACTGGCCAAGCCGAAGGGCACCGTGATGCCCACGGACAAGCAGCCTGACGGCCCGCTTGGCATGCAGAACAACCTGATGACGACGGGCGTCGTGGACGGCATCACGCGTCCGAGCATCGGCGACCACGCCACGCCGCCGATCCCCGGCCCGGACACGACGGTCGCAGTGACGCGCGAAACGACGACCACGACCACCATCACGCCGCCGGCCCCGGAGGCTGCCCCGGCCCCCGCGCCGGTCGCCCAGCCGGCCCCGGCGCCGGAAGCCGCACCGGAACCGATGCCCGCGCCCAGGGCCGATCGCAACTGACCGTCGGCGCATCGTTTGAAGGCGGGCTCCTCGGAGCCCGCTTTTTCATGGCGTCGACCGTTTGACGGCGCCTGCGGCCGGTGGTCAACTGGGCGTCGCCAGCCCGACAGCAAGAACTACCTCCGGTGCGCGACGCGTCGGCAGGGCTTGCAACCAGGCGCGATGCCCCCACCGGGTATTCAAGCGGGCTGGCAGCGCCTAACCTGGCGGCGCATCGGATACTCTGGCCAAGGCACACCGGTTGCCATGAATGCGCGCAACCGGGCAGCCACGCCCGTCGACGTCAACCCGGAGACCTCAAATGACCACGCCCTCGACTCCCGATACGAGCTTCCCCAAGACCGGCGGCACGACGCCCAGTTCGGCTTCGCCGTCCACCCCGTCGGCCGGCGGTTCCGGCTCGCGTCCGACCACGGGCGCCGGTGCGGCGGCCGACAAGGCCGACGCCGCCATCGACCAGGCCGCGGCCGCCGAACGCGACGTGATGCGCCGCGTGGTGCAGGGCGCGCACGAGGCCGTCGACCGCCTGGCCGACAAGGCCATCCCGGCCGTCGAACGCCTGCGCGGCACCTACAACGACGCCACCGAGTCGCTCAAGCAGCGCGCCGACCAGGCCGCCGACCTGAAGGACGAGTGGACCGAAAGCCTGCGCATGGCGGTGCGCGAGCATCCGCTGGCCGCGATCGGCACGGCCCTGGCGCTGGGAGTGATCCTCGCCAAGCTGACCTCCAACAACGATCGCTGATCGCTGCCCATGGTCGATGACGCACCGACGCCGCCCGAGGCGCCGCCGGACGGGTTCGAATCGCTGCCCCAGGCGATCGGTGCGCTGTTCGCCGACCTGCCTGGGCTGCTGACGGACCGTGTCCGCCTGCTGTCCCTGGAGCTCAGGCGCGCCTCCAACGCCCTCGGGCAGATGGTGGCGTTGGGCCTGCTTGCCGCCATCCTGGTGGCAACCGCGTGGATCGCGCTGTGGGTCGGGCTGGCAGCGGCCTTGCTCGCGGCCGGCCTGGCCTGGCCCTGGGTGGTGCTGGTGGTGCTGTTCGTCAACCTCTCGGCGGCGTTCTGGGCGGCCATGCGGGTCAAGGCGCTGGCCCCCTTGCTGGCCTTGCCCGCCACGTTGCGCCGGCTGACCGATTCCGAGGCGTTCGAACGTGGACACGAAAGCGAGTCGCACCATGGCTGACGCCGACACCGCGCACAAGAAGTATCCCGAGATGTCGGCGCCCATCATCAAGCTCGATCTCGAGGCCGAGATCGCGCGCGCCGAGCAGGCCGTGGTCGCACGCGACCTGCGCATACGGCGCCGCGCGGTGTCCGTCGTCCACCGCGTCAAGCGCGAGGCCGTCAGGCACGCCGGCGGCGGGGTGCTGCTGGGCATCGGCACCATCGCGCTCACCTGGTGGCTCAACCGGCTCGGGCACAAGAACGCCCCGCCGCCACAGCCGGGCGCGGCGGCCCAGGCCGAGCCGCACTCCACCTTCGAGCACCTGTTCCGCGACGTCGGCATCATGCTGGCCAGTCTGCTGCCGATCCTGTGGCCGCTGCTGCCCCGTGGCTGGCGCCGCACCGTCACGCCTGGCACTGCTGGCACGCTGGTGACGTTCATGGCACCGCTGGTGGGCAAGCTGTTCCGGCGCAAGCCGCAGCAGGCGCAGGCTTCTTGAGCGCCGCTTGCGCGCAGGCCCGAACCTGGGCTACTGTCGGGCATGGCGCTTGCTGGATTGCCCGGCAGGGCCTGTCCGCAGTCCCTGCCTCCTCCGCACGAGCCACCATGAACAACGCCCCTGTCCTGACGGCCGCTGTCCTGGCCGCAACCCTGCTGCTTTCGACGCTGCCCACGTTCGCGCAGGCCAACGCGCCGTCGATGACCCCGGCCGAACGCCACGACTGGGAGCGATCGCATCGCCTGAGCAAGGTCATCGGCTCGGACGTGCGCAACAAGTCCGGCGACAAGATCGGCGACATCCGCGACCTGGTGGTCGACGACCGCGGCACCATCAAGCTGGCGATCGTGTCCACCGGCGGCTTCCTGGGCGTGGGCGACCGGCTCCATGCGGTGCCCTGGGACGTGCTCACGCTGGGCCCGAAGGACGACCACATCCTGGACATCGACAAGGCGCACCTGCAGTCCACGCCGGGATTCACCTCGAAGACCTGGCCCAACCTGGGCGACGACCACTGGCTCGCCGACAACCGCCGTTACTACGTCCATTGACTGAGCGCCAGCCCTGCGGCGCGGGAGATCCCCATGAGACTGCTCACCAGCCTGGCCCTGTTGACCATTGCCTACGCAGCGCTGACGCGCGTCAACAAGGTGCACACCTCGCGCTACGCCGCCAAGCCGGCCGCCAAGCCCGAAGCCGTCCAGACCTGGGAAGGCGAGGGTGGTGGATTGCCCAGCGGCGGCCCGGGCCCGGGGGTGAAGGTGGCCCCGGCGGCCATCAACGATCCTGATCTGGCGCACGGCGGCACCTGAGCCGCTCGGCACCGCGCGCGCCGCGGCGCCCGCGGTCAGAGCAGCTCGTTGGGTTCGCTGCGCTTGCGCCCGGGGCGGCGTTTCTTCTGATAGAGCGCCATCAACGGTGTCGCCGAGACGCCGTGCAACAGCACCGACAGCGCGATCGCCGGCAGCGTGGCGTTGACCAGGTCGACGCACAGCGTCGGCGAGAGGCCGGAGTCCATCACCAGCGCCAGGTAGAACAGCGAACCCACGCCCCGGATGCCGAACCAGGCGACGACCCGGCGCTGTGTCGCGGGCAGTCCAGGCACCGTCAGGAACACGCTGAGGGGCCGGATCACGACCAGCAGCAATGCGGCGTAGACCAGCGGCTCGCCGCGCCACTGCACCCAGGGCATCGCGAAGCCCAGCAGCAGCACCATCACCACCTCGACGAGCCGTCCGCAGCGGTGGCCGAAGGCCAGCAGGCGATCCGAGAGTTCGTCCGGTTCGACGCCGGCCTTGGCGAGCGAAGCGGTGGCCGTCGGGGAGCGATGGAACAGGCCCAGTGCCGCCGCGAACACGAACAGGAACGAGGACGTCTCGGTGACCCGAGACAGGCCGTAGGCCACCGTGATGATGCCCAGGTACAGGAGCTCGTCCCAGGCCAGGCCGTGACCCTTGCGCAGCAGCGCATGCACCACCTTGCCGAGCACCCGCCCGAAGGCCCAGCCCAGCAGCGCGCCGCCGGCGATCGGCCATGCGAGGTCGTGCCATGCCCAGCGCGCGCCGTAGGTGCCGAGCTCGCCGATGCCCAGCAGCCCGAGCGCCAGCATCACCACCGGCAGCGCGGTCGCGTCATTGAGTCCGCCCTCGGTGGTCAGGGCCACCCGCACGGCGTCGCGGTCGTCCTGCGAGCGGATCTGCACCTCCGAGGCGAGCACCGGGTCGGTCGGCGCCAGGATGCCCGCCAGCAGCAGCGCGCCGGCCCAACCCAGGCCCGGCATCAGCCAGAAGCCGGCCAGGGTCGCCAGCGCGATCGTCACCAGCATCGTGCCGCTGGCCAGGATGGTGGCGACGCGCCAGCCCTTGAGCGTCCAGGGCATGCGCAATTGCAGGCCCACGGCGAACAGCGAGATCAGCACGGCGGTCTCGGTGATGATCACCAGCATGTCGGCGCGTGCCGGCGCGGTCGGCGGCGTCATGACCTTGCCTTGCACCATCCAGCCGGCCACCCAGCCGACGGCCAGATAGACCGTCGCCGGCGACATCGGCAGCCGCGTGACGTGCAGTTCCAGCAGGCACATCGCCAGCAGGACGGTGCCCAGCAACAGCAGCGTGGAGGTCAGCATCGCGCGCTCGCCTGCTCGCGGATGCGCGTCACGCGCGGGGCACGGATGGTCAAGGCGCCTGCCTGAGCCTGTCGGCCGGCGTTCACGCGCGTTTGCGCGGGGGCGCGAGCTTGGCGGCGGGCGCCGAGGCGGGAACGGGCGGCGCGGTCGCGGGGCCCTTCCTGACGCCGGCCTGTGCCGCGCCCTGGACATGCGAGACGGCGGCCGTGCACACGTCGCGTTCGCTCTGCTTGAAGTCGACCAGCGCCAGCAGCGCGGCCAGCGGGTTGGCCAGTGCCAGCACGGCGGCCGCCGCGCCGCGCTTGACCAGCGGCCCCGCCTCGGGCCGGATGTGCGGATCGTCGAACGTGCCCGTCACCTTGACGGGCGTGCGCAGCGCCAGCGGGCTGAAGTCGTGCGGGTGCGCGGTCATGCGCAGGTCCAGCGATTCGGTGGCCAGCGACAGGTCGCCGTCGATCAGCATCGTCGTGTCCTTGGTGTCGATGACGAACACCTCGGGCATCACCTTGCCGTTGACCAGATCGAACTGGGCCAGGGCGCACTGCATCGGCAGCTTGTCGTCGCCCTTGACGAACACGCCCAGCGCCTGGCCCACGTCCACGCCGGCGGCCTCGACGAGGACGTGCGACACCGTGCCATCGCGCACCCACAGGCGCGCCGTGCCGTCCAGCGACGCGAGCAGCTTGGCGCTCGAATTGCCTTCGCCCTTCAACTGCGCGTTGCCGCCCAGGGCCCCGCTGATGTAGCCGACGTCCGGCTTCTTGCCGCTGGCGTCCTTGTGCACCGCGACGTCGCGCGTCTTGATGAAGCGATCGAGCTGGATGCCGCTCCAGCGCAGGTCGGCGGTCCACTTCGGGTTGGCGGGGCGGCTGTCCAGCCCGATCATGCCCTGCACCTCGCCGGCCGAGGTGCGCGCCAGCAGGTCGCGCAGGTCCAGCACGCCGTCCTGCAGCGTGATGCGGCCCTGCAGCGGCTTGATCGGTTCCAGCATCGTGGTGCCCAGATCGAGCACGGCCAGTTGCACGCCGACGTCCGCGTTCATCGCCCTGAGCGAGGGGATGTCGAAGGTGCGGTTGGGAATCACCTTGCCCGGTTTGGCGTTGGACGCCGAGGCGGGCGCGTCGGGCGGCGCGGCGCCGAAGGCCGGGCCGAGGTCGGCCAGCGCGAGGCGCGCGCCGCCCAGCCGGCCGGTGAGGACGGGCACCGCCGGACCGGTATCGAACTTGAAATCGCCGTTGAGCCGGCTCGAGCCGATGTCCATCGCCGCGACGCCGGCACTCCAGACGTCGCCATGCTTCTGCAGGCGGCCATGGGTGGCGAACTTCGGCGTCGTGGGCAGCGTGACGCCCAGCGCGTCGCCGACGGCGGCCAGCGAGGGCCCGGAGGCGACGAAGGTGGCGTCCATGCCGCCGAAATGCAGCAGGTCGGTCGCGGTGCCGTCGACGCGGATGGCGGTCTTGTCGGCGTGCACGTCCAGCCACAGCGGCACCGAGACGGCCGAGGTGTCCGAAGCGGCCAGCGGCAGCAGGCCGCTGGAGCGCAGCTGGATCAGCAGCGGCGCCTTGCGGTAGGTGCCGCGGCCATCGACCTGCAGGCCGGGCGTGTTCTCGTTGATCTCCAGCGCTCCGCGGCCGGGTGCGGCCGTGCCGCCGGACGCCGCGATCGGGGCCGAGCCGGCCAGGCGGCTGGATCCGACCGTGGCCACGCGCACCTGCGGCGTCGACGCGCCGGAGGCGGCGATCGCGGCGGCTTCGGCCGTGCCCTCGTGCGTGGCGACGTGGGCATCCGCGGTGATCTGCAAGGGCTCGTCGACGACGCGCACCTCGCCGTTGCGCACGTTCAGCCGCTCGAAGGTCGGCAGCTGCGGCGAACTCGCGGCGCTGGCGGCCTGCGCGGCACCGAACTGCCAGTTGGCGCGGCCGTCGGCATTGCGCTTCAAGTTCAGCTCCAGGCCGTCGACGTCCAGCAGCTTGACCGCCAGTGGCTGCCCGCTGCCTTTCCATTGCTGGTACAGCGTGCGGTAGCTGAGCGCCAGCCTGACCTTGTCGGCGTGCATGAAATCGCGCGGCTTGCCGGCGTCATCCACCAGCGTCGGGCCGTTGGCGGGTGCGGGGCCGATCGTCATCGAGTCGGTATGCGCGCGCACCGAGCCGAACAGGCGCACGCCGAACTTGTCGCCGAAGGCGACGTGGCGGTCCAGCATCTGCGACAGCTTGCTTTCCAGCGGATGGCGCAGGAATGGCCATTCGATGGCCTCGCAGATGCACAGCGCGAGCACCAGCACCACGAACACGCCCAGCGCAACGTAGCCGGCCTTGCGCCAGGCGTGGCGGGACGATGGGGACGTGTCGTCGGAGGGGCGCGTGCTATCCATGGAGCTCAGTTCGATGGCCGGTCCGGCATCGACGGATCGGAGATGCGGCGCAGCGCCGCCGCCACGTGGCCCTGGTGACGCGTCGCCAGGTCGCCCAGCGAGACGATGCCCACCACCCGGCGATCCGAATCGACCACCGGCATGCGGCGGATCTGCACGTCGGCCATCTGCTCCATCGCTTCCTGCACCGTCTGCTCGGTGGTGCACCAGCGCGCGTGGCCGGTCATCACGTCGGCCACGCGGGTGTCGGCGGGCAGGCCGGCGGCGGTGGCGCGCACGGTGATGTCGCGATCGGTGATCATGCCGACGAGCCCGTCGTTGTCGCAGACGGGCAGGGCGCCCACGTTGAGCTCATCCATCACCTGCGCGGCGCGCTGCAGGCTCTCGTCCGGGCGGACGACCTGCACGTTGCGGGTCATGAAATCCGAGATCTTTTGCATGGGGGGCCTTGCGATGCGGGGCGTTGGCGGTGGGGCGGTCGGGGGGCGTTGGGCAAATACCGCGCCCATCATCGCTCGTCCGCTGAACTCTCTTGTTACGCGCTGCGCGGCGCGCCGCCAGCGGCCCCAGCAGCGACAACAAGCGTCGTTCGGCCGCCGACAGCGCGCCGCCGCGCACCTTGGCTGCCGCCAGCGTCCAGCGCTGCTCGAGCAGCTTCGCCCGCGACACGTCGTCGTCCAGCAGGGCGCCCAGCTCGAGCACCTTGGGATGGATGTAGGACTTCCTGCACACCGCCACCGTGTTGCGCAGCCGCGCCGCCACCTGCGCGATCACCTGCTTGGCGGCGCCGGGCACGCGCTCGCCCGCGCAGGCCGCGCGCGTGAACTCGAGCGCCAGCACGCTGCCGTGCCAGGTGCGGAAGTCCTTGGCCGTGACGTGGATGCCGGCGATCTCGCTCAGATAGTCGTTGACATCGGCGGAGGTCACCTTGTGCACGCCGCCGTCCTCGTCCACGTACTGGAACAGCTCCTGTCCCGGCAGCGCCTTGCAGCGCCGCACGACCGCCGCCACGCGCCGATCCGACAGCGTGACTTCGTGACGCACGCCGCTCTTGCCCTTGAACGACAGCCGCAGCTCGTTCTCGCGCACGCCGGCGTGGCGCGTGCGCAGGGTGGTCAATCCGTACGAACCGTTGCCGCGCGCGTACTCCTCGTTGCCGATGCGGATGAAGGTGGTGTCGAGCAGTCGCACCAGCGTCGCCAGCACCAGCGTGCGGGTGGGGCGGCGGCCGTCGTGGAACTCCAGGTCGCGCTGCACGCAGCGGCGAATGCGCGGCAATGCGGCGCCGAACGCGCGCATCGCCTCGAACTTGTCGTCGCCGCGCTGCTGCTGCCACAGCGGGTGGTAGCGGTACTGCTTGCGTCCGCGGGCGTCGCGGCCGGTGGCCTGCAGGTGGCCGTTGGGCTTGGGGCAGATCCAGACCTGTTCGTAGGCCGGCGGGATCGCCAGCTTGCGGATGCGTGCGAGCACCGCCTCGTCGCGGATGCGCTTGCCGTCGCAATCGACGTAGTGGACGCTGTCGCCGCGCTTGACGCGCCGGAAGCCGGGCTCGGAGTCGCTGACCCACACCAGGCCTGGCGGCACCGGCTCGGCCGGCGAACCGGCGCGGGCGGCCGGGGTGTCGGCGGCGCGGTTGCGGCGGGAGGCGGGGCGTGTCATGGTGGCGTCGCATCGGCAGGCCGCGTGCCGTCGGGGTGGGCTCGCGGCTTGCTGTGTCCGCCAGACCATGTCCGCCAATACCTTCGCCGACCCGGCCCCGCGCCGCCACCCGATGCCCAGCCGCCCTGACGCGACACGCGAACAACCCGGCGACACCCTGTTCGAGCGCCTTGCCAGGCGCCTGCGCGACCTCGCGATCATGGGTGTCGTCGGCCCGGCCGCCGGCGCGCTGGGGATCGTCGCGATCCATTTCGCGATGACGCTGCACCAGCCCAACGCCGACCTGGCCGCCGAGGCGGCACGCCTGCGCGAGTCCGAACGGGCTCTCGCGATCCTCGAGGACAGGCCCTATCCGGGCATGCCGTCCACGCCGGCGACCCAGGCGCCACCTTCGCCGCCGTCCCCGCCGCTGCCGACCCTCACCGCGGCCGACTTCCGCGATGTCCAGCCGACGCCGGACGCCCGCCGCATGGCCGACTGGGTGGTGTCCCGCCACGACAACGGCCGCCTGCCGTTCATCGTCCTGGACAAGCGCGACGCGCGCCTGTACGTGTTCGAGCCCAATGGCCAGCTGATCGACCAGACGCCCGTGCTGCTGGGCTCGGCGCACGGCGATGAAACCTACCCGGGCATCGGCGACGTGCCGATCGCCCAGGTCAAGCCCTACCAGCGCACCACCGCCGCCGGCCGCTTCGTGACCCGGCCCGGCCTGGACGCCGACCGCACCGACGTCGTCTGGCTGGATTACGACGCCGCGCTGGCGATGCACCGCGTCATCAACAAGGTCAAGTCGGAGCACCGCCTGCAGCGCATCGCCTCGCCCAACCCGAAGGTGCGGCGCATCTCCTGGGGCTGCATCAACATCCCGATCGCGTTCTTCGACACCTACATCTCGCCGGTGTTCGGCAAGCGCTCGGGCGTGACCTATGTGATCCCGGAGCGCAAGTCCTTTGCCGAGGTGTTCGAGGCCAACGGCGGCGTTCCGCAGACGGTCGCGGTCGCCAACACCGGCACGCTGGCACCGAAGGACATCGCGCAGCGCTGACCTGCGCGAACCCCGTGTGACCCCATCCGACTCCGTCTTCGCGCCGCGCCACGACATGACGCCGGCGCAGCAGTGCCTTGCCCACCCGCGCGCGTTCGCCTGGCGCGTGCTGTGCGGCTTCCGCGACAACCAGGGCCTGCTGCTGGCCGGGGCGATCGCGTACTACGCGCTGCTGTCGATCGTGCCGCTGCTGATCCTGAGCGTGATCGCGCTGTCGCACGTCATTCCCGAGCACGAGCTGCTGGCCACCGTCGGCCGCTACCTGGCGTGGCTGGTGCCCAGCCAGTCGAACGCCGTCGTGACCGAGCTGCGTGGCTTTCTCGATCATCGCGACGTCGTCAGCTGGCTGCTGCTCGGCTCGATGCTGTTCTTCAGCTCGCTGGCGTTCGCCGTGCTGGAGAACGCGCTGTCGGTGATCTTCGTGCACCGCATCGTCGAGCGCAAGCGCTCCTGGCTGCTCAAGCTGCTGATGCCCTACGTCTACGTCGCCTGCCTGGCCGTCGGCCTGCTGCTGGTGACCCTGGTGGCCGAGGCCCTGGTCAACCTCGGCGAGTACCAGATCGACCTGTTCGGCCGCCACCTACCGCTGGGCCGCTTCTCGCACCTGCTGCTGTACGTGCTGGGGCTGGTCGGCGAGACGGTGCTGCTGACCTCGATCTACGTGGTGATGCCAGCTGGGCGACTGGACTTCCGCCACGCGCTGATGGGCGCGGTGTCGGCAGTGCTGCTGTGGGAGCTGACGCGCCACGTGCTCGTGTGGTATTTCGCCACGCTGTCGCAGGTGGGCGTGGTCTACGGCTCGATGACGACGACCATCGTCGTGCTGCTGAGCCTGGAGGTGGGGGCGACGCTGGTGCTGCTGGGCGCCCAGGTGATCTCGGAGTACGAGCGGCTGGCCACCCATGCGCCCAAGCCGCCGCCCGCCGACCTCGTGATCCATTCGACCTGAGCCTGGGTGGCCGCCCCGGAACTCCCGACCAACGCGGCAGTCCATACGGTAAAAGCTACCGATTCCGGGCTCCGAGAGACGCTTCCAATCGGCGGTAGAAACCCCAGGCCGAGCGGCTGACGCCCGGCAAACCCCAAACTTCCAGCACCCTTGCGTTGTAGGACTTGTCTGGCACGGAAACTGCAGAGCAGCCGTGCGAGGTGCGTGTCCCTGGACAGACATGCAAAGCGATAGCGACCCGGAGAACAACAGTCATGACGATCATGGAAAGCCGCCCTGTGGCGGATGCCGCCACCGAGATGCAGCAACTGCTGGCCGCCCTCGTCCAGCTCAAGAAGGGTGACCCCGGTGTTCGATTGCCGATCCACTGGTCGGGCGTGGCGGGTCGCGTGGCCGACGCCTTCAACGACGTCGTCGAGCAGAACGCCAGCATGGCCGAAGAACTCGCCCGGCTGCGCCAGGTGGTCGGCAAGGAAGGCAAGCTCAAGCAGCGCGCCTCGCTGCGCGACGCGCGTGGCTTCTGGGGCGAGTCGATCGACTGCATCAACTCGCTGATCGATGACCTCGTTCACCCGACCAGCGAAGTGGCCCGCGTGATCGGCGCGGTGGCCCAGGGCGACCTGAGCAAGAGCATGGCGCTCGAGGTCGACGCCCGGCCGCTGGAAGGCGAATTCCTGCGCACCGCCAAGACCATCAACAAGATGGTCGACCAGCTCGGCAACTTCTCGGCCGAAGTCACGCGCGTGGCACGCGAGGTGGGCACCGAAGGCAAGCTGGGCGGCCAGGCCAAGGTCAAGGGCGTGGCCGGCACCTGGAAGGACCTGACGGACTCGGTCAACTCGATGGCCGGCAACCTGACCGACCAGGTGCGCAACATCGCCGACGTGACCACCGCCGTGGCCAAGGGCGACTTGTCCAAGAAGATCGACGTCGACGTCAAGGGCGAGTTCCTGACGGTCAAGAACACGATCAACACCATGGTGGACCAGCTACGCTCGTTCGCGTCCGAAGTGACGCGCGTGG
>JBJMWF010000156.1:0-3463 GCA_045810265.1 Vitreoscilla sp. | reverse complement strand
GCGTTACCTGATCGAGCGGCTCGACGAGGCCAGCCTGCTGGCGCTGGACGCGCGCGGCGAGATTCCCAACTGCGCGGTGTCGTCGTACCGCTTCTCGGCGACGGCGGGCGCGCGCGGCCGGCTGGTGCCAGACCTGGTCAACTTCACGGCGCCCGTCAGCGACGAGGGTACGCCGGTCACTCGCGCGCCCGACGCGGCAGTCGCCCCGGGGCCGTGAGCATGGACACCGTGGAGACGCCCGTGGACGACGCGCTGCTGCGCGGCTGGCCGCTGCCCGATCCTGGCGCGAGCAGCGACAAGGAGACACGCGGCCGCGTGATCGTGGTCGCGGGCTGCGCCGAACTGCCGGGCGCACCGGTTCTTTGCGCCGAGGCCGCGTTGCGCGCCGGCGCCGGCAAGGTGCTGCTGGGCGTGCCGGCCTCGATCGCGACGGCAGTCGGCATCGCCGTCCCCGAGGCGCGCGTGCTGGCATTGCCGGATCCGCGCGATGGCAGTGCCGCCGTGCAGAAGTCCGCGCGACGGTTGCGCGAATTCGCAGATCATGCCGCCGCGCTGCTGATCGGCCCCGGCATGCTGGACGAGGAATCGACGTGCACGCTCGCGTTGACGCTCATCGAGCGGCACCCGAACCTGCCCGCCGTGCTGGACGCCGCGGCGCTCGGCGCTGGCACCACCCATCCCACCACGCGCCGCCCGGTATTGATGACGCCGCATGCCGGCGAACTCGCGCACCTGCGGCGCCTGCCGCGCGAGGCCATCGAGACCCAGGCCGCCGCGCAGGCGCACGAGGCGTCCCAGCGCTGGAACACGGTGATGGCGCTCAAGGGAGCCACGACCTTCATCGGGTCCCCGGATGGATCGCTGTGGCGCCATGACGGCGGCGACGTCGGGCTGGCGACGGCGGGCTCGGGCGACGTGCTGGCCGGTCTGATGGCGGGCCTGCTGGCGCGCGGCTGCACGCTGGAACAGGCCGCCACCTGGGGCGTGGCCCTGCATGCGCGCGCGGGCGGGCGTCTCGCGCGGCGCGTGGGGCGCCTGGGCTACCTCGCGCGCGAGATCGCGGCGCAGGTGCCGCAGCTGCAGGACGAGCTTGCAGGGGCGGCCACGCCTTCCAGCGCCGCCGGGCAATGAGACTCGCGCGTCCTGCGCGCCTTTCTTGCACGGGCACCGCAGTTGCTCGGCCAAGGACGTGCAATCAACCAGGGCCCAGCCATGCAACCCACGATCGTCAAATCCGTCGCCGACCCGCTCGACGACATCGACCGCGTCTCGCCCGTCGACACCCTGATGGCGCGACAGGATCGCGCCGACCTGCCGGGCAACCGGTCCGACCAGCCGGGCAACGCGGAGAACGACCCGGACCGCAATGAGCTCGGCGCCGATCCGGCGGGCCCGATGGCCGACGGCGACGTGCCCGAGGGCGTCGACGTGGAGGATCTTTCCGACACGGACGTCGATCCTGATATCGGCATGGCCGTGGACAGCCTGGCCGCCAGCAAGCCGGGCAACGGCCCGGACGACGACGAGCCGATCGAGGAGACCGAGCGCCAGGGCGACGATTCGCTGACCGGGCCGGGTTGAAGCCCCGGTCGCGCGGGTCAGGCGCCGCCCTGCCCCGCGCGGTAGGCCTCCGGATCGTGGATCTCCATCATGCGATCCGGCGCGGCCAGCGGTCTGAAGCCGAACTGGGCATACAGGCTATGCGCATCGCGCGTGGCCAGCAGGAACCGTCGCAGTCCCTGCAGGTCGGGATGTGCCTGGATGGTCTGCACCAGGCGCCTGGACAGGCCCTGGCCGCGATGCTCCTCCAGCACGTACACGTCGGCCAGGTAGGCGAAGGTCGCCTTGTCGGTGACGACGCGCGCGAAACCCACCTGGGTGTCGCCCCGGTAGATGCCGAAGCACATCGAGTGCGCGATCGCGCGCGCGACCACGTCTCGCGGCACGCCCGGTGACCAGTAGCTGCGCGCCAGGTAGGCGTGGATGGCATCGAGCTGGAGCCGGCTCGGGTCGGTGCTGATGTCGTAGGTGTTCACCCTGTGTATTCTGACGGCCGCCGGCAGCCCTCCGGGCGTGCGCAACAGCCATATCGAAATGGATATGGATTCGCGCACAAAAACGATTTGCCCGATATCGATGGCCTGCCTAGCATCCGCCCCACTGGTCGCGCATCGGCAACTGCTTCGCGCGCCAGGGACCGCCTATTCCAAGGCGGCAATACGAACGACAGGAGACGAGAATCATGACCATCCAACGACGCGCGGTGCTCGCCGCGACCCTTGTGGCCGCAGCCGTGGCGCACACGTCCGTGTTCGCGCAGAAGAAGATCGTGCTGGGCTTCGCCCAGGTCGGCGCCGAGAGCGCCTGGCGCACGGCCAACACCGACTCGATCAAGAGCGCGGCCAAGGAGGCCGGCATCGACCTGAAGTTCTCCGATGCGCAGCAAAAGCAGGAGAACCAGATCAAGGCGATCCGCTCCTTCATCGCGCAGAAGGTGGACGTGATCGGCCTGTCGCCGGTCGTCGAGTCCGGCTGGGACACCGTGCTTCAGGAGGCCAAGGCCGCCCACATCCCCGTGATCCTCACCGACCGCGCGGTCGACTCCAAGGACACCAGCCTGTACGTCACCTTCATGGGCTCGGACTTCACCGAGGAAGGCCGCCGCGCCGGCCGCTGGCTCGAGGAATTCGAGAAGGGCAAGCCAGGCCCGATCAACATCGTCGAGCTGCAGGGCACCGTCGGTTCCGCGCCGGCCATCGATCGCAAGAAGGGCTTCGCCGACGTCATCGGCAGCGATTCGCGCATGAAGATCATCCGCTCGCAGACCGGCGACTTCACGCTGGCCAAGGGCAAGGAAGTGATGGAGGCGTTCCTCAAGGCCGAGGGCAAGAACATCAACGTGCTCTACGCGCACAACGACGACATGGCGCTGGGCGCGATCCAGGCCATCGAGGAAGCCGGCCTGAAGCCGGGCGTGGACATCACGATCATCTCCATCGACGGCACCAAGGGCGCGTTCGAGGCGATGGCCGCCGGCAAGCAGAACGTCGTCGTCGAGTGCAATCCGCTGCTCGGTCCGCAGCTGATGCAGGCCGCCAAGGACGTGATCGCCGGCAAGACGCTGCCCAAGCGCATCCTGACCAACGAGACGGTCTACACGCAAGCCCAGGCCGCCGCGGCATTGCCCTCGCGGAAATACTGACGCACCGCTGCACGATGAATCGCACCGAGGGCGCAACGATGCGCCGCAACGACATCCTGGCCCTCGGAGCGCTTCCTTGCTGAACGCCACGGGAATCGACAAGCGCTTCGGCGCCGTGACCGTGCTCGACGGCGTGCAGTTGAACCTGCGCGCCGGCGAAGTGCACGCGCTGATGGGGCAGAACGGCGCGGGCAAGTCCACGCTGATCAAGGTCCTCACCGGCGTCATCGCGCCGAACGCGGGCACGCTCGCGCTCGACGG
>JBJMWF010000155.1:0-7670 GCA_045810265.1 Vitreoscilla sp. | reverse complement strand
GGCCAGTGCGATGGCGGCGGCGATCAGGAAGAAGCCGAGGGCGGTGTTGGGCGCCATCCGCCCGGGCCGTGTGTTGCCATAGTCGAACCACGCATGCAGGCCTGCCAGGTCGACGCCAAGGGGACGGTCAAGCAGGATCTCCACCAGCGTCAGGCCGCACAGCACCGCGAGCACGAGCGCGATGGAGCCGCGCACCCGACGCGTCCACGGCGGCGTGCGGCGCGAGAGGGCGTTGGCGACGCCCACCAGCAGGAAGCACAGGCCCGTGTTGAACACCATCGGAACCAGGCCCGCACGGATCTCCACCATCGCGGGCACGTGGAACAGCCAGCCGCAGACGGTGAGACCGCCCAGCAGGATCAGCAGTGCGCTGACCAGGTTTTCGAAGGCCCGGGGGACGAGAGGGTGCATGAGGGGGACGGTGCGCCGGCTGCGGATCCAGGTCTTGGGGAAATGCCGGCCTCCTGCACTTTCGGCAATCCAGTCGGAATCTTGAGCCGCACGGCTTGGCGGCAAGCGAAGGAATGGGCGGTCAGCGGGCGGTGCTGTCCGCCGGCAACGGATGGCGAGTCGCGGGAACTCGATGGTCGTCACCAATAGAGTCTCAGATGAGCTCTCCTGCCGCCAGCCTCGGTGGCGCTCGACAAAGCCTGAGGCATGGAGCACTACGAGTAGACCGTGCGGAAGGTAAGGCACGAGGGGCGTGGCCGGCGCTCGCATCGGAGTCACGCGCCTCCGCCTGAAAGCACTTGAGTGTTCGACAAACTTGCCGTGCACGCGCCGTCACGGCAGACGCTTCGCCATGACCTAGGTTGCCGGTTGGACTACCCCTCTGCGCCCAACCCGAAGCGGCCGTTCTTGTCATTTGCTCTCTGCAGCCTTGACCGCGCGAATCCATTCCGTGATTGCGTCCTCGACGTTCGACACGTCGGCGGGCGCTCTCATCTCACGAACGAGCGAGAGCCGCAGCATGCTGTCGCCCTTCAGTGCGATGGCGCTCGCATCGACCGCAGTTGAAACAATGACATCGTCTGGCAGCGTGAGCTTCCTCTACCACCCTTCCGAAGCCACTCGGGGGCTGGGGCGCCGCCCCAGTACAAGCCATCGAGGAGCCCCCTTGAGGCGCCGTCAACAGAAGATCAGGCACCTCAAAGGGAAGATCGCCTCCTTCCAATGGCCCGCTCGATCTTCGCGATCGTTCCGCCATCTGTAGGCCGTCTCAGACTCCTTTGCGTTGTCTCAGACTGCTTTGCACTGTCTCAGACTCTTTTGGCCAAGAACAACCAGCGTCTCCGCCGTAATCCCTCACTCCACCGTCACACTCTTGGCCAGATTCCGCGGCTTGTCCACGTCCGTACCGCGTGCGCAGGCGGTGTGATAGGCCAGCAGCTGCAGCGTGACCACGTGCAGGATGGGGGACAGGACGCCGTAGTGTTCGGGCATGCGGATCACGTGCAGGCCGCTGTCGCTTTCGATGCGGGAGTCGGCGTCGGCGAAGACGAAGAGTTCGCCGCCGCGGGCGCGGACTTCCTGCATGTTGCTCTTGAGCTTTTCGAGCAGGGCGTCGTTGGGGGCGACGGTGACAACGGGCATGGCCGAGGTCACGAGGGCGAGCGGGCCGTGCTTGAGTTCGCCGGCGGGGTAGGCCTCGGCGTGGATGTAGCTGATCTCCTTGAGCTTGAGCGCGCCTTCGAGGGCGATCGGGTAGTGCAGGCCGCGGCCCAGGAAGAGGGCGTTTTCCTTGTTCGCGAACTCCTCGCTCCAGGCCATGATCTGCGGCTCCAGGGCGAGCACGGCCTGCACGCCGGCGGGCAGGTGGCGCAGGGCCTTGAGGTGCGCGGCTTCGAGGTCGTCGTCGAGGTGGCCGCGCACCTGCGCGAGCGCCAGCGTGAGCACGAACAGGCCGACCAGCTGCGTGGTGAACGCCTTGGTCGAGGCGACGCCGATCTCGGCGCCGGCGCGCGTGATGAAGTTGAACCTGCACTCGCGCACCATCGCGCTGGTCTGCACGTTGCAGATGGTCAGCGTGTTGGTCATACCCAAGCCGCGGGCGTGCTTGAGCGCGGAGATGGTGTCGGCGGTCTCGCCGCTCTGGCTGATGGTCACGACCAACGTGCGCGGGTTGGGCACGCTGTCGCGGTAGCGGTATTCGCTGGCGACTTCGATGCTGGTGGGGATCTTGGCGATGCTCTCCAGCCAGTAGCGCGCCACGCTGCCCGCGTAGTAGCTGGTGCCGCAGGCCAGGATCAGCACCTGGTCGACGTCCTTGAACACGCCGTACGCGCCGTCGCCGAACAGCTCCGGGTTGATGCCGTTGATACCGTCAAGGGTATCTCCGATCGCGCGCGGCTGCTCGAAGATCTCCTTTTGCATGTAGTGGCGGTACGGGCCGAGTTCGGCGGCGCCGGTGTGGGCGTGCACGGTGCGCACTTCGCGCAGCACGGTCTTGAGCGAGCCGTCCGCGTGCAGGCCGTTGATCCAGTGCTTGCCCAGCTGCACGTCGACGACGTCGCCTTCCTCCAGGTAGACGATCTGGTCGGTGACGCCGGCCAGCGCCATGGCGTCCGAGGCGAGGAAGTTCTCGCCGGTGCCGATGCCCAGCACCAGCGGCGAGCCGGCGCGTGCGCCGATCACGCGGTGCGGTTCGTCGCGGCAGAACACCGCGATCGCGTAGGCGCCCTTGAGCCGGGCGACGGCGCGCTGCACGGCGTCGAACAGGTCGCCGTCGTACAGGTGGTTGACCAGGTGGGCGATGACCTCGGTGTCGGTCTGGCTTTCGAAGCGGAAGCCCTTGGCCTTGAGCTCGTCGCGCAGCTCGTCGTGGTTCTCGATGATGCCGTTGTGCACGAGCGCGATGCGCGCGCCGCGTTCGGCATCCAGCGGGCTGGTGGCGGCCTCGGGGCTCAGCGAGCCGGAGAAATGCGGATGCGCGTTGTGCACGGCCGGCACGCCGTGCGTGGCCCAGCGCGTGTGCGCGATGCCCGTGCCCGATTGCACGTGCTCGGTGTTGACCTGCTCCTGCAGCTCGGCCACGCGGGCGGTGCTGCGCGTGCGGCGCAGCACGCCGTCCTGGTGCACCGCCACGCCGCAGGAGTCATAGCCGCGGTATTCCAGCCGCTTCAGGCCCTCGACGAGGATCGGGACGATGTTGCGGGTACTGACGCCGGCGACGATGCCACACATGAGGAGCTCCTGAAGCGATTTGCGATTGCGCGATGTGCGTGATCCTAGGAGCTCTGCCGGGATTGATGCTTGCTACTTTTAGCGGCGAAAGATAGAAAATTGCATGACCACAGTGCAATGAATAAATTGTGCAAAAATAAAGTATGAGTGAAATATCAATGCAAGATGCGAGCGGAGGCTATGACCTGGATGACATCGACCGCCGCCTGCTCGACCTCCTGCAGCAAGACGCCACCCGAACCAACCAGGCACTGGCGGAGGCCGCCGGCGTGTCACCAGCCACGGCCCTGCGCCGCGTGCGCCGCCTGACCGACGCCGGCATCATCGAACGCCAGGTGGCCTTGCTGTCGCCGCGCCTGTCCGACCAGGGCCTGACCGGCATCGCCGAGGTCTCGCTCGACCGCCAGGGCGCTGAGCTGCTGCAGGCCTTCGAGTCCCGCGCGCTGGCCGAGCCCGCGGTGCAGCAGTGCTACCGCGTGTCGCCGGGGCCGGACTTCGTGCTGGTGGCCTGGGTGCCCGACATGAACGCCTGGGGCGCGCTGGTGCAGCGCCTGTTCACGCAGGACGCCAACGTGCGCAACGTGAAGACCTATTTCAGCGTCAAGCGGGCGAAGTTCGAACCGCGCATCTCGCTGCCGCCGCGCTCAAGCTGAGGCCGGCGCGCGTCGATATCTGCCAAGAGGATGTCCGCTGCGGGCGTCCGCACAACCTCGCATGCGCCTGCTCTTCACCCTCCTGCTGCTGCTTGCCGGTGCGACCGATGCGGCCGCCTTGCCGCGCTGCGACCGGCCCGTGCGTTTCACGGCCGACTGGTTCGCTGATCCGCCGCAGGAGTTCGACAAGAGCACGGACTTCCTGGCCAGGCAGGGCGCGCCGGGCGCCGATGGCTCAACGGCCCTGGGCCTGGTCACCGTCGAGAACACGATCACCGTCATGCCGGAGACGGGCTGCCGCGGCCTGCGCGTGTCGCTGCGCTTCGTGCATCCGGTGCTGCGCGTGATCCATGAGCTGCCACCGGGCACCTGCGCGCACGCCCACGTGCTGCGCCACGAATACACGCACGTGCACATCTACCGCGAGATGGCGCGCCAGTTCCGGGAGCTGGCCTATCCGTTCCCCGATTCGGCCACGCCCGAAGCCGTGCTGCACTACGCCAGGCAGCAACTTGCGAAGCTGCAGGAGGCGCAGCGCCTGTTCGACAGCCGCGAGGAATACGCCGGCAACCTGGTGGCCTGCAAGGGCGAGATTCCGAAGCTGCTGGCGGCCGCGCGCAAGAGCGGCTGAGACGGCGTCAGTCGAAGATCAGCTGCAGCGCGTTGGCGGCGTCGCGGATCGGGATGAAGAACGACAGTCCGGCGGCCTGGTTGATCTTGAGCACCGTCATGCCGATGACGCTCGACGAGCCATCGAGCAGCGGGCCGCCGCTGTTGCCGGGGTTCACGGCGGCATCGCTCTGCAGGTATTCCAGGCCGTCGTGCGCGCGGGTGCCGCTGAGGACGCCGCGCGTGAAGGTGCCGGCCAGCTCCTGGCCCAGCGGCGAGCCGATCGCGAACACGTCGCTGCCCACCGCCGGTTCGGCCATGTTGACGTGCAGCGGCGTCACGCCGGCGGGCTCGGTCTTGATCAACGCGACATCCCGATGCGCGTCGTCGCGCAGCACCTCGCCCACCAGCACCTGGCCGCTCGCCAGCTTCACCTTCACGTAGTGGGCCGTGCCCACGACATGGTGGTTCGTGAGAAGGTAGCCATCGGCCACGTAGAAGGCCGAGCCGCTGACGTTGTCATGCATCACCGTTGCCGCCGCGTTGCGCAGCGCCGCGGCGTTGACCTGCGTGCTGCCGGCCAGCGTCGAGGCCGACTTCAGGTGCAGCGGTGCGAGCGTCGGCACCGTACCGGCCGCGGGTGCCGCGGCTGCGCCGGGCACGGCCTTGAGCGCGGTGAAGCCCGGATCGGTCAGCATGCGGTGAAGCGAATCGGCATAGGCCTTGATCTCGAAATCGCGGCCCGCCACGGCGGAAAAGCTGTCTGTGTGGATGCTGCCGGTGGTGACGGCCGAGAACACCACCTTCTGCAGCTTGGGCGCGAAGACTTCCCACTTGACGGTGACGCTGAAGTCGCCTTTGCGATCGTTGCCGTCGCGGCATTCGGCCATGTTCATGGCCTGGAGCACGCCGCCGATGCGGTAGTCGGGATCGCTCTTGGCGGGGCTGGCGTCGAACGACGAGATCTCCGGGGCGGCGCTGTGCAGTCCGAGCGCGGCGGCTTCCAGCTTGTAGGCGGCGCCGCCCTGGTTGGTGGCGACGTCCTCGATCTTGACGTTGGCGCCCGCGTTGGCGCGATGGGTGCAGAACAGGCCCGACTCGATCCAGCCGATCTTGTCGCCGCCCACCAGCTTGGAGCGCATGCGTGCGAACTCGAAGGTGGGCGGCCGTTCGGCCTCCGTGGGGGCGGCGGCGGCTTCCGGAAATGCGGTGTCGTTGGATGCGGCCGTGGCGGCAACGCACAGTCCGCTGGTCATGGCCAGCGTCGCGAGAATGCGAAGCGAGATCAATGGTTGTCCTTCCGTCCCTCCCTGGGACCTGGCGGATTACAGCAGATCGCGCTGCCTGGCTGGCAGGCATTGGGCGCCGCCCGTGACGAAGTTCGCGCGCCTTCAGCTCGCCGAAAGGCCGGTCAGGCGACAGCCTTCAGGATCGCCAGGCCCTTGAGGTATTCGCCCTCCGGAAAGAACAGCGTCGTCGGATGATCCGGCGCGCCCTCGAGGCGCTCGAGCAGCGCGCCGTCGACCTCGGCGTCCATCGCCGCGCCGGCCACGATCTTGTGGAACAGGTCGGCGCTGATGCCGCCCGAGCACGAGAACGTCAGCAGCAGGCCGCCCGGCTTCAACAGCTTCAAGGCCAGTCGGTTGATGTCCTTGTAGGCGCGCGAAGCCTTGTCGGCGTGCGCGGCGGTCGGTGCGAACTTGGGCGGGTCGAGCACGATCGCGTCGAAGCGTTCGTCCGTCTTGAGCAGGTCGCGCAGCAGCGTGTTGACGTCGGCATCGCGCGTCTCGTGATGCCTGGGGTTGAAGCCGTTGAGCCTGACGTGCTCGCTCGCGCGCTCCAGCGCGGGAGCCGACGAGTCGACGCTGATCACGCGCGTCGCGCCGCCGGCCAACGCGGCCACCGAGAAGCCGCCCGTGTAGCTGAAGCAGTTGAGCACCGACTTGCAGCCGTACTGCCGCACGAGCTGCGCGAAGCGCGCGCGGTTCTCGCGCTGGTCGAGGTAGTAGCCGGTCTTGTGGCCTTCGGCCACATCCACCGTCAGCTTCCAGCCGCTCTCGTGGATGGTGACGATCGACGCCGCCGGGTCGTCGCTGCCGCCGCGCAGCCAGGCCCGCACCGAGGGCAGGCCCTCGAGCGCCCGTACGCTGGCGTCGCTGCGTTCGTACAGCCGCGTGCAGCCGGTCAGGCGCAGCAGGCTGTCGGCGATGGTCGCCTTCCAGCGCTCGACGCCGGAGGCCAGGAACTGCACCGAGAGAATGTCGCCGTATTGGTCGACCACCAGGCCGGGCAGGCCGTCGGCCTCGCCGTGCACCAGCCGCACGCCGTCGCTGGCCACGGCCAGTCGCGCCCGTAGCGCCAGCGCGGTCTCGAGCTTGCGCTCGAAGAACGCGGCGTCGATGCGCTCCGAAGCCTGCCAGCTCTAGGCGCGCACGCGGATCTGCGACTCGGGGCTGTAGGCGCCCCAGGCGAGGAAGCTGCCGTCGTGGCTCTCCACGCGCACGGTCTCGCCCGAGTCGGCCTTGCCCTTTTCGACACTGCCCTGGAACACCCACGGGTGCCTCCGCAACAACGAGCGTTCCTTGCCTTCGCGCAGCTTGATGACTTTCATGGAGGCGATTGTCGCCCCACCGCGCCAGGCCCTACAGGAACTGCCACCAGGGCCGCTTGGCCGCGGCGATCGGGCGGGCGCGCGAGATCGCCGGCTCGTCCGGGCGTTCGCGCTCGGGGCCCAGGCGGAAGAAGCGGTAGGTGGGCGTCAGCAGCGTCTCCCACGGGCAGACGCCGAACATCGCTTCCAGGCCATCCTGCAGCATGCGGCCGGTGAGGTCATGCGCGGGCACGACGACCTCGCGCTCGCCCAGGAACACCATGCGGCCGTCGTCCGCGCGCCCGCTGGCATCGACGTAGTGCGCTGCACCGAGCCAGCGCTGCTCGAACGGCAGCGGCGTGCCGCTTTCCATCAGGGCGGGTGAGTCCGGTTGTCCGCTGGTCTGCAGGCGGGTGCGGGTGCGCCGGCCGTCCTCGAAGACGGCGTAGCCGTGGCTGCCGCCGCCGTCGTAGTTGCAGAAAGCGACCAGGAGCTCGGGCGAGCCCAGGGCGGCGTGCAGCCGCGTCGGCTGGCGCTGGCTGTCGCGGATCAGCGGCCAGGCCAGGTCGTCGTTGCTGATGAAGCAGACCTCGCCGAAGGTCTGCACCATCACGTCGGAATGGTTGCGGATGTCG
>JBJMWF010000154.1:0-28787 GCA_045810265.1 Vitreoscilla sp. | reverse complement strand
GGAATGACGCCCGCGACGAACAGGTCACCCACGGAGGCGGTGGCCACCGGTTCGCCGTTCGGGCCGGGGGCGCTCATGCCCGAGGTGGCGATCGAGAAGATCACCAGGTTGATCGACGGCGGAAACAGGATGCCGAGCGCGCCCGAGGTGGTGATCACGCCGGCCGAGAAGCGCTTGGGGTAGCCCGCAGCCTGCATGGCCGGCATCATGATGGTGCCCACCGCCACGACGGTGGCCACCGACGAGCCCGAGATCGCCGCGAACATCGCGCAGGCCAGCACCGCCGCCAGGCCCAGGCCGCCGTACAGGTGGCCCACCATGGTCGAGGCGAAATGGATCATCCGCCTGGCCGCCCCGCCATTGGTCAGGAAGTTGCCGGCCAGGATGAAGAACGGGATCGCCATGATCGGGAAGCTGTTCAACCCCTCGAACAGCTTCAGGCCGACGCTGGCCATCGGCACGTCGCTGAGGAAGAAGAAGAAGCTCATGACCGTCAGGCCGAGCGCGATCGAGATCGGCATGCCCGTGAGCATCAGCACCACGAGCAGCGAGAAGATGATGAGCGCGCTCATTTGACGATGCTCCCCTGCGGCGTCGGCTCATAGTTGTCGACGTCCTCCAGCCCCTCGACGTGGGCGACCTCGTGCTTGGGCAGCTCGCCCGTCCTCACGAACTTGACCAGCACCTGAAGGAAGCGGAAGCACATCAGGTACGACGCGAGCGGGATCGCCAGGTACTCGATCCACACCGGCAGCTCCAGGTCAGGCGTCGTGGCGCCTTCGGACAGGTCGCCCTCGGGGCGGCCCAGTGCGTGCACCAGCGCGTAGTGCAGGCCGTCGTCCCACACCAGCACCGAGCCCATGGTGCCGATCACCACCGTGAACAGCGCGCCGCCGCTCAGCCCGATGATGGTGAGCCAGCGCGCCTTGGCTGGCGGCAGCGCCCGCACCAGAACGTCGACGCCCACGTGGGTGCCGTGGCGCACCCCGTAGGCAGCGCCGAACTTGGCCATCCAGATGAACATGTAGATGCACAGCTCCTGGGCCCACCCCAGATTGAGCTTGAGCAGGGCGTCCTGGATGAACTGCAGGAACGCGGGGTAGTGCCAACCGGCAGCGTAGCGATGGACGACCGCCACGAAGATCAGCAGCGTCGCCGCGCCCATGAGGAACGCGATGAGCCACTCTTCGAGGTGGTCGAGGAAGCGACCGAACATCTGGGGCCTTTCTCGCGGCGGGCGCGAAGGGGCGGGGCGAGGGACGTCGACACGTGCCGCAAGAGCGGCGCATGCGAGTCGAGTGGACGCTGCGCAGGGGCGCCGCGTCAATCGGGGCGGCCCCGGCATCGCGCCGGGGCGAGGCTCAGGAGGTCAGACGGGGACGAAGCCGGTCGCCTTGTAGGCGGCGGCGATCGTGTCCTTGCCGACGCGCGCTTCCATTTCCTTGTGGACGGTCATCAGCGCCTTCTTCCACTCCAGCTCCTCGGCCGGCGTCAGCGTGTAGATCGTGCACTTGCCGCTGGCCTTGATCTTGTCCAGCGCCTGGATGTTCTCGGTGGCGGCGATCGCGTTGGCGTAGGTCGTCGCGTCCTTCATGCAGCCGTCCAGCGTGGTGCGGATATCAGCAGGCAGGCCGTCCCAGAACTTCTTGTTGACGATGGCCGCGTAGGCCAGGTGGCCGTGGTTGGACAGCGTGATGTTCTTGCTGACTTCGTAGATCTTCTGCGTGAAGAAGTTCGAGGGGGTGCCCTCGGTGCCGTCGACCACACCCGACTGCAGGGCCTGGTACAACTCCGAGAACGCCATCACCTGGGGGATGGCGCCGAGCGCGCGCATCTGCGCATCGAGCACCTTGGACGACTGGATGCGCATCTTCAGGCCCTTGAAATCGGCCACGTGGTGCAGCGGACGATTGGCGATCATCTGGTGAAAGCCGTTGTCCCAGTAGGCCATGCCGCGGATGCCCTTGGGCTCGAGCTTGGCGAACAGTTCCTTGCCCAGTGCACCGTCGGTGATGCCCTTGAACGCCGCCGTGTCCTTGCACAGGAACGGCAGGTCGAACACCTCGAATTCCTTGACGCCCAGGGGGCCGAACTTGGACAGCGACGGCGCGAGCATCTGCACCGAGCCCAGCTGCAGCGCCTCCATCTCTTCCTTGTCCTTGTACAGCTGGCTGTTCGGATAGATCTCCACCTTCACCTTGCCGCCAGTGCGCTGCTCGGCCAGCTCCTTGAAGCGCAGCGCGCCCTTGCCCTTGGGGGTATCCGGCGCCACGACGTGGCTGAACTTGATGTTGATCGGAGCCTGCGCGCGGGCCGTGCCGAAGCCCACGGTGGCGAGCGCGGCGGCCGCGCCGAGGACTTGGCGGCGAGAGGTGTTGTGCATGCGGGTCTCCTGAGGGTGCATTGGATGTTGTGGGATTCAGCCTGCCGCAAGCCTGGGCGGACGGGCAGCGGCGCACAGGCTCGTCTCGAGTCCGGCGATTGTCGGCATCGCGTGGCGGCGCTGGAAATTGTGGACTCCCACATGAGGCGGCACCGGTGCACGTGCACCGGCGGACCTCGACATAGACTGCCGCCATGCTTCCCGAGCTGCCATCGCCGCCCAGCCTCACGCCCGCCGCGCCGGTGAGCCGGCGCTGGGCGCGCGCGCTGGCCGGCCGCGGCTCGTGGTGGTGGGTGCCGCTGGTGCTGTCGGTGCTGTTCACGGTGTCGGTGGCGATCTGGCTGGAGCTGTCCGATCGCGCCGACCTGGAGTCGCGCCAGCGCCAGCTGATCACCGACTCGCTGTCGCTCGAGGCGCAGATCAGCGAGCGCGTCGGCGAGGAACAGACGCAGTTGAACGAACTCGCGCACAGCTTCGACGTCACGCTGCCGCCGGAGGCGCTCGCCAGACAGGACGCCGTGGTCGACGGGCTGTCGCGGCTGTGGCAGAGCATCAGCTGGGTCGATGCGAATACCCGGCTGGTGGTGGTGGTGCCCGAGGGCATCGACATCGCCGAACGCCCCGGCCTGAGCGCGCACCTGAGCGCGCCGTTGCACGACGCCGCCGGCATGCCCGCGGGCCGTCTCGTGGTGCGCTACGCGCCGGCCACGCTGCTGCGCCAGACGGTACCCTGGTGGCTGGCCCACGAGTACGACGTGCGCCTGGTCGACGGCTACGGGCAGGTCGTGGCCGATCCGATGAAGGCCGGCGACCGCGAGGCGCCGCCCGAGCAGTCGCATCGCCACAGCCTCGAGCCGGCGATGCCCGACACCTATCTCGAGCTGTCGCTGCATGACGTGCCCCGGCCGTGGTGGCTGCGGCTGCCGATCGTGATGATGGGCGTGTTCCTGATGATGATCGCCGTCGCCACGGGGCTGCTGCGTTTCCAGATGAACGAGGTGCTGCGCACGCAGGCGGCGCTGCGCACCGAGGCCGCCTGGCGCCAGGCGATGGAGGATTCGCTGACGGTGGGTCTGCGCGCGCGCGACACCGAGGGCCGGCTGGTCTACGTCAATCGCGCGTTCTGCGACCTCGTGGGGTTCAGCCCCGAGGAACTGATCGGCCGCGCGACGCCGATGCCGTACTGGCCGCCGGACGCGATCGCCGACAGCATGTCGCGCCACCTGCGCAACATGGCGGGCGGCGCGCCGCGCGACGGCTACGAGGCGCGCTGGGTGCGCAAGGACGGCCGGCCGATCGACGTCATGCTGTTCGAGGCACCGCTGGTGGACGCCAGCGGCCGCCACATCGGCTGGATGGGTTCCATCCTCGACATCACCGAGCGCAAGCGGCTCGAGGAGCGCGAGCGCCACCAGACCGACTCCATGGCGCACCAGGCGCGCCTGACGATGCTGGGCGAAGTGGCCTCCGCGCTGGCGCACCAGCTCAATCAGCCGCTGACCTCGATCACGGGCTACGCCGCGGGCGTCAAGCGCCTGCTCGAGCGCGCCGGCGAGCCCGATCCCCGCCTGGTCGACGCGATGACGCGGCTGGGCGACCAGGCCGCCGAGGCCGGCCGCATCGTCAAGCGCATCCGCGAGTTCCTCACGCGGCGCAGCCCGCAGCGCGAGACCATGGACCTGGCCGAGGTCGCCCAGCGAGCGCTGGCCCTGCTGGGGCGCGAGCTGCGCCGGCTGCAGCTGCATGTGGAATGGGCCGTCGCGGCCAACCTGCCCAAGGTCGACGCCGATCCGGTGCTGGTCGAACAGGTGGTGCTCAATCTCGTGCGCAATGCCTGCGACGAGATGGCGGGCGTGCCGGCGGCGCAGCGGCGCCTGCGCATCAGCATCGCGCGCGCGGGCGCCAGCGCGATGCCGGGCGCGAGCGACGCCGAGGGCTTCCTGCGCCTGGATGTCGACGATGCCGGCCCCGGCCTGCGCGGACGCAGCGTCGAACAGCTGGTGACGCCGTTCTATTCGACCAAGACCGACGGCATGGGCATGGGCCTGGCGATCTGCCGCTCCATCATCGAGGCGCACCACGGCGCCTTCGACGCCAGCCCCGGTAGCCTGGGCGGCGCCCGCTTCTCCTTGACCTTGCCCGTGGCCGGCGCCTGGCCCGCCACGGATCTCACGCTCGACGACATGCGCCCGGCCGCGCCATCGCAGGAACATCCATGAACGCCACCCCGCTCCACGTCCGCCCACCCGAGCCCATGGTTCATCTCGTCGACGACGAAGCACCGGTGCGCGACGCGCTGACCTTCCTGTTCCAGTCGCACGGCCTGGCGGTGCGCGCGTATGCGAGCGGGCCCGAGTTCCTCGCCGCGGCGGACGAAGCGCCGCTGGCCGGCTGCATCCTGCTCGATGTGCGCATGGAGCCGATGTCGGGCCTGCAGGTGCACGACGCGCTGGTGGCGCGCGGCAGCGGCGTGCCGGTGCTGTTCCTCACCGGCCATGGCGATATCCCGATGGCGGTGGAGGCGCTGAAGAAGGGGGCGTTCGACTTCGTCGAAAAGCCCTCGGGCGACGTGGCGCTGGTCGAGCGCGTCACGCGGGCGCTCGCGGTGGACGCCGCGCGCCAGGCCGCCGATTCGAAGGACGAGGAGACCGCGGCACGGCTCGCGAGCCTGTCCGATCGCGAGCGCGAGGTGATGCAGCGCGTGGCTGCCGGCAAGCTGAACAAGGTCATCGCCGATGAACTGTGCATCTCGGTGCGCACGGTCGAAGTGCACCGTGCGCGCGTGTTCGGCAAGCTGGGCGTGCGCTCCGCGGCGGAAGTGGCCACCCTGCTGGCAAGAGGGCGCCCGCTCGATCGATAGGCTGCGTCGATACGTGCAAAGGTATCGATGCGTTCATCGCATTCGTAAGGGCGATCCCTCGTCTCGCGCATGGCGCAAACCCGGTCCCCCCCGACGAACCCCCCGATATTTGGGCGATTTTCGTTGCTCCCGGGTACCGCACCACCTATGCAAATTTCGTGAAATGCCCACAATGGAGACGCGGCGGGCCTATTGGAGCGCTGCCGTTGGAGGGTCCAAAAAATGTCAGTGCTTGTCGACGAACAAAGCCGCAGTGAAATGCTCAACCGCCTCAAGCGAGCCGAAGGCCAGCTACGAGGTATCCAGCGAATGATCGAATCCGGCCAGCCCGGCATCGACGTCGCGAGCCAGCTGGTCGCGGTGCGCCGCGCGCTGGACAGCACGTATGTGCACATGACGGTCAGCCTGGTCGAGCAGGAGCTCGGCAGCCGCCTGGGTGGCGACGCGCGCGGCCGCAAACAGATGGGCGAAGTACTGGGCGAACTCACCCAGCTGCTGGCCAAGGTCCGCTGAGGCGGCGCGGCGGCGGCCGCCTCGGCGGGCGTTCGCCGCGAGCCTTCGCGCCACGGAAAGGCAGGCTTGCGAGCACCTTGCAGCGGCCGCTGCATTGGCGCTGGACGCCCGAGCGGTGCGCGGCGTCGAACGAAACGCGCATATGAAAGCGTGGTTCGCTTCGTTGCGGCGCTGCAGCAAGGCGCCCTAGAGTGGATGCCTGCGTCACTTCGTCCCCGTCAGGACGGTGGCGCGTGATCCTCCCGTCCTCTTGCCGCCTTGTCGTTCCGCCATGTCCACGCGCGCCCTGCTGTTGCGGCGTCACAGCGTGTTGCCGGGGTTCAATCTCGCCCTTGGCTTCACGCTGCTGTACCTCTGCTTCATCGTCCTGATCCCGCTGTCGGCGGTGTTCCTGAAGACCGCCACGGTCAACTGGGGCACCTTCGTGGCCACGGTCACGTCGCCGCGCGTGATGGCGTCGTACCGGCTCACCTTCGGCACCTCGCTGCTGGCCGCGCTGGTCAACGGCGTGTTCGGATTGCTGGTGTCGTGGGTGCTGGTGCGCTACCGGTTTCCGGGCAAGCGCCTGGTGGACGCGCTGGTCGACCTGCCGTTCGCGCTGCCCACGGCCGTGGCCGGCATCGCCTTGACCACGCTCTATGCCAGCAACGGCTGGATCGGCAAGTGGCTGCCGTTCAAGGTCAGCTACACCCCGCTGGGCGTATTCGTCGCGCTGACCTTCATCGGCCTGCCTTTCGTGGTGCGCACGGTGCAGCCGGTGCTGGAAGACCTGCAGCGCGAGCTCGAGGAAGCCGCTGCGACGCTGGGTGCGACGCGCCTGCAGACCTTCATGCTGGTCATCTTTCCGGCGCTCGCGCCGGCCTTGCTGACCGGCTTCGCCCTGGCCTTCGCACGCGCGCTCGGCGAGTACGGCTCGGTGATCTTCATCGCCGGCAACATGCCGATGGTCTCGGAGATCACCTCGCTGCTGATCATCACCAAGCTGGAACAGTACGACTTCACCGGTGCCACCTCCATCGCCGTCGTGATGCTGGTGGCCGCCTTCCTGCTGCTGCTGTTGATCAACCTGCTGCAGGCCTGGGCGCGCAGGCGTCAGGGGCGCTGAGATGAGCGGACGCCCGGCCGCTCCGAAGGGAGCTCGCACCGCAGCCGTCAGGCGGAGGGTTGCCTCATGAGCGCCGTCCCCCAGGCCATCGACAGGCTTTCCGCGGCCGAGACCAGCGCTGGCGCCGGCCTGCGCCCACTGGCCCCCGCGCGCGTGGCCGATGCCGTCAGCGAACCGGCCTGGGTGCGACGCACGCTGATCGGCGTCGCGCTGGCCTTCCTCACGCTGTTTCTCTTCGTGCCCTTGGTCGCGGTCTTCGTGCAGGCCTTCGCGAAGGGATTGGACGTCTACTGGGCCGCGCTGAGCGACTCGGACGCGCTGTCCGCGCTGCGATTGACGCTGATCGCCGCCGGGATCTCGGTGCCGCTGAACCTGGTCTTCGGCGTCGCGGCGGCATGGTCCATTGCCAAGTTCGACTTCCGCGGCAAGAACATCCTGCTGACGCTGATCGACCTGCCGTTCTCGGTCTCGCCGGTGATCGCCGGCCTGATCTACCTGCTGATCTTCGGCCTGCAGGGCTGGTGGGGCGAGTGGTTGCGCGACCACGACCTGAAGATCGTTTTCGCCGTGCCGGGCATCGTGCTGGCGACCATCTTCGTCACGGTGCCGTTCATCGCGCGCGAGCTGATCCCGCTGATGCAGGCGCAGGGCCAGGAACAGGAAGAGGCCGCGCGCGTGCTGGGGGCCTCGGGCTGGCAGATCCTCTGGCGCGTGACGCTGCCCAACGTGAAATGGGCGCTGCTGTATGGCGTGATCCTGTGCAATGCGCGGGCGATGGGCGAGTTCGGCGCCGTCAGCGTCGTCTCGGGCCATATCCGCGGCCAGACCAACACGCTGCCGCTGCACATCGAGATCCTCTACAACGACTATCAGTTCGCCGCCGCCTTCGCCGTCGCGTCGCTGCTGGCCGCGCTGGCCCTGGTCACCCTCGTCCTGAAGTACATCGTCGAACGGCGCGCGAAGGCGTCCGTCGATGGGGAGTCCCGCAATGAGCATTGAGATCCGCAACGTCACCAAGCGCTATGGCGACCTGGCCGTCTGCGACAACCTGAGCCTGGACGTGCCGGCCGGTGAACTGGTGGCGCTGCTCGGGCCCTCGGGTTCGGGCAAGACGACGCTGCTGCGCATCATCGCCGGCCTGGAAGTGCCGGACGCCGGATCGGTGCTGTTCCACGGCGAGGACGCGACGAACAAGGAAGTGCGCGACCGCAACGTCGGCTTCGTGTTCCAGCACTACGCGCTGTTCGGCCACATGACCATCGCCGAGAACGTGGCCTTCGGCCTGCGCGTGCGCCCGCGCGCGACGCGCCCGTCCGAGCGCGAGATCAAGGCCAAGGTGGCCGACCTGCTCAAGCTCGTGCAACTGGACTGGCTCGCCGACCGCCATCCGCACCAGCTCTCCGGCGGCCAGCGCCAGCGCGTCGCGCTGGCCCGCGCGCTCGCGGTCGAGCCCAAGGTGCTGCTGCTGGACGAGCCCTTCGGCGCGCTCGATGCCAAGGTGCGCAAGGAACTGCGCCGCTGGCTGCGGCGGCTGCACGACGAGATGCACGTCACCAGCGTGTTCGTCACGCACGACCAGGAAGAGGCGATGGAAGTGGCCGACCGCGTCGTGGTGATGCACCAGGGCAAGATCGAGCAGCAGGGCGCGCCGCACGAGGTCTATGACCACCCGGCTACGCCGTTCGTGCTGCAGTTCCTGGGCGACGTCAACCTGTTCGCGCGCGGCGCCGAGACCGACTACGTGCGCCCGCACGAGATCGACATCGTCGCCACGCCGGCGCCCGACACCTGGTCGGTGACGGTGGGCCAGATGCTGACGGTGGGCCCGAACACGCGCATCGAGTTCAAGCGCGACGACGACGGCAGCTTCGTCGACGTGGAGCTGACGCGCCAGGAGTTCGTCGCCACGCGCGAGCGCCTGGGCCTGGCGCCCGGTGCCCGCGTGTTCCTCAAGCCGCGCCGCGTGACGCGCTTCGCAGCGGCTTGAGCCTGCGAGGCTTCGGGACGAGCGCGGTCACGGGCGCCCGCTGAACTTGGGGGGTGCGGGGACTCGACGTCGAAATTGGGCCACCATCACGACGATCAGCGCTTGCGCTGATCGGTCCGCGCCGCACGCGGGTCCAACCCCGACGGATCAGTCATGCACTCGATTGCAAGAACGGCACTTCTTTCGCTGGCCTTGGCGGTGACCCCTGTTCTTGCAGCGCCGCAAGACGACTCCGACGAAATCAGGCAGGTCGAATCGCGCTGGCAGGAGGCCTGGAACCACCACGACATGGATGCACTGGCTGGCTTGTTCACCAAGGACGCCGACTTCGTCCAGGTGAACGGCCGCCGGTGGGTCGGCACGGATGAAATCCGCAGGAACCATGCCGCCGTCCACGCGATGATGTTCAAGGACAGCGTCTGGAAGAACATCGATACCGACATCCGGTTCCTCTCGCCGACCATCGCGATCGTGCACACGACCTGGTCGCTCAGCGGGGACAAGAACCCCGATGGCTCGCCTCGTCAACCTCGCGACGGCATCTTCACCCAGGTTCTGCAGAAGCTCGATGGGAAGTGGCTCATCACTGCCTCGCACAACACCAACATCGTCATCGTCCCGGGAAGTCCGGTCGCGGGCAGCGCCCCCGGCAAGTGACCCCACCGCGCCTGAGCGCCGGCCGGGACGCTCCTGCGGACGCTACAACGGCGCCTGCTCGGTGTCGCTCGGCGCCGCCTGGGCGGCTTCCACCACCTCGCGCGTCAGGTGCGACGCGAAGGTCTGGATGAAGTCGTACGCGTAGCCGCGCAGCAGGCCGCCGCGACGCACGGCGACGCTGGTGGTGTTGATCGAGAACAGATGGCGCGCATCGACGGCGCGCAGCCGGCCTGGCTGGTCCTCGTCCATCGCGATCGACGCCAGGATGCCCACGCCCAGGCCCAGGTCGACGTAGGTCTTGATGATGTCGGCGTCCATCGCGGTGATGACGATCTCGGGCCGCAGGCCGGCGCGCTTGAAGGCGGCGTCGATGCTCCAGCGGCCGGTCAGGCCGATGTCGTAGGTGATGATCGGGTACTTGGCCAGGCGCTCCAGCGTCACCTCGCCCTCGGCGACCAGCGGATGGCCGTCGGGCACGACGATGGAATGCGTCCAGCGGTAGCAGGGCAGCGCCACCAGCTCGGGCCGCTCGGCCAGCAGGTGCGAGGCGATGCCGATGTCGACCGTGCCCGTCAGCAGCATCTGCGCGATCTGCTCGGGCGAGCCCTGGTGCAGCTGCAGCTGCACGTTGGGGTGCGCGGCGCGGAAGTCGCGCACGGCGGTCGGCAAGGCGTAGCGCGCCTGCGAGTGGGTGGCGGCGATCGTCAGCACGCCGCTGGTGCCCTGCGTGAATTCCTCGCTGGCGCGCTGCAGGCTCTCGGCGTCCTGCAGCAGGCGCTCGACCCAGGGCAGCACGGCCACGCCCGGCTGCGTCAGCCCGGTCAGGCGCTTGCCCACGCGCACGAAGATCTCGACGCCAAGCTCATCCTCCAGCTCTCGGATCTGGCGGCTGACGCCAGGCTGCGACGTATGCAGCGCCTGGGCGACCTCGGTCAGATTGAAGCCGCGGCGCACGGCTTCGCGCACGGAGCGCAGTTGCTGGAAGTTCATGGGGACTCGCTCGCTCTTTATATGAAGAACGATTATCGAGCGCTATTCGATATGCGTAACCTCGATATTACGCAGCACCATGCTCGAAAAACGGATATCACCCGTTGGCGGCGAGCAGCACAAAACAGATCGAGACGGCCGCGGGAACGGCCTGAATGAACAGGATCTTGCGCGTCGCCGTGAAGCCACCGTACAGGCCGGCGACGAAGATGCAGCCGAGGAAGAACAGCTTCAGGCTGTAGCCGGCCGGCCCCAGCGTGAGTCCCCAGATCAGGCCGGCCGCCAGGAAGCCGTTGTACAGCCCCTGGTTGGCAGCCAGCACCTTGCTCTGCTCGGCGAACTCCGGCGTGGTACCGAAGGCCCGGCGCCCACGCGGCGTCGTCCACAGGAACATCTCCAGCACGAGGATGTAGACGTGCAGCAGCGCCATGAGGGCGACGAAGACGTTGGCGACTTGGTTGAGCATGGGAGATCCTGGCGGTGCGTGGGCGCCAAGCATGCCACGCCGAGCCCGCTGCTCGACGGCGCCAAGGTGACATCGTCCATCTTTGGCCGAGGTCAGGCCGCAGGTCACCGGCGTGGCGTCGCCACCAACAGATCGTCATTCCGCGCGAGTCGCGGAGTCACCCCTGCCGTGAGGCCTCGTCGCAGCGCGGATCCTGCGACTGCGCGTAGGATGACCGCAGAGGAGGGACGGCGCGCGCGGGCACTCAGCCCAGCGTCACCGCCGACTCGATCACGCCGCCGCCCAGGCAGACTTCGCCGTCATACAGCACGGCGGATTGACCCGGAGTGACCGCCCACTGTGCATCGGGAAATGACAGTGAGATCGCGCGCTCGTCCGCCGGGGCCTCCAGCGTGCAGGCCGAATCCGGCTGGCGATAGCGCGCCTTGGATGCGAGCCCGCCCGGCGCTGGCGCCGCGCCCGCGACCCAGCTCAGGTCCATCGCGCTGAGCCGGTGCGACAGCAGCCACGGGTGGTCGTGGCCCTGCACCACGCGCAGCGTGTTGGTGTCCAGCTCCTTGCGCGCCACGAACCACGGCTCGTGCTCGCCGCCGCCGCGCTGCGACTTCCTGTCCTTGACGCCGCCGATGCCCAGCCCCTGGCGCTGGCCCAGCGTGTAGAAGCTCAGGCCGACGTGCTCGCCCAGCTGGCGGCCGCGGTCGTCCAGGATCGGGCCGGGATCATGCGCCAGGTACTTGTTCAGGAACTCGCGGAACGGCCGCTCGCCGATGAAGCAGATGCCTGTCGAATCTTTCTTCTTCGCGTTGGGCAGGCCGATCTCGTCGGCGATGCGGCGCACCTCGGTCTTGTGCAGCTCGCCGACCGGAAACATCGTCTGCGCCAGCTGCGCCTGGTTCAGGCGATGCAGGAAGTAGCTCTGATCCTTGCCCGGATCCAGCCCCTTGAGCAGCTCGTGCCGGCCGCTCGTCTGGTTGAAGCGGACGCGCGCGTAGTGGCCGGTGGCAATGCGCTCGGCGCCCAGCCGCATCGCGTGATCGAGGAAGGCCTTGAACTTGATCTCGGCGTTGCACAGCACGTCGGGGTTGGGCGTGCGGCCGGCCTGGTGCTCGCGCAGGAACTCGGCGAACACGCGATCCTTGTATTCGGCGGCGAAGTTGACGTGCTCGATCTCGATGCCCAGCACGTCGGCCACGCTGGCGGCGTCCAGGAAGTCCTGGCGCGTCGAGCAGTACTCGTCGTCGTCATCGTCTTCCCAGTTCTTCATGAAGATGCCGATGACCTCGTGCCCCTGCTTCTTCAACAGATGGGCCGTCACCGCCGAATCGACACCGCCGGACAGGCCGACCACCACACGCTTCGCACACATGCTTCGATTGTAGGAAACCGGGGCTTCGCGCGTGGCGGAAAGGCTTCTCAGGGCTCTGCCGTTGCGCTGCTCGCGTCGGGGGAGGCCACGCTCGGGTGCGTGTAGATCGCCTCGAGCGGCAACCGGCGGCCGGCGTGGTGGTCCTGGATGCATTGCAGCACCAGCGGCCCGCGCAGGCGGTCGCTGGCGGCGGCGATCTCGTCGAGGGTCATCCAGAGGGTGCGCACGACCGGGCTGTCCAGCGCGCGGCCCGGTACCGGATCGCTGGCGCTGCCGCAGAACGCCAGGCGCAGGTAGGTGACGCCGGGGCCGCGATCGGAATCGGGGTTGCGCGCCAGGTAGACGCCCAGCAGCGCCTCGGGCGTGAAGTGGCAGGCCGTCTCCTCGAGCGCCTCACGCATCGCGCCAGCGATGGGCGACTCGCCCGGCTCCAGGCCGCCGGCGGGGTTGTTGATGCGCAGGCCGTCCCGCGTCATCTCCTCGATCATCAGGTAGCGCCCGTCCTTCTCGATGACGGCGGCCACGGTGACGCTCGGTTTCCAACGTTCTGATGCCATGGCGGGCGATTGTCGCGGCGCGCGCGCCTGCCGGCCAGCGAATCCGTCGGACAAGACAAGGGGGTGTGGCGTTGCGTCGACGCCGCGCCGCCCGGGGCACGCCACTAAAACTTGTCCGGCAAACTGTGTAAGCTGTGCCGCTACTGCGCAGCCGCCCCGTATCCAGGGGCTTGTGTGCTCGACCGTGGCTTGTTCCGGCGCGCGTGCACGCGCCCTCATGACGATTTCGCTGGAGGAGACTTCCATGTTGATCGGTGTTCCGCTGGAAACTGCGGCGGGCGAAACGCGCGTGGCGGTCACGCCGGAGACGGCCAAGAAGCTCAAGGCGCAGGGCCACGCGCTGCGTGTCCAATCGGGTGCCGGCGTCGCCGCCAGTGCCACGGACGAGGCCTATGCCGCCGCCGGCGCCGAAATCGTCGACCGCGCCGCCGCGCTCGGCGCCGACCTGGTGCTGAAGGTGCGCGCGCCGCTGGCCGACGAACTGGGCCTGATCAAGCCGGGTGCGGTGCTGGTGGGCATGCTCAATCCGTTCGACCGCGACGGCCTGCAGAAGCTGGCCGACGCAAAGCTGACCGCGTTCGCGCTCGAGGCCGCGCCGCGCACCACGCGCGCGCAAAGCATGGACGTGCTGTCCTCGCAGGCCAACATCGCCGGCTACAAGGCCGTGATGATCGCGGCCGACAAGTACCAGCGCCTGTTCCCGATGCTGATGACCGCGGCGGGCACGATCAAGGCCGCGCGCGTCGTGGTGCTGGGTGTGGGCGTGGCCGGATTGCAGGCGATCGCCACCGCCAAGCGCCTGGGCGCCGTCATCGAGGCCACCGACGTGCGCCCGGCGGTCAAGGAGCAGGTCGAGTCGCTGGGCGCCAAGTTCATCGACGTGCCCACCGAGACGCCCGAGGAAAAGGAAGCCGCCGAGGGCGTCGGCGGCTACGCCAGGCCGATGCCGCCGGCGTGGCTGGAGCGGCAGAAGGTCGAGGTCGCCAAGCGCGTCGCGCTGGCCGACGTCGTCATCACCACCGCGCTGATTCCAGGCCGCGCGGCGCCGGTGCTGGTCACCGAGGACATGGTCAAGTCCATGAAGCCCGGCTCGGTCATCGTCGACATCGCCGCCGGCCGCGGCGCGTCCGGCATCGACGGCAACTGCCCGCTGACCGAGGCCGGCCGCACGGTCGTCAAGCACGGCGTCACCATCGTCGGCGAGACCAACCTGCCGGCGCTGGTCGCCGCCGACTCGTCGTCCCTGTACGCGCGCAACGTGCTCGACTTCCTGAAGCTGGTCGTCGACAAGGAAGCCGCGTTCAAGCTCGATCTGGAGGACGACATCGTGGCCGCGTGCCTGATGGCGCATGCCGGCGAAGTCAAACGCAAGTGAGCCTCGCGCGACGCCCGCGCGCGCGACGCGACGCCCCCTGAATCCGAAGCACCGAGGAGTCCCCATGGACATCGTCTCCCCCACGATCATCAACCTGATCATCTTCGTGCTGGCGATCTACGTCGGCTACCACGTGGTGTGGAACGTCACGCCGGCGCTGCACACGCCGCTGATGGCCGTGACCAACGCCATCTCGGCGATCGTGATCGTCGGCGCGATGCTGGCCGCCGGCCTCACCGAAGGCCCGCTGGCCCGGACGATGGGCGTGCTGGCGGTCACGCTGGCCGCGGTCAACGTGTTCGGCGGCTTCCTGGTGACCCGGCGGATGCTCGAGATGTTCAGGAAGAAGGAGCGGCCGGCGGCGGCCAAGGTCTCCAAGGACGGCCAGCCATGATGACGCTCGTGCCCGATACGCCGCCGCCGCGGCGCCCGCTGTTCTGGCGCGTGGTGCACGTGGTGGCCGGCGTCGCGCTGTTCCTGTATGCGCTGCGCGTGCTGCCGCCGATGCCGCTGCAGCGCGGCGGCCTGGTGCTGATCGCCGCGCTGCTGGCGGCCGGCTCGATGGCGCTGACTGATTCGGTGATCGGACTGGTCGCCGGCTTCTTCGAGAAGACGCAAGAGGGTGGGAACCAATGAGCTTGAACCTCGTCACGCTGCTGTACCTGGTGGCCAGCGTCTGCTTCATCCAGGCGCTCAAGGGCCTGTCGCATCCGACCACGTCGATCCGCGGCAACCTGTTCGGCATGATCGGAATGACGATCGCCGTGGTCACCACCGGCGCCCTGATCGTCACGCTCGCCGGCTCGCCGCTGGGCCTGGGCTGGGTCCTGCTGGGCCTGCTGCTGGGCGGCACGGCCGGCACCGTCATGGCCAAGCGGGTGGAGATGACCAAGATGCCCGAGCTGGTGGCGTTCATGCACAGCATGATCGGCCTGGCGGCGGTGTTCATCGCGATCGCGGCGGTCGCCGAACCGTGGGCGCTGGAGCGCGGGCTCGCGCGCGGCGAGGCGATTCCCTACGGCAACCGGCTCGAGCTGTTCCTGGGCGCGGCGATCGGCGCCATCACCTTCTCGGGTTCGGTGATCGCCTTCGGCAAGCTCTCGGGCAAGTACAAGTTCCGCCTGTTCCAGGGGGCGCCGGTGCAGTTCGCCGGCCAGCACTGGCTCAACCTGGCGCTGGGCCTGGCGATGATCGCGCTGGGCGCCGCCTGGGTGGCCACCGAGAGCTGGCCGGCGTTCTTCTCGATGCTGGCCATCAGCTTCGTGCTGGGCGTGCTGATCATCATCCCGATCGGCGGCGCGGACATGCCGGTGGTGGTCTCGATGCTCAACAGCTACTCGGGCTGGGCGGCCGCGGGCATCGGCTTCAGCCTGAACAACGCGATGCTGATCGTCGCGGGCAGCCTGGTGGGCAGCTCCGGCGCGATCCTGAGCTACATCATGTGCAAGGCGATGAACCGCTCGTTCTTCAACGTGATCCTGGGCGGCTTCGGCGCGGCGCCGGGCACGGCGGTGGCCGGTGCGGCCGAGGCGCGGCCGGTAAAGAGCGGCTCGGCCGACGACGCGGCCTTCATCCTGGGCAACGCCGAGAGCGTGATCATCGTGCCGGGCTACGGCCTGGCGGTGGCCCGCGCGCAGCACGCCGTCAAGGAGCTGGCGGCCAAGCTCACCAGCAAGGGCATCAGCGTCAAGTACGCGATCCACCCGGTGGCCGGCCGCATGCCGGGCCACATGAACGTTCTGCTGGCCGAGGCCGAGGTGCCCTACGACCAGGTGTTCGAGATGGACGAGATCAACGGCGAGTTCGGCCAGGCCGACGTCGCCATCATCCTGGGCGCCAACGACGTCGTGAACCCGGCGGCGCTGACCAAGGGCTCGGCGATCTATGGCATGCCCATCCTCGAGGCCTACAAGGCCAAGACGGTGATCGTCAACAAGCGCTCGATGGCGGCCGGCTACGCCGGCCTGGACAACGAGCTGTTCTACATGGACAAGACCATGATGGTGTTCGGCGACGCCAAGAAGGTGGTCGAGGACATGCTCAAGGCGGTCGAATAGGCCGCGCCAGGTCGCCACCGCGATGGACCGATCGCGCGGATCAGGTACCGTGCCCGCACAAGAATTTCCCTTTCCTTTTTCTCGATAAAGACCCGCACGCCGGAGACAAGATGGAACGCAACTGGTTGAAGAACTACCCCGAAGGGGTGGCACCGCATGTGAAGGCGAACGAATACGCCTCGCTGGTCGAATTGCTGAACAACAGCTTCACGAAGTACGCCGAGCTGCCGGCCTACAAGTTCATGGGCAAGGACTTCAGCTTCCGGCTGATCGACGAGATGTCGCGCGCCTTCGCCGCGTACGCGCAGACGCTGGGCCTGGCGCAGGGCGAACGCGTCGCCATCATGATGCCCAACGTGCCGCAATACCCGGTGGTCGTCGCCGGCCTGCTGCGCGCCGGCCTGGTCGTCGTCAACGTCAACCCGTTGTACACACCGCGCGAGCTCGCGCACCAGCTCAAGGATTCGGGCGCCAAGGCCATCGTCATCGTCGAGAACTTCGCCACCACGCTGCAGCAGGTGTTCGGCGAGGTGCCCACGAAGAAGGTGATCCTGGCCTCGATGGGCGACATGCTGGGCCTGGTCAAGGGCACGCTCGTCAACTACGTCGTGCGCAAGGTCAAGAAGATGGTGCCGGCATTCGAGCTGCCCGGCGCCGTGCGCTTCAACGATGCGATCGCGCAGGGCCGGCGCGCCACCTTCACGCCGGTCAAGGTCGGCCCCGAGGACATCGCGGTGCTGCAGTACACCGGCGGCACCACCGGCGTCAGCAAGGGCGCAGTGCTGCTGCATCGCAACCTGGTGGCCAACGTGCTGCAGTCGGACGCCTGGTACCAGCCGGCGCTGAGCAAGGTGAAACCAGGTGTCCAGATCGTCACGATCTGCGCGCTGCCGCTGTATCACATCTTCGGCTTCAACACGAACATGATGCTGGGCCTGCGCATGGGCTCGTGCAACCTGCTGATCGCCAATCCGCGCGACATCCCCGCGATGTTCAAGGACCTGCGCCGCCAGCCCTTCCACAGCCTGCCCGCGGTCAACACGCTGTTCAACGCGATGGCCAACCATCCGGAGTTCGACACGGTCGACTGGTCCAGCCTCGTGATGTCGGTCGGCGGCGGCATGGCCGTGCAGCAGGCCACGGCCCAGCTGTGGCTGCAAAAGACCGGCTGCCCGATCTGCGAGGGCTACGGCCTGTCCGAGACCTCGCCCGCGGCCACCTGCAACCCGGTGAACACCACTGCCTACAGCGGCACGATCGGCATGCCCATGCCGGATACCGACGTCGTGCTGCTGGACGACGACGGCAACGAAGTGGGCCTGGGCCAGCGCGGCGAGATCGCCATCCGCGGCCCGCAGGTGATGGCCGGCTACTGGCAGCGCCCCGACGAGACCGCCAAGGTGATGACCGCCGACGGCTTCTTTCGCACCGGCGACATCGGCGAGATGGACGAGCGCGGCTACTTCAAGATCGTCGACCGCAAGAAGGACATGATCCTGGTCTCGGGCTTCAACGTGTACCCGAACGAGGTCGAGGACGTGGTCGCGCTGATCCCGGGCGTGCTCGAGTGCGCGGCCGTGGGCGTGCCCGACGAGAAGCAGGGCGAAGCCGTCAAGATCGTCATCGTCAAGAAGGATCCGGCGCTGACCGAGGCCGACGTGCGGGCCTGGTGTGAAACAAATCTTACCGGCTACAAACGCCCCAAGATCGTTCAGTTCCGGTCTGATCTGCCGAAAACCAATGTAGGGAAGATCCTGCGGCGCGAGTTGCGGGACGGCAAATGAGCGCACGCCCGGCCGCTCCGGAGAAAGCTCGCACCGCCGCCGACAGGCACGGCGCAGCCTTCTGAGCGGCGCGTGGCCTTCCCGCAGGCGCTCGTCCCGACGCCGCGAGGCGGCGGGTTGTCCAGTGCACGTCGCGGCCGCCGAGCCGCCAGGGAATCACGATGATGACCATGTCCCATGCGGAGTCCTATGCTCGCACCGAAGCTGGCAAGGCCGAGATCCGCGCCCATAGCATCAAGCTATCCCGACCCGCGCGCAACCTGCTGATGGTGATAGACGCCAGCTGCAGCGGCGACGCCTGGATCGGCAAGGTGAACGGCAGCACGCCGGCCGACCTGGACGTGCTGATCGCCGCCAAGCTGATCGCACCGCAGACTGGCGCCGCCGGCAAGACGGTGCATCAGCGCGTCGGCGTCGACATCGCCGTGCGCGACTGGACCTACGACGCCCTCTACACGCTGCTCACCCACGAGGCCAAGGAGCGCTTCGGGCTGATCAAGGGCTATCGCCTGATCCTCAAGATCGAGGGCTGCTCGGACCTGGCCGGCATCCAGGCGGTCGCCCTCGAGTTCGTCGAACACATCCGCAAGGCACACGGCGAAGACGCCGCGGCGCGCTTCCGCAAGCAGCTTGGCGCCACCGATTAATCGCATCGCCATCGTCGGCGCGATGCACGAGGAGATCGCCGCGCTGCGGCCCTGCCTCGAGGATCTGCGCACCGAACGCCGCGCCGGCCGCGACTTCCACCTGGGCCGGCTCGATGGCCACCAGGTGATCCTGGTTCGCTGCGGCATCGGCAAGGTCGCCGCGGCCACCACCACGGCCGTCCTGCTCGACGCCTACGACGCCAGCGCGCTGCTGTTCACGGGCGTGGCCGGCGGCCTGGGCGACGGCGTGCGGGTGGGCGACGTCGTCGTCGCCACCGTGCTGCTGCAACACGACATGAACGCCGAGCCGCTGTTCCCGCGCTGGGAGGTGCCGCTGACCGGCCGAGCGCGCTTCGACGCCGATGCGGCGTGGTCGGCTCGCCTGGCGCAGGCCAGCCGCACGTTGGCCGCGGCCGACACGCATGCCGATGGCGCGGCGATCCACGAGGGCCTGGTCGTCAGCGGCGACCGTTTCGTCGCCACGCATGCCCAGAGCGACGAGTTGCGTGCGCTGCTGCCCGATGCGCTGGCCGTCGAGATGGAAGGCGCCGCGGTGGCTCAGGTCTGCCACGACTTCGGACGGCCGTTCGCCGTCGTGCGCACGATTTCCGATCGCGCCGACGACGCCGCCCACGGCGATTTCCAGCGCTTCGTCTGCAGCGTCGCGGCACCGTACTCGCGCGACATCGTGCGCGCCGCGCTCAAGCTCGCCTGAGAACTCGGGTAGCGCGGCGCGGCCATCGGCGGCGGCATGCGGCACACTGGCGGCTGTCCGTTGCTGCCCTGTCCCATGTCCTTGCGCCTGTTCGTCGAATCTCCCCTGTCCGCCGGCCTCGAATTTGCGCTGCCGCAGGACGCTGCACGCCACGTGCAGGTGCGTCGGCTGCAGCCGGGCGACGACGTGCGGCTGTTCGACGGCGCAGGGGGCGAGTGGCGCGCGCAGGTGACGCGCATGGGCAAGCGCGAGGTCGACGTGCGGGTCGACACCCACGAGGCCGCGGATCGCGAGCTGCCGTTCGAGCTCGAGATCGCGCTGGGCATGCCCACCAACGAACGCATGGATGCGCTGATCGAGAAGGCGACCGAGCTCGGCGTGGCCGCGATCCAGCCGCTGCAGACCGAGCGCTCGGTGCTGCGCCTGGATGGCGATCGCGCAGCCAAGCGCGTGGCGCACTGGCAGGCGGTCGCGGTCGGCGCCAGCGAGCAGAGCGGTCGTACCCGCGTGCCCGTCATCGCCCCCGTGCGCAGTCTGGGCGCCTGGCTCGCGGCCCAGCCCGACCCGGCGCCGCATGCGGGGCGTTTCGTGATGAGCACGGGCAGCGCGCCACGGCTACCGCAGGCCTTGACGGCCATCAGCGTCCAGGCGCGGAGTCGCTGGCTCGCGCTCAGCGGCCCGGAGGGCGGGTTGACGGCCGATGAGGAGGCCGCCGCGGCCGCGCGCGGCTTCGCGCGCATCAGCCTGGGCGGACTGATCCTGCGTGCCGACACGGCGCCGCTGGCCTGGCTCGCACAGATGGCCGTGTTGCTCGCGCCGCCGGCCTGAACCGGCGTGGCGGCGGAGTTCGCTCAACGTCCTTGTTCGACGTCGTGGATGGCCTGCCGGGTGGCGTCGATGGCCTGGTCGACATGCTGCACGACGCGGTTGCGCAGCTTGCGCGACTCGGGGTTGTCCTCCTCGCGCGCGACGTCGTCCTTGGCCTTGCGCAGCAGCTCGATCGCGTGGTGCAGGCGGCCGCTGCGGTCGAGGTTGGCGTCCTCGTGCGGATGGTCCTCGATGTTCTTGCCGTCTTCCATCGCGGCCACCTTGGCCTCCTGGATCGCGCGGTCGGTCTCGACGATCGCGACGTCCTCCTGTGCGCTGACGGCCGCATCGCCCGGACGATGCTCGAGGTTCCAGCGCGCCGCGCGCAGGTCGGTCAGCGCGTGCAGGTAGGCGGGGTGCTTGCCGGGCAGGTCGGCGGCATTGGCCGACAGCGCGGTGAACGAGACGCACAGCGCGAGGGCGGCGAGGACGGTGGTCGAGAGCTTGTGGGACACGAGGGTCTCCTTTCGGTCTGGTCGTTGTGTGTGCGGTGATACGCACCCAGAAAACGAAACCTGGAGACCCGTCGTTGACGGGATTCCGAGCGCCTGGCTTGCGCGACGCTGAGCGGGATCTGACGTTCAGTGACTCGTTGGCGGCGCCACCTGTGCACCGCCGCGCGCCGAGCCGCTGACCATGTCGAAGCGGAACAGGCGGCACTCGATCGGGCCGTTCCACATCGGCACGCGGCGGCTTTCCTTCAGCCGCATCGCGGTCGGCAGCTTCATGTCGGGACTGAGCACCCAGGCCGTCCAGCCGCTGTAGTTGCGCTTCCAGTGCGCGGCCAGCTGCGCGAAGAACTCGCTGGCGTTGCCGCTGCTGCCGCCGTCGACGACGGCCGACTCGCGGCCGCCGCTCGATTGCGGCGCCTCGCGCGCGCCGCGGCGTGCGGCCTCCGGGTTCTCGCGCGCGAACGCGTCCGCGCCCGGGCCGCGCGGGCGTTCGCCTGCGTCACGCGCCTCGTGCGCACGCGGGGCCGCGAACGTGCGCGGCGCCCGCGCGAGCTCGGCGGCCTGGCTGCTGCCGCGGCCCTTGGCGTCGATGCGTTCGCCGTACGGCGGATTCATCACGATGGTGCCCCGGTCGGCCGGCGCCAGGCGCTGCAGTGCGTCGGCGGTCTTGAAGTCGATCGCGTGCGCAACGCCCGCGCGCTCCGCGTTGCGGGTGGCGAAGTCGGTCATGCGGAACGAGACGTCGCCGGCCCAGATCGGCACCGCCGGCTTGACGATGGTGTCGCGCGCCTCGACCTGCATCTGGCCCCACAGCTTCGCGTGCTCGAGGAAGGGCCGCAGGCGCTCGAAGGCGAAGCGGCGCGTCAGGCCCGGCGCCACGTTGCACGCGATCTGCGCCGCCTCGATGGCGATGGTGCCGGCGCCGCAGCACGGGTCCAGCAAGCCGCCATCCTCGGGTCGTCCGTGCCAGCCGGCCGCGAAGATCAGCGTGGATGCGAGCGTCTCCTTGAGCGGCGCTTCGCCCTGCTGCTCGCGCCAGCCGCGCTTGAACAAGGCCTCGCCGGACAAGTCGATCGCGATCCAGGCATGCGTCGGGTCGACGTGCAGGCTGATCGCCAGATCGGGAAAGCGCGTGTCGACGCTGGGACGCGCGCCGGCCATGTCGCGCATGACGTCGCAGACCGCGTCCTTGATGCGCAGCGCGGCGAAGTTCAGGCTCTGCAGCGGCGAGCGTTGCGCGGTGACGTCCACGCGGATGGTTTCATCCGGTGTGATCCACTCGGACCAGTTGATGCGGCGGCCGAGCTCGTACAGGTCGTGCTCGTCGCGGTAGTCACCGTCCACCATCGGCCACAGCACGCGCTGGGCGATGCGGCTGCGCAGGTTCAGGCGCATCGCGTTCTCGACGCTCTCGTCGACCATCACGCCGCCACGCCCGGCCACGACGCCCTGGTCGGCTCCGAGGATACGCACGCACTCCTCGGCCAGCAGTTCCTCGCTGCCGTTGGCGCAAGTGACGAAGAGGAAGTCGGGCTTGTTGTTCATGGTCGGTGCACCAGTCAGCACATTGAAGGACGCCGGCTCTTGCCGACGCGAGGGGAAAGGTCAGACCGTGCGGCGCAGGTTGGCCGGCGCGATCTTCAAGGCTTCGCGGTACTTGGCCACCGTGCGGCGCGCCACCTGGATGCCCTGGCCTTCGAGCAGCTCGGCGAGCTGGCTGTCGGACAAGGGCTTGGCCGGGCTCTCGGCCGCCACCAGCTGCTTGATCAGCGCGCGCACCGCGGTCGACGACGCGTTGCCGCCGGCCTCGGTGTTGAGCGACGAGCCGAAGAAGTACTTCAGTTCGTAGGTGCCGAAGGGCGTGGCCATGTACTTGGCGGTGGTCACGCGCGAGATGGTGGATTCGTGCAGCCCGAGCTCGTCGGCGATCTCGCGCAGCACCAGCGGCTTCATCGCGATGGCGCCGTGGCTGAAGAAGTTCTTCTGCCGCTCGATGATGGCTTGCGACACGCGCAGGATGGTGTCGAAGCGCTGCTGGATGTTGCGGATGAACCAGCGCGCTTCCTGCAGCCGTGCGCTCAGCGCGCTGCCCGACGCGCGCTGCGACTTGATCGCCTGCGCGTACAGATCGTTGACGCGCAGCTTGGGCATCACGTCCGGATTGAGCACGGCCTTCCACTGGCGCGCAACCTTCATCACGATCACGTCGGGGATGATGATCTGTTCCTCGGCGCGCGCGAACGGGCGCCCCGGCTTGGGCTCGAGCGCGACGATCAGGCCCTGCGCGGCGCGCACGGTGGCCTCGTCCATCTCGATCAGCTGCGCGATCTTGCGGAAGTCTCGCCGCGCCAGCAGGCCCAGGTGTTCGGTGCAGATCTTCAGCGCGGCCAGCAGCGTGACGGCGGTCGACTTCGGTGGCGGCTTCTGGCGCAGCTGCAGGCACAGGCACTCGCCGAGCGAGCGTGCGCCGACACCGGTGGGCTCCATGCTTTGCAGGAAGTTCAGGCCGCATTGCAGGCGGTCCATCAGCTCCTCGCGTTCCTCGTCGCCCTCGACGCCCAGCACCTCGGCCAGGCGCTCGGCGATCTCCTCGAGCGGGTCGGCCAGGTAGCCATCCTCGTTGAGCGATTCGATCAGCACGTGCACCGCGGCCGCGTCCTCGTCCGACAGGCGCAGGCTGCTCAGCTGGGTGCGCAGGTGATCCTCCAGGCTGATGCCGGCATCGGCGCGGTTCTGGCGCTCGAAGTCGTCGTCGTTGTCGCCCGACTGGCCGCTGCCCGAGGTGGGCAGTTCGCGGATGCCGTCGAAGTCGTCGCGCTCGGTGCCGTTCTCCCAATCGTCGCGTTCGGTGGTGCCGAATTCGGCGGCATCGACGCCGGCCGGTTCGTCGACGTTGTCATTGCTGGTGCGGCCGTCGGCGTCGGTGTCGGTCGCGCTCTTGGCGCTGTCGGTGGCGCTGGCCGACGTGCTCGCGTTCAGGCCCTCGAACTGCGCCTCGGGCAGCACGGTGTCCTCCTCGGGTTCGAGGAAGGGGTTCTGCTCCATCATCTGCTCGATCTCCTGGTGCAGTTCCAGGGTCGAGAGCTGCAGCAGCCGGATGGACTGCTGCAGCTGCGGCGTCAGCGCGAGATGTTGCGACAGGCGGACCTGCAGCGAGGCTTTCATGGTGGGAGTCCCGGAAGCCTCTTCACATGCGGAAGTGTTCGCCGAGGTAGACGCGCCGCACGTCGGCGTTCTCCACGATCTCGGCCGGCGTGCCTTCGGCCAGCACCCGCCCTTCGCTGATGATGTAGGCGCGGTCGCAGATGCCCAGCGTCTCGCGCACGTTGTGGTCGGTGATCAGCACGCCGATGCCACGCGCCTTGAGGAAACCGATGATGCGCTGGATCTCGATCACGGCGATCGGGTCGACGCCGGCGAACGGTTCGTCCAGCAGGATGAAGCGCGGCTGGGTGGCCAGGGCGCGCGCGATCTCGACGCGACGGCGCTCGCCGCCGGACAACGAAGGCGCGGGCGAATCGCGCAGGTGCGTCAGGCTCAGGTCGTTGAGCAGGCCGTCCAGGCGCTTGTCGATCTCGGCGGGCTTGAGCGCCTTGCCGTTGTCGTCGTACTGCAGCTCCAGCACGGCGCGGATGTTCTCGTCGACCGTCAGCTTGCGAAAGATCGATGCTTCCTGCGGCAGGTAGCTCAGGCCCAGCCGCGAGCGCTGGTGGATCGGCTTGGCCGAGATCGGCTGGCCGTCGATGCGGATGTCGCCCGCGTCGGCGCGCACCAGGCCGACGACCATGTAGAAGGTGGTCGTCTTGCCGGCGCCGTTGGGCCCCAGCAGCCCCACCACCTCGCCGGCGTTGACGGCCAAGTGCACTTCCTTGACGACCAGCCGCGCACCGTAGGACTTGCGCAGGCCGGTGGCCTCGAGCCGGCTTTGCGAGGCGGCGGCGCTTGCGGGCGGCCGCGCGGCGCCCGTCACCGGCGTGACGGGGGTTGCCGACGGGGAGACCGCGGTGCCAGGCTTGACCTGCGCCGTGTTCTGGAGACCGTCGGTCATTTGGCGGACCCCGATGCCGGCGTCGGCGAGTCGAGCTTGAGCGGCGGTGCGACCCGGGGCGACGAACTCGCCGCCTTCGGCGTGAAGACCACCGTGGTGCGGCCGCCGGACGCGCTGGACGCCGCGCCTTCGCCCGCGCCCAGCTTGATGGTGTCGGTGGCGGTGTCGTAGGTGATGAGCGCCGCGTTGGCCTGGTCGGTGACCACCGTGCCCTTGAGCATGCGCAGGTGCGCGTCGCCGACGAAGCGCACCCGGTTGGCGGCGCTGTCGTACTCGATGCGCTTGGCGTCGCCTTCGCTGTACTCGTCCTCGCCGTCGCGCTTCTGGCGGAAGGTGGCGGGGTGTTCGGCCGAGCCGAAGGCGTAGCCCAGGCGCTGGCCCTCCGGATCCTCGCTGACCTCGACGCGGTCGGCGTGGATCTCCAGCGTGCCCTGCGTGATGATCACGTTGCCGACGAAGACGGCGCTGTGTTTCTTCAGGTCGACGACGTCCGGGTTGGCGCCCGCGCTGGTCACGCTCATCGGCTTGGTGCGGTCGGCGCGCTCGGCCTGGGCCGGCCCCGACGCGGCGGCGGCCACCGCGAGGGCTGCGCAGAACCCGGCCAGGCCCGCGCGCCGGGGCGCCGCGGGGCGGGTGATTTCAGGCGTGAGGGCAGGTGTAGGCGAGCGCATAGGGATCGGCACGGAAATTGCAGACCATTCTAGCCCGCACGCACCGGCGATGCGACCCGTTCCGCCCCTTTGTGCAGCGGGTTGATCGGTCTGTCGGCCGCGGCCAACGCTCGCGCAGAGCCGCTTCGCCAGCGGGCGAGCAGCGTTCGCCAACGGCGAATCGACGACCGCCGCTCAGGCCGTCTTGCGCAAGCGGGCAATCAAGGTGTCGGTCGTGGCCAGGCACGCGATGGGGCCGCCCATCGAGGGAGCCGTGGTGTAACGGCCGTGGATACCGATCATGGGCACGCCGTCGACACGATAGTCGTCGGACAGTTGCCTGGCTTGTGCCAACTTGGTGCTCACGCCGAAGCTTTCCCAGTTCTGCTTGACCTTGGCCACGTCCAGGCCGTTCTCCTGGGCGAACGCAAGCATGTCCTGTTCATTGTTGATCGGCTTGCGCTGCACGTGGAAGCGGTTGAAGGTCTTCGTGTGCATCGCGTCGACCAGGCCCATCGCCTCCCAGGTGTAGTAGATGCGCTGGTGGATTTCCTTGAGGGCGTCGAACTGCACGGGCACGCGGCGAAAGTGCACGTCGGCCGGCACGCCGGCGATCCAGGGCTCGATCACCGGCTCGAATGCGAAGCAGTGCGGGCAGCCGTACCAGAAGAACTCGATCACCTCCACCTTGCCCGTCTTCGGGAGGGCGAGCGGCGTCTTCAGGGTGTTGTAGTCCGTCCCGTCGACCGGGGCGCCCGTCGAGGCGAGCGCCAGACCGGGCAGGCCCAGGCTCGACAACGCCGCCACGCCGGCCACGCCGGCCAGTTGGAGGGAAAACTCGCGCCGGTTCATGCAAATCCTTTCAGGGGAGGGCCGGGACTGCGGTAGAGCAGCATCGCGGCCTCGAAGTTCACTGTTTCGAACGCTCGACGCGGACCAGCGACGCGTCCGGATCGATGGTCTTGGCGCGATCGGTCTGCAGATCGGCTTCGTCCTTCCTGTCAAACGGCCCAAGTCGAACTCGGTGGACAGTGCGACCGTTTTGTTCGCGTTCGGTGACCGTCGCGCGCAGGCCGGCCAGCGCCAGCTTGGCGCGCTGCTGCTCGGCGTCCTCGGCCTTGGAGTAGGCGCCAACTTGCACGAAATAGATGAACGGGTCGGCACCGGCGGCCGCCGTCTTGGCCGCGTCGCCCTCGCCGGGCGTCTGGCCGGCCAGAATGGCCGCGGCGTCGCGCGTGCTGCGGGGCGTCTCGGCATGCGCCGTGGCGGGGGCCGGTTGCGGCGTGACCTTGCCGTTGTCGGCGGGCGTGGGCAACACCGGGGCGGGCACACGGGGCACCAGCGCGGTGTCCGAAGCGGGGGGCGCGGGCGGCGGAGCGACCGCGCGCGCCGACTGCTTGCCGGCCAGCGCCGCGTTCGGATCCCAGGTCTTGTTGCGCTCGGTCTCGGCCGCGTCCTGCTCGGGCGTGCGCTGCTGGCCCTTGTTCATCAGCGGTACCGGCACCTTGGTGACGTACAGCGCGACGCCCAGCGCCACCGCCAGGCCCACCAGCAGGCCCAGGACAAAGCCCAGGGCGGTGCCGCCCCGTTGGTTCTTCAGGAAAGGGTTCACGACGGGGTTCCGGGTTCAGAAGGCGGCAGGGGTCGGGGCGTCGACGTGGTCGTCGCGGTTCATCGCTTCGGGCGCGCTGACGCCCAGCAGGGTCAAGGCATTGCGCAGCACCTGGGCCGAGGCCGTCAGCAGTGCGAGACGCGCCAGCGCGAGTGCCGCGTCGTCGACCAGGAAGCGTTCGGCGGCATAGTACGAGTGGAAGCTCGCGGCCACGCTGCGGGCGTAGTAGGCGATGTCGTGCGGCGCGAGGTCGCGCGCCGCGGCGGACAGGATCTCGGGAAACTCGGCCAGCTTGAGCATCAACGCGGCTTCCGACGGTGCGGTCAGCAGCGACAGGTCGGCCTGGGCGACCTGTGACAGATCGCCGCCCTTGTCGGCGAACTGGCGCAGCACCGAGCAGATGCGGGCGTGCGCGTACTGCACGTAAAAGACCGGGTTCTCGTCGCTCTGCTTGAGCGCGACATCGATGTCGAACACGAATTCGGTGTCGGCCTTGCGGCTGACCAGGAAGAAGCGCACGGCGTCGCGGCTGGTCCAGTCGATCAGGTCGCGCAACGTCACGTAGCTGCCGGCGCGCTTGGAGATCTTGACCTCCTGGCCGCCGCGCATCACGGTGATCATCTTGTGCAGCAGGTAGTCGGGCCAGCCCTGGGGCACGCCCTCGTTGGCCGCCTGCAGGCCGGCGCGCACGCGGGCGACCGTTCCGTGGTGGTCGCTGCCCTGCACGTTGATGGCCTTGGCGAAGCCGCGCTCCCACTTGTCGAGGTGGTAGGCGACGTCGGGCACGAAATACGTGTACGTGCCGTCGGACTTGCGCATCACGCGGTCCTTGTCGTCGCCGTACTCGGTGGTTCGCAGCCACAGCGCGTTGTCGAGCTCGTAGGTCTTGCCGGAGGCGATCAGCTTGCGCACCGTCGTCTCGACGGCGTCGTTGGCGTACAGGCTGCTCTCGAGGAAGTAGTTGTCGAAGCGCACGCCGAAGGCCTGCAGGTCGAGATCCTGCTCGTGGCGCAGGTAGGCGACGGCGAACTGGCGGATCGACTCGAGGTCGTCCGGATCGCCCGAGGCCGTGAACTCGCGGTCGTCGGCCTTGACCGTCTTCCTGGCCAGGAAGTCGGCGGCGATGTCGGCGATGTATTCGCCGTTGTAGAACTTCTTGCTTTCCGGATTCGCCGGGTCGGTCGGCCAGCAGTCGTCGCCCGGCTTGAAGCCCTTGATGCGCAGCTGCGTGCTGTGTGCCAGCGTGCCGATCTGGACGCCGGCATCGTTGTAGTAGAACTCGCGCTGCACGGCCCAGCCCTGGCTGGCGAGCAGGTTGCAGACGGTCGAGCCGAGCGCGGCCTGGCTCGCATGGCCGACGTGCAGCGGCCCGGTCGGGTTGGCCGACACGAATTCGACGATCACCTTCTTGCAGTTGGCCGGCTGGATGCCGAACTTGTCGCCGCCGGCCAGCACCTCGGCCACGACGGCCTGCTTGGCGGCCGGCGCCAGGCGCAGGTTGATGAAGCCGGGGCCGGCGATCTCGAGCGCAGTCACCCAGCGCTGCACGGCCGGTTGCGCATTCAGCGCGGCGACCAGTTGCTCGGCGACGGCGCGCGGCGCCAGGCGCAGCGGCTTGGCCAGCTGCATCGCCACGGTGATGGCCAGGTCGCCATGCGCGGCCTGCTTGGGGGATTCGAACGCGGGGGTGAGCGCG
>JBJMWF010000153.1:0-10851 GCA_045810265.1 Vitreoscilla sp. | reverse complement strand
GAGCTCCGCCGTGAACGGCCAGCCCGCCTTGGAGCGGAAGCCGTCCAGCGGGCCGATCTTCTTGTCGCGCAGGAACTGCTCGACCTCGGCGATCTCGAACGCGCGGCCGGCCGGGATCTTGGTGATCGAGAATTCACAGCTGCCCTCGCCGTCGCCCTTGGGGCCCTGGCAGGTGTAGCGCCGGTAGTTTTCCTTGACGATGCCGCCGCAGTTGGGGCACGGCGTCTTGAGCGTCGCGTAGTCGCCCGGGATGGTGTCGCGGTCGTATTCCTTGGCCTTCTTGACGATGCGCTCGGCCATCTGCGCGATGTCGCCCATGAAGGCCTCGCGCGAGAGCCGGCCATGCTCCATCTCGACCAGCTTGAACTCCCAGTTGCCGGTCAGATCGGGCCGCGTCAGGTCTTCCACCCCGAGGCCGCGCAGCAGCGTCATCAGCTGGAACGCCTTGGCGGTCGGGATCAGGTCGCGCCCCTCGCGCAGCATGTACTTCTCGAGGATCAGCCCTTCGATCACCTGCGCCCGGGTGGCCGGCGTGCCCAGGCCCTTCTCGGACATCGCGTCGCGCAGCTCCTCGTCGTCGATCAGCTTGCCGGCGCCCTCCATGGCCGACAGCAGCGTGCCTTCGTTGTAGCGCGCCGGCGGCCGCGTCTTCTGGCCGACGGCCTCGACCGACTCGTTGCGCACCACCTCGTTGGCCTGCACCGGCACCAGCATCGCGTCGTCGTCCTGCGCCTCCTTGCCGTAGACCGCCAGCCAGCCCGGGTTGACCAGCACCTTGCCGTTGGTCTGGAAACGGTGCTCGGCCACCTGCGTCAGGCGCGTGGTGACCTGGTATTCGGCGCTCGGGAAGAACACCGCGATGAAGCGCTTGACCACCAGGTCGTACAGCTTGGCCTCGATGTCGGACAGCGACTTGGGCGCCTGCAGCGTCGGGATGATCGCGAAGTGATCCGACACCTTGGCGTTGTCGAAGACGCGCTTGGTCGGCTTGACGTAGCCCTCCTTGAGCGCCTTGGCGGCATGGGGCCCCAGCTCGCGCAGCGGGCCCGGCAGGTCTTCTGTGGACAGCATCTTGAGCGTGTCCTTGACCACCGGCAGGTAATCTTCAGGCAGCGCGCGCGAGTCCGTACGCGGGTAGGTCAGCACCTTGTGCTTCTCGTACAGCGCCTGCGCCAGCGACAGCGTGGTCTTGGCCGAGAAGCCGAAGCGGCCGTTGGCCTCGCGCTGCAGGCTGGTCAGGTCGTACAGCAGCGGGCTGGCCGAGGTGCTGGGCTTGGCTTCCTCGGTGACCTTGCCGGGTTGGCCCAGCACCGCGGCGGCGATCGCCTCGGCCTTGGCCTTGTCCCAGACGCGGTCGGCGCGGCGGTCGGCGTCTTCGTCCTTCTTGAACGCGGGGTCGATCCACTTGGCGTCGTACTGGCCGGCCTGGGCGTCGAAGGTGGCCTTGATTTCCCAGTAGTCGCGCGCGACGTGCTTGCGGATCTTCTCCTCGCGCTCGACGACGATGGACAGCGTGGGCGTCTGCACCCGGCCGACGGTGGTCAGGAAGAACCCGCCGTCGCGCGAGTTGAACGCGGTCATGGCGCGCGTGCCGTTGATGCCCACCAGCCAGTCGGCCTCGGAGCGGCTGCGCGCGGCCGCGGCCAGGCCCTGCATCTGCTCGTCGCTGCGCAGCTTGTCGAAGCCGTCGCGGATGGCCTGGGGCGTCATGCTCTGCAGCCAGAGGCGGCGCACCGGCTTGTTCAGGCCGCCGCGCGCCGGCTCGGCGTACTGGGCGATGAGCCGGAAGATCAGCTCGCCCTCGCGGCCCGCGTCACAGGCGTTGATCAGCTCGGTGACGTCCTTGCGGCGCACCAGCTTGACGACCGCGTTCAGGCGCGTCTTGGCCTTGTCGATGGGCGCCAGGTCGAAGTGGGGCGGGATGACCGGCAGATTGGCGAAGCTCCACTTGCCGCGCTTGACGTCGAATTCCTCGGGTGCCTTGATCTCCACCAGGTGGCCGACGGCGGACGTGACGACATAGCGCTCGCTCTCGAAATGTTCGGCGAACTTCTCGAACTTGCCTGCGGTGGGCGTCAACGCACGGACGATGTCCTGCGCCACGCTCGGCTTTTCCGCAATGATCAGAGTCTTTGTCATTTATTTACCTTGGAACCGCGGGGCCTCGAAAAGCCCTGCCTAAAATGCATCTCTCGCGCGCGCCTGCACACACGTACACGCGCGCGCCCACAATTTCAATGTACCGAATGACGTCGAAGCTGCAAGCGCAAAACCATACCGTTCCCGGCGGCCGCCGCATCCAGGTGCGCAAAAGCGGCGTGCACGGCAAGGGCGTCTTCGCCGCCCGCGACATCGCCAAGGGCGAGGTGCTCATCGAGTACCTCGGCGAACGCATCACCTGGGAGCAGGCGCTCGATCGTCATCCGCACGATCCGTCGCAGCCCGACCATACCTTCTACTTCCATGTCGACGAGGGCTGGGTGCTGGATGCCAACGTCGGCGGCAACGCCGCGCGCTGGATCAACCATGCCTGCTCGCCCAACTGCGTGGCCGACGAGAAGGACGGCCGCATCTTCATCACCGCCCGCAAGGCGATCAAGGCCGGCGATGAACTTTTCTACGACTACGGCCTCGTGATCGACGAGCGCTACACCAAGGCTCTCAAGAAGCGCTTCGAGTGCCGCTGCGGCACCCGCGGCTGCCGCGGCACCATGCTGTCGCCCAAGAAGTGAGCCCGCGCCGCACTCGCCGTCGACTCTCCCATATCCAACACTCATGACCGATCCACAGGCCTCCCCTCGCCATCCGGCGAGCACCGCGCGCCCGCACTGGGGCGCGGAGGCATTGTGGCAGGCCCTGGTGCCCTTGCTGCCGGGCCTGTCGATCGAGGTCGTCCAGACCCTGGACTCGACCAATACCGAGCTGACCGAACGCCTGCGCACCGCCGCGCGCGTGCAGAAATCGCCCGACGACCGCCGCGGCCGCCGCATGGACGACCTGTTTCCGCAGCTGCTGGTGGCGATCGACCAGACCGCCGGCCGCGGCCGCCTGGGCCGCCGCTGGCACTCGACGGCCGGCTCGTCGCTCACCTTCTCGCTGGCCCTGCCGCTCAAGCGCGCCGATTGGTCGGGCCTGTCGCTGGCGGTCGGGCTGGCGCTCGCCGAGGCCCTCGATCCGCACGGCTCCCGTCTCGGCCTGAAGTGGCCCAACGACCTGATCCTGTGCCAAGCTGGTGCCGAATCGCCCAATGACAAGACGCTGCAGGCGGGCCGCAAGCTCGGGGGCATCCTGATCGAGTCGGTCGCCGTCGGCGAGCAGCGCGCGGCCGTGATCGGCGTGGGCATCAACGTCATTCCCCAGCCGGTGGCCGAGGCCGACTACGGCGCCGCCGCGCTCGCCGAGCTGTGGCCCGGTGCCACCCCGCAGGACACACTGGCACGCGTCGGCGAGCCCCTGGTACGCACCCTGCTCGCATTCGAGCGCGACGGCTTCGCCCCGCTGCAGGAGGCCTATGCGCGGCGCGACGTGCTGCGCGGCCAGCTCGTCAGGATCAGCGATCGCGCGATGCCCGAGGGCGTGGCGGACGGCGTCGATGCCGACGGCGCGCTCAAGGTGGCCAGCGGCGGCCAGACGCGGCGCGTGCTCAGCGGCGAAGTGAGCGTGCGGCTCGCGGGGGCCGCATGATGCAGCGCGTCCACGTCTTTGTCATCGCCGGCGGCGCGCCGTCGCACAGGCGCTGAGCCGATGCTGCGCGCGCTGGTCTTGCTGTTCGTGCTGGTCAACGCGGCCTTGTATTTCTGGCTGCATTCCGATCCCCAGGTCCTGCAGCCCGATCGCGAGCCGCAACGACTGAACCACCAGGTCTCGCCGGACGCCGTCCGCGTCCTGCCCGACCTCCCCGCCTCGGCGCCCCGCAGCGCCAACTCGGGGGCCTCCGCAGGTGCGGCGCTTTCGAGCACCGACGCCAGTGCCGTCGACGTCGCCGCCGGCCCGGCCGAGGCGGCCACCGCGGCAGCCGTCGGGCAAGGCCGCCAGGGACGCTAGTTAACGCCGGCTCGAGCGCGCCAACGCATGCGTCAAGTGCGGCGTTCGCGGCGGCCGAGTAGCAGGCCGGCGGCGGCCAGTGCCAGTAACCAGGCCGGATTGGCCGCGCCACCACCGCCGCCCGTGCCGCCACTGGACGGTGCCGCGGTCACCGTCACCGACACCGTCGAGGTCGACGTCATGCCGTTGGCGTCGGCAACAGTCAAGGCGACTTGTCCGGTGCCGCTGGTCACACCGGTCACTGTCACGCTCGAACCAGTGGCACTGCCCAGCGAAATGGCATGGTCGCCGTCGGGGATCGACCACCGGTAGCTCAAGGTGCCGCCGCTGGACCCGACGCTGCTGCCGGTGCCGCTGAGCGTGACCGTGCTGCCCGCCTGGACCGAGGTGGAAGACGGCGAAATCGCCGCCGTCGGCGGTATTGCGGTGAGCAGCGCCTGCGCGGTGGCCACCGCGGCACCCGCGTTGAGCATGCCCGCGCCGCAGGTGCTGGTCGTGCAGATGCACTCGTCCTGGGCGGCGCTCGTGGAGGTGGGTACCGTGCAGACTGGCGGCTGCGGCGTGGTGTCGCTGACCGTCGGAAACGGATTGGCCGTGTGCTGCAGGATGCGGGCGACCTCGAGATTGGTCAGGTTGGGATTGGCCGAGAGCATCAGCGCCACCGTGCCGGCCACCATCGGCGTGGCGAAGCTGGTGCCCAGGCTGACGTGGTTCTGGCCGTCGGAGTAGGTACCGCCGTTGGCGACCGGCGTCGTGGTGCCTGAGTTGATGGTGGTCAGGATCGGATAGAGGCACGGCGTGCCGCTGGAGGTGTTGACGCAGTTGCCGCCCGGCGCCGCGATCGTGACCTCCGGCCCGATGTCCGAGAAGCCGACCTTTGTACCGGCGTGGCGCAGGCCTGCCACCGCAATGACGATCGGCGTCTGGTCGCTGTCGGTCGTGGCCGGTTGGCAGGCGGCAGGAATGCCCACCGGCAGGCCTTCGTCGTTGCCGGCCGCGGCGACCACCACGACGCCCTTGTTGCGCAGCGCCGTCAGGGCGTCGATGTAGGCCGGACCGTCCGTGGTACAGGTACCGGAACTGCCCAGGCTCATGTTGATGACGCGCGCAGGATGCGCGTTGGCCGGCACGTCGGCCACGGTGATGCCGCCGGCCCACAGGGCGGCCGCGATGATGTCGGAGTCGTAGCCGCCGCACTTGCCCAGCGCCCGGGCGGCGATGATGTGCGTGTCATAGGCCGTGCCGGCCATGCCGATGCCGTTGTTGGTGGCGGCGCCGAGGATGCCGGCGGTTTGCGTGCCATGCCAGCTGCTGTTTTCGGCCACGGCGGCGCCGGTATTGTCGTCGTTGCAGCCGAAGAACGTCCCGTTCTTGGTCGAATTCTCCGCGGCGGTCACCCAGTCGCCTGGGTCGGACGGGTCGGCGTCCGCCAGGTTGCCGTCATTGGCGGTGGCCAGCGCCTTGGAAGAGTTCTCCACACCCAGGTTGTAGATGTTGTGCGAGACCCCCCAGCCGACGAAGTCGTACCCCGTCAGCATCTTGCTGTCGAGGTCGGGGTGCTGGGTGATGCCGGTGTCGATGTCCCCGATCACGATGGTCGAGGAGCCATGCGTAATGGCCCAGGCCGGCTCGATGTCGATGCCGGACACGACCATGCGTCCGCTGGCGTCCAGTCCGGGTGCATGCAGATACCACTGGCCCGACGCCGGTCCGTTCGGCGCAACCGCGGTGGAAAGGCCGTCCGGATACAGCGGGTCGTCGACGGGCGCGGCCTGGATGAAGCGCCGGTGGTCGACCTGGACCCATTCGACATCGCTGTCGGCGGCGAGCGCGGCGGCGAGCTCCGCCGACGACTTGCCGCTGGCTGTCATGACCTGCGTGCGCTGCCCCAGCGCATGCCCGTCGCTCAGCGCGAGGCCCAGGCGGGCCGCCATCACACCGGCCCGCTGGGGACCGACCGTGGTCGAAGTGGCAGACAGGATGGAAGCCGACCGGCTGGAAGCCTGTTCCTTGAACTTGACGATCACCCGGCCACCGCTGACCGAGTCGGCCAGTTGGGTCGGCGACCTGCGCACGGGGTTGTACTCGACCGCAACCACCGCCGCACCCAGCGCGGCGGTGACCGCAACGCCCAGGCTGATCGCTCCCAGCAGCCGGCTCAATCGTGCCATCGAAGTCTCCGAAAGGTTGTTGGCGCCTGCGAAGCAGGCCTCGTTCTGGATGCCAGTCTAGTGGGGATCCGGTTGCAAACTCGTTGCGGCTTTGCGTCCAACGGGACAATTGACGCGCCTGGATGGCAAACAAACGTGTCCGCCATTAGCATTCGTCACGCCCGGGCCGCTCTGGAGGGCGGATTCCCCGGAGGAGACGCACTGGTTCAGCTTGGCGCAGGGTTCGCGGCCGCCCGGCCGCGGCATGACGGCTGACAAATGGAAAGGGCTCCCGCAGGAGCCCTTTCATCGATGCGCGGCCCTTCAGCCGGCGATCACGCGTGCCATCTCGAGCACCTTGTTCGAGTAGCCCCACTCGTTGTCGTACCAGGCGACGACCTTGACGAAGGTCTTGTCCAGCGCGATGCCGGCGTCGGCGTCGAAGACCGAGGTCATGGGCTCGCCGCGGAAGTCGGTCGAGACGACCTTGTCCTCGGTGTAGCCGAGCACGCCCTTCATCGCGCCCTGGGACGCGGCCTTCATGGCGTTGCAGATGTCCTCGTAGCTGGCCTCCTTGACGAGCTCGACGGTCAGGTCGATCACCGAGACGTCGGACGTCGGCACGCGGAACGACATGCCCGTGAGCTTCTTGTTCAGCTCGGGGATCACGACGCCCACGGCCTTGGCCGCGCCCGTCGACGACGGGATGATGTTCTCGAGGATGCCGCGGCCGCCGCGCCAGTCCTTGTTGGACGGCCCGTCGACGGTCTTCTGCGTCGCCGTGGTGGCGTGCACCGTGGTCATCAGGCCGCGCTTGATGCCGAAGGTGTCGTTGAGCACCTTGGCGACCGGGGCCAGGCAGTTGGTGGTGCACGAGGCGTTGGAGATGATGGCCTGGCCGGCGTAGGTCTTGTCGTTGACGCCGTAGACGAACATCGGCGTGTCGTCCTTGGACGGTGCCGACAGGATCACCTTTTTGGCGCCCGCGTCGATGTGCTTCTGCGCCGTTTCCTTGGTCAGGAACAGACCCGTGGACTCGACCACGACGTCGGCGCCGACCTCGCCCCACTTGAGCTCGGCCGGATCCTTGACGGCCGTCAGGCGGATGCGCTTGCCGTTGACGATCAGCGTGCCGTTGTCGATCGAGACCTCGCCCTTGAAGCGGCCGTGCACGGAGTCGTAGCTCAGCATGTAGGCGAGGTAGTCCGGCTCGAGCAGGTCGTTGATGGCGACGATCTCGATGTCGGAGAAGTTCTGCACGGCGGCACGGAACACCATGCGCCCGATGCGGCCGAAGCCGTTGATGCCGATCTTGATGGTCATGTCGAAGTCTCTCTGTCTCGAAGTAAAGGAATTCTGGGCTCGCCAGGCGAAGTCTGCCTGCAACGGGTTACAGCGCGGGATCTTTCAACCCCGCACCGCGGCAAGGTTTAGCGGGCGGCGACCTTCTGCGCGACGGCGACGATGTTGTCCACCGTGATGTCGAAGAACTTGAACAGGTCCGGCGCCGGGGCCGATTCGCCGAAGCGGTCGAGGCCGACGACGGCGTCGACGCGGTACTTCCACCAGAATTCGGTGACACCCGCCTCGATGGCCACGCGCGGCACGTCGCGCGGCAGCACCTGGACCTTGTACGACTCGCTCTGGCGGTCGAACACGTTGGTCGACGGCACCGAGACCACGCGCGCCGGGATCTTCAGCTTGGCCAGCCGCTCCTGCGCCTGCAGCGCCAGGTGCACCTCGGAGCCGGTGGCCATCAGCACCACCTTGGCCTTCTTGTTCAGGCCCACTTCGCTCGGCTCGGCCAGCACGTAGGCGCCCTGCGTGATGACGTCGGCATCGACCTTGGGCAGGTAGGGCAGGTTCTGGCGCGACAGCAGCAGCGCGCTGGGGCGATGCTTCTGCACCAGGGCCATCGTCCAGGCGACGGTGGTCTCGGTGGTGTCGGCCGGACGCCAGACGTCCAGGCCCGGGATCAGGCGCAGGCTGGCGGCGTGTTCGACCGACTGGTGGGTCGGGCCGTCCTCGCCCAGGCCGATCGAATCGTGCGTGAACACGTGGATGACGCGGCGCTTCATCAGCGCGGCCATGCGGATCGCGTTGCGGCTGTAGTCGCTGAAGGTCAGGAAGGTGCCGCCGTACGGGACGTAGCCGCCGTGCAGCGCCACGCCGTTCATGATCGCGGCCATGCCGAACTCGCGCACGCCGTAGTTGATGTGGCGGCCGATCTTGCCCTCGGCGGTCATCACCTGGCCTTCGGCGCCGAAGCGCAGCGACGGCGTGCTCTTGGTGTTCGTCAGGTTGGAGCCGGTCAGGTCGGCCGAGCCGCCCAGCATTTCCGGCAGCGCGGCGGTGAAGGCCTCGAGCGCGAGCTGGCTGGCCTTGCGGCTGGCCACCGTCTCGGCCTTGTCGTGCGCGGCAGCGACGGCGTCGGCCGCGATCTCGGCGAAGTTGGCCGGCAGCTCGCCCATCATGCGGCGCACGAATTCCTTGGCCAGCTCGGGGTGTCCGGACTCGTAGGCGTCGAACTCGGTCCTCCATTCGGCCTCGGCCTTGGCGCCGGCTTCCTTCGCGTTCCAGGCGGCGTAGATGTCGGCCGGCACTTCGAACGGCGGATGGTTCCAGCCGAGCGCCTTGCGGGTCAACGCGATCTCCTCGGCGCCCAGCGCCTCGCCGTGCGCCTTGGAGGTGCCGGCGCGATTGGGCGAACCCTTGCCGATGACGGTCTTGCAGACGATCAGCGTGGGTGCGTTGGTGCTCTTGAGCGCCTCCTCGATGGCGGCATCGACGAGCTCGATGTCGTGGCCATCGACCTTGTCGATCACGTTCCAGCCGTAGGCCATGAAGCGCGCGGCGACGTCGTCGATGAACCAGGGGGCGACCTGGCCATCGATGGAAATGCCGTTGTCGTCGTAGATGGCGACCAGCTTGTTCAGGCGCCAGGCGCCGGCCAGCGCGCAGGCCTCGTGGCTGATGCCTTCCATCAGGCAGCCGTCGCCCATGAAGACGTAGGTGTGGTGGTCGACGATCTCGTGGCCGGGGCGATTGAATTCGGCGGCGAGCAGCTTCTCGGCCAGCGCCATGCCGACCGCGTTCGCGAGGCCCTGGCCGAGCGGGCCGGTGGTCGTCTCGACGCCCGGCGTCAGGTCGACCTCGGGGTGGCCGGGCGTGCGGCTGTGCAGTTGGCGGAAGCTGCGCAGCTCGTCGATGGGCAGGTCGTAGCCGGTCAGGTGCAGCAGTGCGTACTGCAGCATCGAGCCGTGGCCGTTGGACAGCACGAAGCGGTCGCGGTTGAACCAGTGCGGGTTGGCGGGGTTGTGCGACAGGTGGCGCGACCACAGCGCCACCGCGATGTCGGCCATGCCCATGGGGGCGCCGGGATGTCCGGAGTTGGCCGCCTGGACGGCGTCCATCGCGAGCGCTCGGATGGCGTTGGCCATCAGGGTGGGCATCGGCGAGGCGACGGGGGTATCGGCGGGAACGACGTTCGAGATCTCGGACATGGACGACTCTTTTTGGGGCCGGATTCGGCGGGGGCGGAGCCGGCGATTTTAGACGGCAGGCCGGCAAATGCGGGGAAAAGCCGGCGACAGGCCTTTTACACTGGCCGAATGAAGGCACTGATCCTGGCCGCCGGCCGCGGCGAACGCATGCGGCCGCTGACCGACCACACCCCCAAGCCACTGCTGGAAGTCGGCGGCAAGGCGCTGATCGAATGGCACCTCGAGGCCCTCGCGCGCGCCGGCGTGCGCGAGGTCGTCGTCAACACGGCGTGGCTCGAGGAGCAGTTTCCGGCCAGGCTGGGCGACGGCTCGCGCCACGGCGTCAAGATCAGCTATTCGTTCGAAGGCCGCGACCACGGCGGCGCGCTGGAAACCGCGGGCGGCATCGCCAAGGCCCTGCCGCTGCTGGGCGAGGCGTTCTGGGTCGTGTCAGGCGACGTCTTCGTGCCCGACTTCCGCTTCGATGCCCGCGCGATGCAAGCCTTTGAAGCCGGCGATGCGCTGGGCCAGCTCTGGCTGGCCGACAACGCGCCGCATCACCCGAAGGGCGACTTCGGCATCGACGCCGACGGCCTGGCCAGCCGCACGGCGCAGCCCAAGTTCACCTGGGCCAGCATCGGTCTGTTCCGCGCCGCGCTGTTCCAGGACATCGTGGTCGGCACGAAGATGGCGCTGCGGCCCAGGCTGGAACTGGCGCTCGATCAGCACCGGCTGCACGCATCGAAATACGACGGCCGGTGGACGGACGTCGGGACGATGGAGCGGCTGGCGGCGTTGCAGGCGGGCGGCTGAATCGCACCGGCTGACCTGCGCACGTCGCAGGTGCCCCCGTCAAAGGTGCCTGGCATTGCCTTGCATCGCGCCAGCCTGTTGCCGGAAGTCATGACGTCGACCGCGATGCGAGGCGGTGCCTGGCGCCGGCCCCGCTGGGGATCGGCGTCAGGCACGGCATTCGTCCGCGACAGCGGCCATCGCGGGGGCCAGCATCGCAGCGCGGACGAACGCCATGCCAGACACCTCGGCGAGCGCGTGCCGTGCTGGGCCGCTCAGTTGGCCAGCGGTGCCGTGACCTCGTCGATGCGCTTGAGCACATCCGGCGTCAGCTTGCCGATGATCTCTGCGGCCTTCAGGTTGTCCTGCAGCTGCTTGACGCT
>JBJMWF010000152.1:0-21656 GCA_045810265.1 Vitreoscilla sp. | reverse complement strand
GATGGCCACGTCCAGCGTGTTGCCGGTCTGCTGCAGCGAGCCTTGCGTGAAGTCACGCGCGGTCGCCACCGGACGCACGCCCAGGCCGACCTGCAGGCCGCTGGGCAGCTGCGTCTGGTCGGAGGTCGCCGAGCCGGACTGGCGCAGGTTCTGGTAGATCAGATCCTCGAATTGCGCATGGCTCTTCTTGTAGCCGTTGGTGGCCACGTTGGCGAGGTTGTGCGAGATGTTGTCCAGCTGGAGCTGCTGAGCCTCCATGCCGGTCTTCGAGATCCACAGTGAGCGAAGCATGACGTTGAACTTTCGTTCGATTGATACGCCATCTTCTCGAAAACTTGAGGGTGGGATCGGGCGGATAAGGCCCGGTTAGCACGGCCTTATCCCGGCTGGGCGGCTGCGCTGGAAGGGGTCTCGCGCCGCTGGGGGCTGGCCCCGCACCCGCAGGGGTCCGACCCGCAGGGTCCGACCCGCAGGGGTCTCACCCGCAGGGGTCTCACCCGCAGGGGTCTCACCGCAAGGGTCTGGCCCGCAGGGGTCTCACCCGCAGGGGTCCCACCCGCAGGGGTCCCACCCGCAGGGGTCTGGCCCCGGCCGGGGCGTGCTGCGAACTTCCGCATGGGACGCCGGGGCCAGACCCCGAAGCTTGGCCCGCGATCGGGGTCTGGCCCCGGCGTCGCGCGCGGAAGATCGCAGCCGGGCCCAAGCCGGGGCCAGACCCCTCCAGCGCAGCCGGGCCCAGCCGGGGCCAGACCCCTCCGGGGCAGGGCCAAAGCCCGGGCCAGATCCCTGCGGCGCGGCGACCCGAGGCTCAGTTCTCGGAGAGGAGCTTCGAAGCCTGCTGGTCCTGCTTCTCGGCGTTCTCCAGCATCTTCATCTGGTGCTCGAACTGGCGGGCGGCGGCGATCATGCCGACCATGGTGGCCACCGGGCTCACGTTGGAGCCCTCGAGCGCGCCCGACTGCAGCTTGGCGGCCGGGTCGGCCGTCAGGTCGCCGGAATCGGCGCGGAACAGGCCGTCGGTGCCGCGGGTCAGGGGCACGTCGGCGGTGACCAGCTTGAGCTTGCCGATCTGCTGCGCCTTCTGGTTGCCGACCTTGGCGCTGACCGTGCCGTCGTCGCCGATGTCGATCGAGGCGTTGGCCGGCACCGTGATCGGGCCGCTGTCGCCGTTGACTTGCAGGCCGTCGCGCGTCACGAGCACGCCTTCGGCGTTGACGTCCAGCGAGCCGGCGCGCGTGTAGGCCTCGGTGCCGTCCAGGCCCTGCACGGCGAGCCAGGACTTGCCGGTCATCGCGACGTCCAGGTTGCGCCCGGTCGCATTGATCGGCCCCTGCTCGTCGCTGTAGCCCGGCGTCGTCTCGAGCGAGAACACGCGCGTGGAGGCGCCGTCGCCGCGGATGGGCACCGCGCGCGAGGCGGTCAGTTCGGCCCGGAAGCCGTTGGTGCTGACGTTGGCGAGGTTGTTGGCGAGCGAGTCCTGGCGCTGCAGGGCGGCTTTCGCGCCCGACATCGACAGGTAGATCATGCGGTCCATGGTCGCTCTCCCTCAGTTCGATTTAACGGAGGTTGACGAGGGTCTGCATCGCCTGGTCCATCGTCTTGATGGTCTGGGCGTTGGCCTGGTAGTCGCGCTGCGCCGTGATCATCGACACGAGTTCCGCCGTCAGGTCGACGTTGGATTCCTCCAGCGACCCGGAGTTGAGCACGCCCAGGTTGCCGTCGCCGGCGATGCCCACCGTCGGGCCGCCCGACGCCGCGGTCTGCTTCCAGGCGTTGCCGCCCAGCGCGGTCAGGCCCTGCGGATTGCGGAAGGTGGCCAGTTCGAGCTGGCCGGCCGCCTTGGTCTGGCCGTTCGAGTACTGCGCGATCAGCTTGCCGGTGTTGTCCACGGACACGCCCGTCAGCGAGCCGGCGGTGTAGCCGTCCTGCGTCATGTTGGTGACGCCGAAGTTCGAGCCGAACTCGGTCGCGCCGGAGACGTCCAGCTGGATGCCGGTGATCGGCAGCGTGGCGGCGCCGGAGGCGTTGGTCGACGCGGGGATGTCCAGCGTGATCGGGCCGGAAGGCGAGATCAGCGCGCTGCCGTCCGCCGAATACTGCAGCGTGGCGATGGGCGCCGGGGCGCCAGTGCTGCCGCCGACCGTCGTGCCGTTGGCGGTGGCATAGACGTCGAACGTATCCGTCGCGGTCTTCTGGAAGTAGTAGCTGACCGCGACGTCCTGGCCCTTGGCGTCGTACATCGTCACCGAGGTGGCGTTGTTGTAGGTCTTCTGATTGGCGAAATCGATCGACGGGCCCGAGGTCGGCGTCGTCACGGCGGCGCGCGAGTCGAGGTTGAACTCCATCGTCGACTTGGTCGTCTGCTGCGGGTCGATGCCGCCGGTGGGCAGTTGCAGCGGCTGGGCCGCACCCTGCACGATGTTGCCCTGCCCGTCCGCCGGATAGCCCAGCAGCTTGTTGCCCTGGTCGTTGATGATGTTGCCGGTGTTGCTGACCTTGAACTGCCCGTTGCGGGTGTACTGCACCTGGTTGGACGGATCCTGCGTCTGGAAGAAGCCGTTGCCGTTGATGGCCAGGTCCAGCGGATTGCCCGTGGGCGTGATGTTGCCCTGGTTGAACTGCTGCGAGACCGTCGCCACTTCCACGCCGATGCCGGCCTGGGTGTTGTTGGATGACGAACCCGTCATCGCCGCGGCGTACATGTCGGCGAACTCGGCGCGCGAGGCCTTCTCACCGTAGGTGTTGGAGTTGGCGACGTTGTTGCCGATCACCTCGAGGTTCTTCGAAGCGGCGCTCAAGCCGGACAGGCCTTGCTGGAATCCCATGGGAAGTCTCCTGAAAAATCGTGGTGTCAGTAGAAGGCGCGAACGTCTGCGTAGTCGACGCGACGGCCGTCATCGAGCTCCACGGCGAGCTTGCCGTTGGTGCTGCTGACCGCCTGGATGCTGTTGAAGGCGAAGCTCTTGGCGTCGAGCGGCGCCTCGTTGTTCAGCGCGTTGACGCGGAACGTGAGGGCCTGCCCTTGCGCGCCCTGCGGCACGTCGAAGTCGAAGCCGTGGCTGCCGGCGCCCTGCGGGCCGAGCTTGACGGTGCCCACGGTGGTGCCGGCGGCATTGAGGATGTCGACGCTGACGCTCGTGGCGGGACTCTCGAGCTCGAAGCCGCCGTCGCCCTTGTGCGTGTCGGCGTCCACGCGCAGCGAGTTGCCGTCGGTGGCCACGTCGTGGCCGACCAGCGCCGCGCCCTGCATGGTCTGCAGCTGCGTGAATTGCGAGTCGAGGCCGCTGACCGTCTTGTTCAGGGTCTGCACGCCCTGCACGGTGCTGATCTGCGCCATCTGGCTGGTGACCTGCGCCGAATCCATCGGGTTGAGCGGATCCTGGTTGGACATCTGCGCCACCAGCAGCTTCAGGAAGCGGTTGGACTGGTCCTCGGCCGACTGCGCCGCGCCCAGGTTGGACGCGTCGGCGCCGGCGGCGGCGGTCTTGCCCGCCTTGGCGGCGGTCTTCGCGCTGGCGCCCGCGTTGGTCGCGGCGGAGGCGCCGAAGCTGCCGAGGTTGTTGAGCGCGGGGTTCGCGCCGGAGGTGGCCGAGACAGACATGTTGGTGTTCCTTTAGCCCTGGCCCATCTGCAGCGTCTTCATCAGCAGCGTCTTGGCGGTGTTCATCACTTCGATGTTGTTCTGGTACGAGCGCGAGGCCGAGATCATGTTGACCATCTCGTCGACCGCGTTGACGTTGGAGTAGGTGACGTAGCCGTCGGCGTCCGCGCTCGGGTTGGCCGGGTCGTGCACCTTGCGGCCGGGCGACTGGTCTTCCGAGACGCCCGCCACCTTCACGCCCGCGCCCGGAACGCCGTCGGGCGTCCCCATCAGCACGGTCTGGAAGGTGACCTGGCGCGCCTTGTAGGGCTTGCCGTCCGGGCCGGCGACGGTGTCGACGTTGGCCAGGTTCGAGGCGACGGTATTCAGGCGCTGGCTCTGCGAAGAGACCGCACTGCCCGAAATGTCGAAGATCTTGAACATGCTCATTGACGACCCCCATCCGCCGAGTACGGCTCCTGCCCCCCAAGGGGGCCGCGGGCCTCCTCGGGAGCGGCCCAGCGCACGGCCCGCGCGTTAGAAGTGATGAATGCAGTCATGACTACCCCTTACCCCTGGCTCGGGCTCTTCATCGAGTCCAGCATGTTGCGGACGTCGTAGTTGATGAAGCGCAGCGTCGCCTCGTACTTCACCGAGTTCTCCACGAAGCTGGCGCGTTCGCGGTCCATGTCGACGGTGTTGCTGTCGAGGTTGGTCTGCGAGGGCGCGGCGTATTTGAGGCCCAGTTCGGTGGTCGAGCCGGTGCCGATCGGGATCTGGCCGGGGGCGGTGCCCATCTGGCCGGTCATCTGGGTGCCGGCCGCCTGGTGGCCGGTGGCTTCGCGCAGCGCGGCGGCGAAGTTCATGTCGCGGGCGACGTAGCCCGGGGTGTCGGCGTTGGCGATGTTGCCCGCGATGATGCGCTGACGCTCCGCCCGCAGCGTGAGCGCCTGGGCCTGGAAGTCGAGCGAATTGGTCATGCGGTTCATCGGGTCACCTTCGGTGTTCCTGCGGTCGGCCGTCCGGGGCTGTGAATGGAAATCCGGACGGATCGACGGCCATGGAGAGCGATTGTGAAAGTCAAGCCTGGGAACTGAAGGCCGATAAGACAGGGGAACGGCCTTCAATTCGAACCACCGCCACGTGTCGGGTTGTCTAAAGTGGCCACATCCCCAAATCCCCAGGCTCCGCCCCGTGAACGCTTGCCCCGCCACCACTGCCGCTCCGCTCGCCCTCCGCCTCGCCGGCATGGCGCTGGCGTTGCTCGCGGGTGCCGGCGGCCCGGCGTTCGCCCAGGACGAGGCCGGCTACACCCCCGACAGCGCGCTGCTCAAGCAGGTCGAGACGATGGCGCGCAACGGCGCGTCGTCGACCACCGCCGGGCAGGCCCAGGGCGTGCGCGTGGAGGTCAAGGTCGGCACGCTCGACCCGCGCCTGAAGCTCGCGCCCTGCCAGCACATCGACACCTACCTGCCGCGCGGCCTGCCCCCCTGGGGCGCCACCCGCATCGGCCTGCGCTGCACGCAGGGCGCCAAATTGTGGAACGTGTCGATCCCGATCCAGGTCAGCGTCTACGCGCAGGCCACTGTCGCCAAGGCGGCGTTGCCTGCGGGTACCGTGCTGGACGCCAGCCAGCTGGCGCAGGCCGAGGTGGACATCGCCGCGGCGCCGGGTGCGGCCGTGCCCGATCCCATGCTGGCCGTCGGCCGCACGCTGGGCCGCAGCGTCGCTGCCGGCGCCACCCTGCGCCAGACCGATTTGAAAGCCCGCCAGTTCTTCGCCGCGGGCGAGACGGTGCGGGTCACCGCGATCGGCCCGGGCTGGTCGGTCGAGACCGAGGCCAAGGCCATCGGGGCCGGCATCGAGGGACAGACCGTGAACGTCCGCACGGAGGCAGGACGCCTGTTGAGCGCCCGCCCGTCCGGCGACCGCCATGTGGAGGTGACACTTTGAGCTCGACCGTCGCCGCCCCGAGATTTTCGAGAAATATCGCTAAAGTTCGATTTGGGACTGCCGAAACAGTCTCACACCGCATGGGCATGAGGGCATTCATCCCCGCCTTCAGGAGAGCATCATGAAAATTGGCAACATCCCCAGCACCGCCGCGACGACCGCCATCGACAACGATCGCCGCACTGCCAAGCAGCAGGGCTCGACGACGTCGGTCAGCAAGCCGCTGGGCGACGACTCGAGTACGCAGGTCGAACTGTCCCCGGAGGCCACCATGCTGTCCCATGCCAGCGAAGATCCGTCGTTCGACCAGGCCAAGGTGGATCGCATCGCCCAGGCCATCCGCGACGGCAACTTCAGCATCAACCCCGGCAAGATCGCCGACAAGCTGCTGTCCAACGCCCAGGAAGTGCTCGGCCGCTCGCAGCCGCAACACTGAGCCTGACCCGTTCTCGTTTCGGACCTGATCGGTGACGACCTCCCAAAGCGCCGCGCCCGCCCGCACGCCAGGCGACACTTCCGCCCTGGAAGCGTCGCTGTCGGCCGTCGAGCAGGCCATCGCCACGCTCGGCCAGACGCTGACCCAGCGCGACATCGCGGCCATCGAGGCGGCGTCGACGTCGCTGCACGACGCCATGCGCGCCGCCATGACCCAGTTCGCCCAGGTGGCACGCCGCGGCACGATGCCGATGGCCCTGCGCAACCGCTTCGCACTGGCCAATGGCCAGATCGCCGCGCAGCGCGAAGCCTTGTTCCGGGCGACTTCGCTCGTCGAGCAGAACCTCGAGATCCTGATTCCGCGTCCGATGGCGGAGACTTCCGTCTACTCGGCTTCCGGCGCCTCGCAGCGCGGGCCGGGACGGATGATCGCGGCGAGCTGATCGCTCCCCCTGCCCGTCGAACCAGGCCCTGCGGGGCCTTTTTGCTGTCCGGCTCCGCCCTCCAGCGGCACATGGACATCCCGACCGAGCGCATCGGCCCCCACCAGGCGCAGGATGGCCGGTGCCCGCGGATCGGCCTTGGGCCACAGCAAGTGGGCCAGGTACTCCCCGGGGTAGACGGCCACCGGCTGGCCGGTGACGGTGCGTCCGCGCAGCCGCGTGTCCTCGGGCACGGTGAGCTTGAAGCATTCCATTCGACATCTCCGGGCATGCCGGCGGGCGGGACGCCGGACGGCGCCCGCCCCTTCGCGCCGCGTCAGGCGGCGCGCACCTCGATGCGGCGCGCCTGCGCCTGCGCCTGCTTGGGGATGCGCAGGTTCAGCACGCCGTCCTTCAGGTTGGCCTCGATGCGGCCGGCATCCAGCTCGCGGCTGAGCGTGAAGACGCGGCGGAAACGCGGCGCCTGCACTTCGGCCCAGACAGCCCGCATGTCTTCAGGCAGCTCCAGCTCGACGCGGCCTTCGACGGCGAGCGTGTCTCCATCCAGCCGCACGTCCAGGCTCTCGCGCGAGACGCCCGGCATGTCGGCGAACAGCGTGATGCCGCCGGCGTCCTCGAAGACGTCCACCGCCGGGGCAACGGGGCGGGCGCTGGATTCGGAAGCCGGCTTGTTGGCGAGTTCATTGCGGTCGGACATGATGATCTCCTTCGAATTTTGGGGGTCGTGACGTCACTGGACGGTGATGCGTTTGGGCTGCGCGGGCTCCACCAGCCCGATGCTCACGCGCAGGATGCCGTCCTTGTATTTCGCTTCCACGCGGGCCGTGTCGGCGTCGTCGGGCAGCGACACGGCGCGCACGAACTTGCCTTCCGGCCGTTCGTTCGCGTACAGCTGCACGTTGCTGTCGTTGCGCGGGATGCCCGAGGAGCGCGCGCCCGAGATCTTCAGGACGTTGCGCTCCACCACCACGTCGATGGACGACGCATCGAGCCCCGGCGCGAACGCGAACACCTCGAGGCTCCTGGCCGTGCGGCCGACGTTGATCTCGGGGAACGCGCCCTGCGCGACGGAACGGATCGTCCCGGGGGTGCCCTCCACGCCGAGGGAGCGCGAGAGCAGGCGATGCATCGCATCGAGCTGGTCGAAGATGCCTTGCGGGCGTGCGAACATGGTTTCAAGCATGGCTGACTCCTTTCTTGAGGGGAAAAGTGCCGGGGCGCGCCTGCGTCCCCGACAGGTCGACACACCATGCCGGCCAGGGGCGCCGCACGCGGGCGGCGCGCCGCTGCACCGGCAGCTAGCAGGATCGTTCGGGCGGCCCCGCTGGCGCCGCCGGAGTGCGCATCGCCGCATCGCGCAGGCGGCGCACGGTGTCCCGGGCCAGGAAGTAGGCGTGAAGCTGCCGCTCGGTCATCACGGGCGGCGCCCGGCGCGAAGCGCGGCGGGCAGCGGTGGGGCTCAGTCGATCTGCCATGATTCAGTCCTCATCCGAATCGAGTGGGTGGCGGTTTCGAGGGGCTAACTAGGAGCGGTTGGCGGAGCTTCAAGACCCCGCCAATACCCGTAAAAACCCTGATTTGTGGCGACGAACTTTCCTCGCCCGCGCGGGTCGGCCCGCCGCTGCTTCGCAGCGCCGACGGCAAGGCGACAATCGCAGCGATGCAACCTGCCCTGCAAGCCGCCCTGGCCGAGGTCGAACCGCTGATCGCCGAGCGCGGCTGGACGCCGCCGTCACCCTCGACACTGCAAGCCGCCGAACGCCTGCTCGGACTCGTCTCCAGGCTGCCACGCGCGCCTGCCGTCCAGGTCGAGCCCGACGGCAGGATCTCGTTCGAATGGGAAGCCGCCGAGCATGGCTGGCTCACGCTGACCGTCGACGGCCAGGGTCAGCTGGCGCACAGCGCCGTGCTCGGCGAGGACGAGTTCACGCAGAGCGAGGCCTTCGGCGACGAGCTGCCCGACTGGGCCGGCACGCTGCTTCAGCGCCTGCTGGCCGCCGGTCACTGAGCGTCGCGGCCTCCTGGCGAAGCCGCGCCGGCCTTGCGCGTCAGCGGCCCTGCGCGCCCGCAGCCGCGGCCTCGGCCAGGCGCTTCTTCTCGCGCAGCCGGGCCATCTCTTCGTCCTCGGCCTTGTGGCGCGCCTCGGTCTTCCTGCGCAGTTCTTCCACCGGGTCGACGCTGGCCGCTTCGGGTTCGTCGTCACCCATGTCCAGCGACAGCCCGCCGCCGTCGCCCAGCGCCGACGGCTCGCCGCGCTTGCTGCGCAGCTTGATGTTCAGGCGCAGCTCGTTGGCCGAGTCGGCGTTGCGGATCGCCTCCTCGAAGCCGATCACGCGCTGCTCGTAGAGCTCGAACAGCGCCCAGTCGAAGGTGCACATGCCCAGCTCGCGCGAGCGCGACATGATGTCCTTGATCTCGTTGAAGTGGCCGGTGAAGATCTTCTCGACGATCGTCGGCGTGTTCAGCAGGATCTCGATGGCGGCCGAGCGGCCCTTGCCGTCCTCGCGGCGCACCAGGCGCTGCGAGACGATGGCGCGCAGGTTGGCCGACAGGTCCATCAGCAACTGCGCGCGGCGCTCCTCCGGGAAGAAGTTGATCACGCGCTCGATGGTCTGGCTGGCCGAGTTGGCGTGCAGCGTGCCCAGGCACAGGTGGCCCGTCTCGGCGAAGGCGATCGCGTGCTCCATGGTCTCGGCGTCGCGGATCTCGCCGATCAGGATCACGTCGGGCGCCTGGCGCAGCGTGTTCTTGAGCGCGTGGTGCCAGCTGTGGGTGTCGACGCCGACCTCGCGGTGCGTCACCAGCGACTTCTGCGACTGGTGCACGTACTCCACCGGGTCTTCCACGGTGATGATGTGCCCGGACGAGGTGCGGTTGCGGTGGTCGATCATGGCGGCCAGCGAGGTCGACTTGCCCGAGCCCGTGGCGCCCACCACCAGCACCAGGCCGCGCTTGGCCATCACGACCTCCTTGAGCACCTCGGGCAGCTTGAGCTTCTCGAAGTTGGGGATCTCGGCGGCGATCGTGCGGCAGACCAGGCTCACGCTCTGCTGCTGCACCAGGATGTTGATGCGAAAGCGCCCGGTGCCCGGGATCGCCACCGCGAAGTTGCACTCCATCTCCTTGGCGAACTCCTCGCGCTGGCGCTCGGTCATCATGGCGTGCGCCAGGGCGCGGGTGACGTCGGCCGTCAGCTTCTGCGTGGTCATCGGCTTCATGCCGCCGTCCACCTTCATGCTGGGCGGGAAATCGTTGGCGATGAACAGGTCGGATCCGCCGGCCGACGCCATCGCGGCGAGCAGCTTGTGCATGTAGGTGCGGGCTTGATCTTCGGTCAGGGCAGACATGGAACTCCGATGGGCGCGTCGTTTTGGTTTCGCCCGCCAGATTGCCAGCGGACGGACGCGGGCGATCGCCGGAAGAGCGGGCCAAAGCAAGCGGAGGTTTCGCTTGAGTCCCCGGTCAGCCGCGACATCGTCGCGCGTCCCCGATCTCATCGGCAGCCCGGCCGTCAAGATGACGCCGGAGTCGGCACTATTGCTCGCCTGCGCGGACTTCCGACGCCCGTTACACGGCTCGGGTCGGATCCCCGCCTGCTGGCCCGGAACACCATTTGCCGATTTGCACCGGGCACATGAACCTCCGGAGACTCGCATGGACTCCATCAACACGACCACACTGATCGCCATCGTCGCCGTCGCGGTGATCCTCATCGCCGTCGTCGCGTGGCTGGCCTACGGCAGCAACCAATCCAGGCGGCTCAGAGAGCGCTTCGGGCCGGAATACGACGCGGTGCTCAAGCGCCATGGCAGCAAGGCCAAGGCCGAGGCCGAGCTGCGGCGGCGCCAGAAACGCGTCGAGCGCTTCGAGATCGTGCCGCTGGCGCCGGCCGAGGTGACGCGTTTCTCGCAGTCCTGGAAGCGCCTGCAGGGCTCGTTCGTGGATGATCCCAAGGGCGTGCTGATCGAAGCCGACCGCCTGGTGCGCGACCTGCTGACCAAGCGCGGCTACCCGGTGGCCGACTTCGAGATGCGCGCGGCCGACATCTCGGTGGACCATCCGGTCGTCGTCAACAACTACCGCGCCGCCCAACGCATCGTCTCGCTCGACCAGCGCGGCGAGGCCAGCACGGAAGACCTGCGCAAGGCCGTCGTGCACTTCCGCGCGCTGTTCGACGAACTGCTGGGCACGGGCAAGACGCAGGATCAGTCGGCGCCGCCCAGCAGGCTGGCGGCCTGAACGGCACGACGCAGCGACTGTCCTGCGGTCCGGCGGCGACCCGACGTGAAACAGGTTGTCGAGCAGGCGCTGGGCGGGCTGCTGATGGCCATCGGCGGCCTCGACCTGTTCGTCACCGTGCTCTACGCCCGGATCGGCAGCAAGGTCGGCGACCGCTTCGGCATGGGCCTGAGCCGCTGGCTCGCGCGCGGCCTCTGGTGCGGCGCACGCCTGGCGGCCCGCTGGAAGTTCGCGCCCGCCACGATCGTGCTGTCGGCCTGCGCGCCCTTGATGCTGGTCTGCGCCGTCGTGCTGTGGGCCGCGCTGCTCACCTTCGGTGCGGCGCTCATCCTGCTGCCTGAGCTGGGCCACGGCATCCTCCGGTCCTCGGGCGCGACGCCGGACGACTGGATCACCGCGCTCTACGTCGCCGGCAGCAGCCTGTCCATCATCTCCAACAGCGACTTCGTGCCCGAGACGAGCGCCATGCGCCTGCTGTTCGTCGCCAACGCCTTCATCGGGGCGTCGGCACTCACGCTGACCATCACCTACGTGATGCAGATCTACAGCGCCCTGCACACGCGCAACGCATTGGGCCTGAAGATCAAGGGCATGAGCGGCGGCTCGTCCAATGCCGCTGAACTGATCGCCCGCTGGGGGCCGGAGGGCCGCTTCGAGACGGGATACTCGAGCCTGTCGGAGCTGGTCGGCGAACTCGCGGAAGTCCACGAGGCGCACCACCTCTATCCCTTGCTTTTCTACTTTCGATTCGACACCCGCTATCCCAACACGTCGCTCTACCTGGGCACGCTTCTCGAAGCAGACACCCTCGTGCAGTGCGCGCTCGACGATGCGCAGTTCGGATGGCTCAAGCGTTCGGCCGCCGTCTGCCAGTTGCACCGCAACAGCGACGACTTCCTCCGATTGCTGGAGCGCGTCTTCGTGGCCGAGCGCTTTCCCGCCTCCACCGCGGCGACCAGCGCCATCGCCGACGGCGCGCGCTTGGACCAGGCACTCGCGATCCTGAAGGCAGCCGGCATCGCCACCGCGCCCGACACGCAAGGCGCCCGGCTCGCCTATTCCGCGATGCTGGCCCGGTGGGCGCCCGCCGCGTTTCGCGTCGCGGAGTACCTCGCTCACGACCCCGCGGAGCTGCTCACCGAGCCCGGCGAGCCTGCGCCCGATTGAGGGCCGGCTCCGTCAAGCCGCCGTCTTCACGCTCTTGAGGATCGAGCTCTCGAACATCGACGGCGCATAGCTTTGCAGGAACAGGATCATGCCGGTCATCTTTCCAACGGGATTGCTGAACCTGGGTTGCTTCGTCTCGATCAGCCGCGCGATCGTGGCGACCACCGCGTCGGGTGCCTGCGCCTCGTCGATGCCTTTCTGGGTGGCCGCCCGGGCCTGCTTGCGGTAGGTGTCGTAGTCCGAAATGCCCGAGCCGGCGACGTTGACCGCGTGCTTGCCCAGGTTGGTCTTGAACCAGACCGGTTCCACCATGCTGACCTTGACGTTGAACTGATCGAGCTCGAACCGCAGCGACTTGAAATAGCCCTGCACGGCGTGCTTCGATGCCGTGTAGAAGGCCAGGTTCGGCGGCCCGATCAGGCCGACGATGGAGCTGACCGTGATGATCTGCCCTTGCCGCTGCGACCTGAACTGCGGCAGCAAGGCGTTGGTGACCTTGACCGTGCCCCAGAAGTTGGTCTCGAACTGCTCGCGGCCCACTTCCAGCGGCGTCTCCTCGGCCAGGCCGGTGACCATGTAGCCGGCGTTGTTGATCAACACGTCCAGCCGCTTGACGTCCTTGAACAGCTCCCGCGCGAAGGACTTGATCGATGCATCGTCGTCGATGTCCAGGCGCATCATCCTGAACGGCACGGCGCCCGCGTGCTTGTGCGGGTCGCGGCTCGTGCCGATGACGTCGTAGCCCTGTCGGTGGAGCTGGTTGGCAAGCATCAGGCCGAAGCCCGAGGAGGCGCCCGTGATCAGGACGGTCTTCTTCATTTCGATACTCCGGGGTGCAGCGTGCGCTGGCGTTCGATGTGGTGAATGGCCTTGCAGGCAAGGCGTCAGGCGCGCGACCGGATGTGAAGCATGCTGTAGTGCTCGTAGTGACCGACGCCGCCCTTGACGATCGGATCCTGCGACGTCAATGCCTCGATGTCCTGGTCATCGCCGATCTGGTACAGCGACAGGCCGTAGCCGCCGGCGTCGTCCAGCACCGGACCGTGCGCCACGATCACGTCCCTGGCCAGGAGAGCGTCGAGGAACTTGCCGTGCTCCTCCATCAACTCGCGCTCGTCAGGCGTCAGGGTCGGCAGGAAGTCTGCGCGCGGCGGAACGAACTTGCAGAGGTAGTACTTCATTTCATCGGCCTGGGGTGGGTGCGGGACGGCCCGCGGTGCAATGAACTTTGAGGCCGGGCCGCCGACAACGCACTCGCCGAACGCGCCAAACGGCCGCGAATCGCGCCATCCGATGCCTGCACGTTTGGCGCGTTCCGCTGGTGCCTCGCCGTTTCGGGCGACATAGACTCGTCCCATGAAATCCGACGTCACCGAACTCCCGCAGCCTCCGAACGGCAGGCTCGGCTTCGCCGGCACCTTCGCGGTGTGGCCTGGCTGGCAGTTGCTGATGCAGGACGCCGGCGTCAACGGTGCCAACGTGCTGCGCCGCGCGCAACTCCCCGGGGACTTGCTGGCGCGCGAGAACGCCCGCCTGGATTCGGCCACCTACTTCCGCTTGTGGTCGGCCATCGAGGCCGAGGCAGGCACGGCGGATGGCCCCGCGCCGCTGCGGTTCGCGGCCAGGATGTCCGCCGACTGGTTCGATCCGGAACTGTTCGTGGCCTTGTGCAGCACCGACATGAGCAGTGCGCTGGACCGCCTCGCGAAGTTCAAGCGACTGAGCGGACCGATGGCACTGCACGTCGAGACTTCGGGCCCTCGCACCACCGCGACGCTCGAGTTCCTGGACCGCGCCATCGAACCGCCCTCGGTCCTGATGGCGTTCAAGCTGGTGTTCCTGGTGCAACTGGCCCGTCTGGCGACGCGCAGTCCGGTGCATCCGCTGCGCGTCGGATGGCCGTCTGCGCCGACTGCGGCCGCCGACGGCCGCGCCTATGCGAACTACTTCGGGGTCACGGTGGATCGGACGCCGCAGCCTGTCGTCGTCTTCAAGACCGAGGACATGCAGCGGCCGTTCCTCACCGCCAACCAAGGCATGTGGAAGTTCTTCGAGCCCGCGCTGCGGCAGCGCCTGGCCGACCTGGATCGGCGCGCCAGCACGGTCGAGCGCGTGCGCGGTGCGCTGCTCGAGGCGCTGCCTGCAGGCCAGCTCTCCATGCAGGCGGTGTCCACCAAGCTGGGGGTCAGCAGCCGCACCTTGCAGCGGCGCCTGCAGCAGGAGGGCAGCAGCTTCCAGCAGACGCTGGACGCGCTGCGAAATTCGCTGGCGCACCACTATCTGCAGAACTCGTCGATGTCGGGCGCGGAAATCTCGTTCCTGCTCGGGTTCGAGGATCCGAACTCGTTCATCCGCGCGTTCCAGGGATGGACCGGGACGACGCCGCAGGCCCTGCGCGCCGCGCTCGTGGAGCGGCGCGCGAACTGAGCTGGCCAGGCTCGGAAATAAGTAGTGATCGCGACACGTTTGTTATAGTCGTTACACGATCGCGAGACGGCCTTGGCGTCAAAGGCTTCGGGTCGGCGGTCGTCACCGGCCTATTGGCGCCTTGTCGCCCGCCCGACCACGTCCGAGGAGATCCGCATGGAACTACAACCGCAACCCCTCACGCTCGACCTGGCCAGGCTGGACGGCCTGTCGCAGCGCCTGATCGCCAGCCACCACGAGAACAACTACGCGGGCGCGGTCAAGCGCCTGAACGCGATCCGCGTCGCGCTGGCGCAGCTCGATTGGGCAACAGCGCCCGTCTTCGTCATCAACGGCTTGAAGCGCGAGGAGCTCGTGGCAGCGAACTCCGCTTGGCTGCACGCGCTGTACTTCGATGTCCTGGGCGGCGACGGCGTCCTTTCTCCCGGTGGCCTTGCGGTGTCGATCGAGCGTGACTTCGGGTCGTTCGAACGATGGCGCGCCGAGTTCACCGGACTCGCCAAGGCCATGGGCGGCGGCTCGGGATGGGCGCTGCTCTCGGCCTCGCCCGGCGAGGGCCGGCTCGTCACGCACTGGGCGTCCGACCACACCCAGCTGCTGGCGGGTGCCACGCCCATCCTTGCGCTCGACATGTACGAGCATTCGTACCACATGGACTTCGGCGCCCGCGCGACAGCCTACGTCGACGCCTTCATGAAGAACGTGCGCTTCGAGGCGGTGGAGTCGAGATACCGGGCGGCGGTCGAGGCCGACAGCGTGTCTTTGGCAGTGTCACCCGCCGCCGCCGCGGGTGCGAAGCAGCTGGTCGACGTGCGTCGCGCGCAGACCTACGCGCAAGCGGACGACCTGCTCGCCGGCGCGGTCTGGCACGATCCCGCACGCCTGGCCGAGTGGAGCCCGCGCCTGGACCGCCAGACGCCCGTGCTGGTCTACTGCGCGCATGGCCACGAGATCGGCCGATCGGTGGTTCTGGCCTTGCGCGCGAGCGGCTACGACGCGCGTTTCATCGCAGGCGGCATCGAGGCCTGCCGCGAAGCCGGTGCCGCGCTGTCGCCGAAGGCGTAGCGTCGCATCGGAACGCTACCAGCGGGAACGCATCAGCCAGACGCACAGGCCCGTGCCGGCTGCCACCCAAAGCAGGACGATGACCACGGCGGCCACACGGCTCCGGGGCCTTGCCCCCTGGGTCTCGATCCATGCGTCGGCATCGTTGCGACACTCGACGAGAACCTTCGCTGGCAACAGCCTGATCGCCAGCCAGATCAGGCCGGGAAGCAGCAGGACGTCGTCCAGGTAGCCGAGCACCGGAATGAAGTCCGGTATGAGATCGATCGGACTCAGTGCGTAGCCCACGACGAAGACACCCAGCGCCTTCGCATACCAGGGCGTCCCGGGGTGCTTGCAGGCGAACCAGAGCGTCACTCCATCGCGCTTGACGCGCCTCGCCCAGCTCTTCAGCTTTCCGCTCATGTTCACTGGGTCGAGCATGACATGAACGGGGCCTGTCATCGGCTGGGCATGCCCAAGCCGATTTCGTCGCGGCCATCCAAGTTCCGTCTCGCTCAACAGCAGTCAGACCCTACCCCCGGAAAAATACCTAGAGCCATTTCTGAACGAAGTTTGAGAATACGAACACAACTTAACGGTGTTAGCTCGATTGCACGCTGACCCGGATCCACGCTGAAGGAGACAACCTTGGCACATGTGCAGCACCTCGCCCCCGGCCCCACCGAGCTGGACCAGACCTGGGGCGTGCGCCCGGGCTTCTACGCCATCTTCATGGCGGACTTCAACGCCTCGATCGCGCGCGTCGACCCGGTGCTCATCGAGGTCTGTCGCCTGCGGATGGCCTTGCTGCTGGCCAGCGAATTCGACCTCGGCCTGCGCTACCAGCCGGCCGCCCGGGCCGGCCTGACCGAAGCCAAGATCGCCGCGCTCCCGCAGTACCTGAAGTCGCCTCTGTACAGCCAGACCGAACGCCTGTGCATCGAGTTCGCCGAGATCTTCGTCATCCAGTCCAGCAACATCAGCGACGAGGACGTGGCGCGGGTACAGGCCGCATTGGGCTCGGAGCAGTTCATCTACTTCGTCAAGGCCCTGAGCGTGATGGACCAGTTCCAGCGCGGCACCGTCGCCTTCGGCGTGCGGCCCGGCAAGCAGGTGCCGGCCACGCTGCCCGAGTTCCGCCTGCTCGAAGCCGAAACGGCCTGACCCGGGAGCCCACGATGTCGACCACCCCCCGCATTCCCGCCGAGCTGGTGCTCGGGTTCACCATGCTCACAGAAGGCGGCGACTCGCCTGCCGCCAAGATCGCGATCCCGAGCGAGCTGATCCGCCTGTCCGGCATCCCGATCGCCAGCGAAGGCTCGATCCAGCTCGACCCGGTGGTGCACGAGTGCATCCGCCTGTTCAATGCCAAGTACCAGGGCTGCGAGTACTGCATGAACGCGCGCGCCGCCATCGCGGTGCAGTCCGGCCTGGACGAGTCGTTCGTCGAGCAGCTCAGCCGCTTCGAGAACAGCAGCCTGCCCGAGAAGATCAAGGCCGCGCTTCGCATCACCAGCGCGGTCGCGGCGGCGCCGTCCATGGTCACGCCTGAACTGCTGGAAGGCGCGCGGCGCTTCTACACCGACGTCGAGATCAGCGACCTCATCCTGCTGTCCACCGTCACCACCAGCAGCAAGGTGGCGATCACGCTGGGCGTCGATCCGGGCAAGGGCGCCTCGTCGCGCGTGTTCTATCCCTCCGAGGCGGTCTACGGATCGTCCGAGGAACTCAAGCGCGCGCTCGAGGCCTATCAGAGCAAGGGCTTCTCGGTCGCCGGCGATCTGATCCCGGTGCGCGACACGTCGCCGACGGCCTGAAGCCGCGGACCCGTCCCCTCACGAAAGACTCCCATGAAGCGACTCATTGGCAAGGTGGCGATCGTCACCGGCGGCGCCTCGGGCATCGGCGCGGCCACCTGCAAGCGGCTGGTGGCAGAAGGCGCGAGCGTCGTCATCGGCGACCTCGACGGCGCCCGTGCGAAAGCACTGGCGGTGGAACTGGGCGATGCCGCGCTGGGCGTGGCGTTCGACGCCGGCGACACCGACTCGGTGTGCGCCCTGGTGGAAGCCACGGTGGCGCGCTTCGGGCGGCTGGACATCCTGCACAACAACGCGGCCATCATGGCGCCCGAGCACATCAAGCAGGACAGCAACCCGGTCGACATCGAATTCGGCATCTGGGACCGCACCTTCGAGGTCAACGTCCGCGGCTATGTCGCCGGTTGCAAGTATGCGATCCCGCACATGCTCAAGCAGGGCGGCGGCGCCATCATCATGACGTCCTCCGGCTCGGGCCATCGCGGCGACCTGGCCAACATCGCGTACGGCGCGTCCAAGGCCGCCGTGATCACGCTGGCGCGCTACGTGGCCACCATCTACGGCAAGCAGGGCATCCGCTGCAACACCGTGTGTCCGGGCCTGATCCGCACCGAGGGCGGACAGAAGAACGTGCAAGGCGCGATGGTCAAGATCATGGCCGACAACACCTTGACTCCCCGCCTGGGGCTGCCGGAGGACGTCGCCGCCGCGGTGGCCTACCTGGCCTCCGACGATGGTGCGTTCGTCACCGGCGTCGACCTGCCGGTGGACGGCGGCATGCTGGCCCACCAGCCGTACTACAGCGAGTTCATCAACGCCGCGGCGGCCTGGTAGCCGCGACGTCCGCACAGGCCGCGCGCCCCCGACGCGGCGTTTCACCACAACGATGCGCGTAGCCATCTCGACGTCCGGTCGAGGGGTGGCGGAGCGAACGCGTGCCTATCCACCACGAGGAGACATCATGAGGATCCGAATGAATGGGACGCGCCGCCTCCGGCACCGCCGCCATGTGCAGGTGGCGCAATGCATGGCCGCCTTCGCGCCGCTGCTCTGTGCGAGCGCGCGGGCGCTGACCGTCGATACCGGCAACCCCGATCTCGCGCTGGAGGTCGACACCGAGCTGCGCTACAACCTGGGCGTGCGCATGCAGAGGATCGACGACCGCATGCGGCTGTCCAACCCGGGCGCGCCGGTGCTCTCGGCGATCGGCGACAACCAGTTCGATCGCGGCGACGTCATCCTGAACCGGGTCGACGCGTTCTCGGAGCTGGACCTCGTCTACAAGGAACGATCGGGCCTGCGAATCAGCGGTGCGGCATGGTACGACCCGACCTACAGCCGCAAGGTCGACGATCCCACGCACACCGTCGACAACTGGTATGCCAACGGCGAGTACTCCTCATACACCTGGCGCTACATCCACGGCCCGGCCGGTGAGTTGCTCGACACCTTCGTCTTCACCACCGTCGACCTGGGCACCTCGACCGCGTCGCTCAAGCTCGGACGCCACAGCGTGTTCTGGGGCAACTCTCTGTTCCCCCAGAGCTACCACGCCTCGATCGCCTACGACCAGTCCGCCGTGGACAACAGCAAGGCCGCGACCAGCCCGGGCGTCGAGACCAAGGAAGTCCTGCTGCCGATGAACCAGCTGACCGGCACCCTGACCATGACACCGGCGCTCTCGCTGTCCGGCGAATACACGCTGGAATGGCGCCACCGGCGCTATCCGGAGGCCGGCACCTTCTACGAATACTTCGCCGGTGCGTTCTGGGGCCCGAACGGGCCGTCCGTGCTGCCCGAGAAGTACAAGCCGCCCAAGGACGGCGGCGACTGGGGCCTGCTGCTCAAGTACGGGCCGCAGGAATGGGGCGGCACCAACGCGAGCCTGGTCTATCGGCAGTTCTACGAGAAGATGATCGGCGAGCTCTACTCGCCGGACTTCGGCCAGACGATAGGCATGACCTACAACGACCAGAAGAACCGGCTGGTGGGCTTGGCGACCGAGACCAACCTCTGGGGCCTGAACGTGGGCGCCGAGCTCACCATGCGGCAGAACACCTCGCTGAAGACAGCCGCCGCCTTCAACGCCCTGCTGGACTCGGACCGGCCGGCACGCGGCAACGTCGTGGGTGCCGTCGTCAACGTCGTCAAGCTGCTGCCCAAGACGCCGCTGTGGGAGGCGGGCGAGTTCGTCGCCGAGCTCGCCTACTCCAAGGTGCAGAAGGTCACCTACGACCCGGGCATCAATGCGGCGGGCGCCGCCTTCGGCGCGGGCGCACTCGGCGCGCCGGCTGGCTACCAGGTGGTCGGCTCGCCCTCGTGCACGAGCGCGGCCGGCGTGTTCGGCGGGGGCACCAAGGACAACGGCTGCATCACGCGGGGCGGCGCGTGGATCATCTCGGCCAACGTCCAGCCGCGCTGGCTGCAGGTGTTCCCCGGCGTCGACCTCAGCGCGCCGACCTTCTTCAGCTATGGCCTCAAGGGCAACGCCAACGCGGCCACCATTGCCGAGGGACAGCTGATCTACCAGACCGGCCTGCAGTTCGACGTCAAGCAGAAATACATGTTCAAGGTCGCCTACACCGGCGGGCATTCGCATGCCATCAACACACCCACCGGCGGCCTGACCGGCGGCTCGGGCACCTGGTGGCAGAACGATCGCGGCTGGCTCAACGTGAGCTTCAAGACTTCCTTCTGAACGCAGGAGCACCCGAGACATGACACACGCTCATCGATTCCTGGCCGGCACCGTGCTGGCCCTGGCAGCGCTGCAGGCGTTCGCGAGCGCCACGGCGGACGAGGCCGCGCAGATCGGCAAGACCTTGACCGAGGTGGGCGCGCTGCGCGCCGGCAACGCCGACGGCAGCATCCCCGCTTACGACCCTGCCACGACGCTGACCAAGCCGGTGGAGCCTTACAAGCCCGTGAGCACCGCGGGCGGCTTTCCGTACACCGATCCTTTCGCCGCCGAAAAGCCGCTGTTCTCGATCAACGCGGCCAACATGGACAAGTACGGCGACAAGCTCAACGAGGCCAGCCGCTACCTGCTCAAGACCTATCCGGGCTATCGCATCGACGTCTACCCGACCCATCGAACGGCGTCGCTGCCCAAGGCGGTGCTGGAGAACACGGTGCGCAACATCAACAGCGCCAAGCTGGTGGGCGACGGCGACGGCATCTCGGGCGCGCACATGCAGGTGCCGTTCCCGATCCCGCACTCGGGCAAGGAAGCGATGTGGAACGCGACGCTGCGCTACAAGGCGCCTTATGAACGCGCCGACTCGTACGTGGCCTGGCTGATGGACAGCTCGGGCGCGAGGTCGATGATCTACCGCGCGGCGGTCGACTACGAACACCAGTACTGGGACCCCAGCGTCAAGGACCCGGAGTACTTCCTGCGCCTGGTCAACTACATCAGCGCGCCCGCCTCGCGCTCCGGATCGCGCGACATGCGGGTCAGCCCGCTGCGCCTGGACATCAAGGAGCAGAACGCCTGGTCCTACACCCAGGGCCAGCGGCGCGTGCGGCTGGCGCCGGAGTTCAAGTACGACACGGTCAACGCGTCCGAGAGCGGCGTCAAGGTCTATGACGAGATCGCCGGCTTCGACGGCAAGATGGACCGCTTCGACTTCAAGCTGCTCGGGCGGCGCGAGATGTTCATCCCCTACAACGCCTACAAGGCCCAGGAAAGCCCGATGGAGACGGTGCTGACGCCCAACGTCGTCAACCCCGACGTCATGCGCTGGGAGCTGCATCGCGTGTGGGTGGTCGAGGCCACCTTGAAGGCCGGCGCCCGCCACATCTACAGCCGGCGCGTTTACTACCTCGACGAGGACAGCTGGAACTTCGCGCTCTATGAAGCCTTCGACCAGGCCGGCAAGCTGTATCGCTCGTCGGTGTGGCCGCTGTACGTGGCGCAGGAGACCGGCATTCCGCGCCAGGACGCCCAGGTCTTCTACGACCATGCCAAGTCGGTCTACTCGCTGTCGGGCTGGGTCGAGCCGGGCATGACCGGCTGGCACAAGCGCGACCCCTTGCCGCCGAACTACTTCTCGCCGGAAGCCCTGGCCGCCAGCGGGTACCGCTGAAAGCCAACCGAGCCCGCGATGCGCCCTGGCCGCCTCTTCCTGCGATCGCCGCTGCCGCTGCTGGCCCTGGCCGGCCTGCTGGCGGCTGCGGTCTGCCTGTGTCGACCCGCCGGGCGGAACGCCTACCTCGACCCGCTCGATGCCCCGGCGCCGCTGCTGGCCTCGCCGGGACGGCTGCCGCTGCTGGCGGTGGCCCGCGCAGGCGGCCGGCTGGTCGCCGCGGGCTTGAACGGGCAGGTGCTGACCTCCGACGACCACGGGCGCCACTGGACGCCGGCGCGCGTGCCGGTGAGCACCGAGCTGGTGTCCGTGCGCTTTCCGACGCCGGCCAGCGGCTGGATCACCGCACATGGCGGCGTCGTGCTGCACAGCGACGACGCCGGCGGCAGCTGGAGCCGGCGCCTGGACGGCCGCATGGCGGCCAGGCTGCTGGCGGCGCATTTCCAGGCCCTGGTGGATG